>NZ_CP071383.1:3450997-3764724 GCF_017348915.1 Leclercia pneumoniae | reverse complement strand
ACGCTGGAAACCGGCATGATGGCGCGTCAGGCGACTGCTGCCGTAATGGTAAGCATGGATGACACCGCGGTATTCGTGACCGTTGTCGGCCAGAAAAAAGCTAAACCAGGTCAGGACTTTTTCCCGCTGACCGTTAACTACCAGGAGCGTACCTACGCTGCCGGTAAAATCCCGGGTGGTTTCTTCCGTCGTGAAGGCCGTCCAAGCGAAGGCGAAACCCTGATCGCGCGTCTGATTGACCGCCCGGTTCGCCCGCTGTTCCCGGAAGGCTTCGTTAACGAAGTACAGGTTATTGCCACCGTTGTTTCTGTTAACCCACAGGTTAACCCGGACATCGTTGCGATGATCGGCGCATCTGCTGCGCTCTCCCTGTCTGGTATTCCATTCAACGGCCCAATCGGTGCTGCACGTGTTGGTTATATCAATGACCAGTATGTACTGAACCCAACTCAGGAAGAGCTGAAAGAGAGTAAGCTGGACCTGGTAGTTGCGGGTACTGAAGCGGCAGTGCTGATGGTTGAATCCGAAGCTGAGCTGCTGAGCGAAGACCAGATGCTGGGTGCTGTGGTATATGGCCACGACCAGCAGCAGATCGTTATCCAGAACATCAACGACCTGGTGAAAGAAGCCGGTAAACCACGTTGGGACTGGCAGCCAGAAGCGGTAAACGACGCGCTGAACGCACGCGTAGCGGCTCTGGCAGAATCTCGCCTGAGCGATGCTTACCGTATCACTGACAAACAAGAGCGTTATGCTCAGGTTGACGTGATCAAGTCTGAAACCGTTGCGACGCTGGTGGCTGAAGACGAAACGCTGGATGCTAACGAGCTGAGCGAAATCCTGCACGCTATCGAGAAAAACGTTGTTCGTAGCCGTGTACTGGCAGGCGAGCCGCGCATCGATGGCCGTGAGAAAGACATGATCCGTGGTCTGGATGTGCGTACTGGCGTTCTGCCACGTACTCACGGTTCCGCACTGTTCACCCGTGGCGAAACTCAGGCGCTGGTTACCGCGACCCTGGGTACTGCACGTGACGCGCAGAACATCGACGAACTGATGGGTGAGCGTACTGACAGCTTCCTGTTCCACTACAACTTCCCTCCGTACTCCGTTGGTGAGACCGGTATGGTAGGTTCGCCGAAGCGTCGTGAAATTGGTCACGGTCGTCTGGCGAAACGTGGCGTGCTGGCGGTTATGCCAGAAGCTGACAAATTCCCGTACACCGTGCGTGTGGTTTCTGAAATCACCGAATCCAACGGTTCTTCCTCCATGGCTTCTGTATGTGGCGCATCCCTGGCGCTGATGGACGCAGGTGTGCCAATCAAAGCCGCCGTTGCAGGTATTGCGATGGGTCTGGTGAAAGAAGGCGACAACTTCGTTGTTCTGTCTGACATCCTGGGCGACGAAGACCACCTGGGTGATATGGACTTCAAAGTGGCGGGTTCCCGCGACGGTATCTCTGCACTGCAGATGGATATCAAAATTGAAGGCATCACCAAAGAGATCATGCAGGTTGCGCTGAACCAGGCTAAAGGTGCGCGTCTGCACATCCTGGGCGTGATGGAACAGGCGATCAACGCGCCGCGCGGCGACATCTCTCAGTTCGCTCCACGTATCCACACGATTAAGATCAGCCCGGACAAGATCAAAGACGTTATCGGTAAAGGCGGTTCTGTTATCCGTGCTCTGACCGAAGAGACTGGCACCACTATCGAAATCGAAGATGACGGTACTGTGAAGATCGCAGCAACCGACGGCGAGAAAGCAAAATACGCAATCCGTCGCATCGAAGAAATTACTGCGGAAATCGAAGTGGGCCGCATCTACAATGGTAAAGTGACCCGTATCGTTGACTTTGGCGCATTTGTTGCCATCGGTGGCGGTAAAGAAGGTCTGGTTCACATCTCTCAGATCGCCGACAAGCGCGTTGAGAAAGTGACCGATTACCTGCAGATGGGTCAGGAAGTACCGGTTAAGGTTCTGGAAGTTGACCGTCAGGGCCGTATCCGTCTGAGCATTAAAGAAGCGACCGAGCAGTCACAGCCTGCCGCCGCGCCGGAAGCTCCGGCAGCGGAACAAGGCGAGTAAGGTTGCCATTTGCCCTCCGCTCAGGCGGAGGGCTTATTATCAGGCAGGACGCCTTGTTGAGCCGCCGGGGGACAGGACGTTCATCCAATTGTTGTCTTCGGGAGTGGGAAATGAAGCCTTTTCTGCGCTGGTGTTTCGTTGCGACAGCTTTAACGCTGGCAGGATGCAGCAACTCTGCCTGGCGTAAAAGTGAAGTCCTCGCGGTACCATTGCAACCGACTTTGCAGCAAGAAGTGATTCTGGCTCGCATGGAACAAATTCTTGCCAGTCGGGCTTTAACCGATGACGAACGCGCACAGCTTTTATATGAGCGCGGAGTGTTGTATGATAGTCTCGGTCTGAGGGCACTGGCGCGAAATGATTTTTCACAAGCGTTAGCCATCCGACCCGATATGCCTGAAGTATTCAATTACTTAGGCATTTATTTAACGCAGGCAGGCAATTTTGATGCTGCCTATGAAGCGTTTGATTCTGTACTTGAGCTTGATCCAACTTACAACTACGCGCACTTGAATCGCGGTATCGCCCTGTATTACGGCGGTCGTGACAAGTTAGCGCAAGATGATCTGCTGGCGTTTTATCAAGACGATCCGAACGATCCTTTCCGTAGCCTGTGGCTTTACATCGTTGAGCAGAAGCTTGATGCGAAGCAGGCCAAAGAAGCACTGAAACAGCGCTTCGACAAATCGGACAAGGAACAATGGGGATGGAATATTGTCGAGTTCTACCTGGGCAACATTAGCGAAGCAACGCTAATGGAACGGCTCAAGGCGGACGCAACGGATAACACCTCGCTCGCTGAACATCTCAGTGAAACCAACTTCTATTTAGGTAAGTACTACCTAAGTCTGGGGGATATGGACAGCGCTACGGCACTGTTCAAATTAGCGGTTGCTAACAACGTACACAACTATGTTGAGCACCGTTATGCATTGTTGGAATTATCGCTCTTGGGCCAGGAGCATGACGACCTGGCAGAATCGGACCAGCAATAGCTGACGACATAAACATCAGCCCGTAATCTTTTGATTGCCATCACCTTCACTGGTGAGGGCGTTGTTGTTCGTCAATACACCTACTTTGAGCCGGTTCACACTTTTCAATGAAAATTGCTAATCATTTTCACGATGAGCTAAGTAGACTGGCCGCCATTAATATCGAGGCACTTGTACTACATGGCTGAATTCGAAACCACTTTTGCAGATCTGGGCCTGAAGGCTCCTATCCTTGAAGCCCTTAACGATCTGGGTTACGAAAAACCATCTCCGATCCAGGCAGAGTGTATCCCACATCTGCTCTCTGGTCGTGACGTGCTGGGCATGGCCCAGACGGGTAGCGGTAAAACTGCGGCGTTCTCGCTGCCGCTGCTGAACAACATTGATCCGGACCTGCGTGCACCGCAGATCCTCGTTCTTGCTCCAACCCGTGAACTGGCTGTTCAGGTTGCTGAAGCAATGACTGAATTCTCTAAACATATGCGCGGCGTAAACGTGGTAGCCCTGTACGGCGGCCAGCGTTATGACGTGCAGTTACGCGCCCTGCGCCAGGGCCCACAGATTGTCGTCGGTACGCCGGGCCGTCTGCTGGATCACCTGAAGCGCGGTACCCTTGATCTCTCTAAACTGAGCGGTCTGGTACTGGATGAAGCAGATGAAATGCTGCGTATGGGCTTCATCGAAGACGTAGAAACCATTATGGCGCAGATCCCGGAAGGTCATCAGACCGCTCTGTTCTCTGCAACCATGCCAGAAGCTATCCGTCGTATTACCCGCCGCTTCATGAAAGAGCCGCAGGAAGTACGCATTCAGTCTAGCGTGACCACGCGTCCTGACATCAGCCAGAGCTACTGGTCTGTGTACGGCATGCGTAAAAATGAAGCGCTGGTACGCTTCCTGGAAGCGGAAGATTTTGATGCGGCGATTATCTTCGTGCGTACCAAAAACGCGACCCTGGAAGTGGCTGAAGCGCTGGAGCGTAACGGCTATAACAGCGCAGCGCTGAATGGTGATATGAACCAGGCTCTGCGTGAGCAGACGCTGGAACGTCTGAAAGACGGTCGTCTGGATATCCTGATTGCAACCGACGTGGCAGCACGTGGTCTGGACGTTGAGCGTATCAGCCTGGTTGTGAACTACGACATTCCAATGGACTCCGAGTCTTACGTTCACCGTATCGGTCGTACCGGTCGTGCGGGTCGTGCTGGCCGTGCGCTGCTGTTCGTTGAGAACCGCGAGCGTCGTCTGCTGCGCAACATCGAACGCACCATGAAACTGACCATTCCAGAAGCAGACCTGCCAAACGCAGAGTTGCTGGGCAAACGCCGTCTGGAAAAATTCGCCGCTAAAGTTCAGCAGCAGCTGGAAAGCAGCGATCTGGATCAGTACCGTGGTCTGCTGGCGAAGATTCAGCCAGTGGAAGAAGGCGAAGAGCTGGATATGGAAGCTCTGGCTGCGGCACTGCTGAAAATGGCTCAGGGCGAACGTACCCTGATCGTTCCGCCAGATGCGCCAATGCGTCCTAAGCGTGAGTTCCGTGACCGTGACGACCGTTTCGAGCGTCGTGGTGATCGTAACGACCGTGGCCCACGTGGCGATCGTCCAGAGCGTGGTGGTGAAGACCGTCCACGTCGTGAGCGTCGTGACGCTGGCGATATGGAACTGTACCGTATTGAAGTTGGCCGTGATGATGGTGTTGAAGTTCGTCATATCGTTGGCGCTATCGCTAACGAAGGCGACATCAGCAGCCGTTACATTGGTAACATCAAGCTGTTCGGTACCCACTCGACTATCGAACTGCCGAAAGGTATGCCGGGCGAAGTTCTGCAGCACTTTACTCGCACCCGCATTCTGAACAAACCGATGAACATGCAGTTGCTGGGCGATGCTCAGCCGCGTCCTGACCGTGGCGGCGAACGTCGTGGCGGTGGTGAGCGTCGTGAAGGTGGTCGTAGCTTCGGCGGCGGTGAGCGTCGTGAAGGTGGTCGTAGCTTCGGCGGCGGTGAGCGTCGTGAAGGCGGTCGTGGTCCTCGTCGTGAAGGCGCTGCGCCAGGCGCGGGTCGCTTCAGCGGTGAACGTCGCGAAAACCGTGGTCCACGTCGTGACGAAGGCACCAGCCGTCGCCGCTTCGGTGGCGATGCGTAACCCCTGCGTTAACTAGCGTAAAGTAATCTATACAGCCCCGGTAATCATTATCGGGGCTTTTTTTATTCCTTTTGTACTCTTGTACTGGTACAGTGCAGCGCATTGATATGCTGTACCAAATTTATGACTGGAGATCTGGCTGTATGGCGACACTAACCACCACCCAAACGTCACCTTCGCTGCTCGGCGGCGTGGTGATCATCGGCGGCACCATTATCGGCGCGGGGATGTTCTCCTTGCCGGTGGTCATGTCCGGGGCGTGGTTTTTCTGGTCACTGGCAGCGCTGGTCTTTACCTGGTTTTGTATGTTGCACTCCGGGCTGATGATTCTGGAAGCCAACCTGAACTACCGCATAGGTTCCAGCTTCGACACCATTACGAAAGACTTGCTGGGCAAAGGCTGGAACCTGGTAAACGGTCTCTCCATCGCCTTCGTGCTTTATATCCTGACGTACGCCTACATTTCTGCGAGCGGTTCTATTCTGCATCACACCTTTTCAGAACTGTCATTAGACGTGCCGGCGCGTCTGGCGGGGTTGTGCTTTGCGCTGGCGGTGGCCTTTATCGTCTGGCTGAGCACAAAGGCCGTCAGCCGCATGACGGCCATTGTACTGGGCGCCAAAGTCATCACTTTCTTCCTCACCTTTGGCAGCCTGCTGGGGCATGTGACGCCAGCAACGCTGTTTAACGTGGCGGAAAGTCATGCCAGCTACACGCCGTACCTGCTGATGACCTTACCGTTCTGTCTGGCGTCGTTCGGTTATCACGGCAACGTGCCGAGCCTGATGAAGTATTACGGCAAAGATCCGCGTACCATCGTGAAGTGCCTGGTGTACGGCACGCTGCTGGCGCTGGGGCTGTATGTCATCTGGCTGCTGGGGACGATGGGTAACATCCCGCGTCCGGAATTTATCGGCATTGCGCAGAAGGGCGGAAACATCGATGTGCTGGTGCAGGCGTTAAGCGGTGTACTGAACAGCCGCAGTCTGGATCTGCTGCTGGTTATCTTTTCGAACTTCGCGGTGGCAAGTTCCTTCCTCGGCGTGACGCTGGGCCTGTTTGATTACCTGGCGGATCTGTTTGGCTTTGACGATTCCGCGCCGGGGCGCTTCAAAACCGCGCTGCTGACCTTCCTGCCCCCGATTGTGGGTGGTCTGATGTGGCCGAATGGTTTCCTGTATGCTATCGGCTATGCGGGGCTGGCGGCCACCATCTGGGCGGCAATTGTTCCTGCGCTGCTCGCGCGTAAATCACGTCAACGCTTCGGCAGTCCAACATTCCGCGTCTGGGGTGGAAAGCCGATGATTGCCCTGATTCTGGTCTTCGGGGTGGGCAACGCCCTGGTGCACATCCTGTCGAGCTTTAATCTGTTGCCGGTATATCCGTAAATCGGGTTCCCTTGCCCTCTCCCCACGGGAGAGGGCAGAATCACAACTAACCCACCAATTCCTCTTTCACCTGCATCGCCAGATCAAACGAGTGTAAACGAGCCTGATGATCGAAAATCTGGCCGTTGACCATAATCTCGTCGGCCTGGGTTTCACGCAGAACCGCTTCCAGCCCGTGGCGTACTTTCGCTTTATCGCCCACCAGCGACATACTCAGCGCCTGCTGAACCCCGTACTGCTCGGAGGCCGACCACAGCTGATGGATATTATCGACCGGCGGCGGTAACTGCCCGCTTTCGCCGCGACGCAACTTCATAAACGCCTGCTGCATAGAGGTAAAGAGGAACTCTGCATCGCGGTTGCTATCGGCAGCAACAATGTTAATGCAGACCATCGCATACGGCTTCTCAAGGCGCGCAGACGGCTTGAACTGGGTACGATAGAGATGCAGCGCCTGGTGCAGCATATCTGGCGCGAAGTGCGACGCGAAGGCAAAAGGCAGGCCAAGCTGGGCTGCGAGCTGGGCGCTATAAAGGCTAGAGCCCAGCAGCCAGACGGGGATCTTCTCGCCATAGCCCGGCACCGGGCGGACATGAGGATTCGGGTCGCGAGCGTCGAACCACTCGACGAGCTCAAGCACATCGCGGGGGAAATTGTCTACATCGCCGCTCATATGGCGGCGCAGCGCGCGCATCGTGGGCTGATCGCTACCAGGCGCACGGCCCAGACCTAAGTCGATGCGCCCCGGGTAAAGGGTATTTAAGGTCCCGAACTGCTCGGCGATGACCAACGGAGAGTGGTTCGGCAGCATGACGCCACCTGAGCCCAGGTGCAGCGTGGTGGTATTCGCGGCCAGATAGCCCAGCAGCACGGAGGTTGCCGCACTGGCGATGCCCACCATATTGTGATGTTCCGCCAGCCAGTAGCGATGATAGCCACGCTGTTCAGCCTGACGCGCGAGATCCAGGGAGTGTGAAAAAGCCTCTCGGGCAGAGGAGCCTTCAGGGATCGGTGCCAGATCCAGCACCGAAAACGGAATGGTTTTATCAGTCATAAGAGCTCACTTTGTTCCGGTTAATCTTTCCATACTGCATTAAAGATTAGCTAAAGTTGTTAACAAAGTGAGCTATTACGTCAGCCCTGCAGCTCCAGCCCGGCAAGGCGTTTCCAGTAGCCGTTGCAGTCACTGTTGGCAGTCAGCGGCAGGGGGGCTTCGCCGTGTTGATTGGCGCGAAACGCATCGAGCATGGCGAACACGTTAGTATCCAGTGGGGACAAGCGCACCATATCCACCAGCCCGTCCATCGACGTCAGCTCGTTACCGAGATTGTAGACATAGCCGCTCATGGTCTGAATACCGTTGAGGACGAACACCTGCTGATTTTCCTGCGACAGCATGCTGCGCCCGTTCGGGTACTTGATGCAGCAGGTTTCGCATTCGTCCTTCGGACGGTCTTCCGAGCGGGCGGTAAAGCAGCGGGCAGAGTAAGCCAGCGGCAGATGACCATAGCTCAGCACCTCCACTTCAAACTGATTGCGGATCCCCAGCGTTTCGCACTGGTCTAGCAAATTGACCAGCCAGTCACGCGACAGCTCAACCGGCATACACCAGCGGGTCATCCCCTGTTTAAGCAGCAGACGCAAGGTTACGGCGTTATAGCAGTTCAGCGCATGGCCTGCGACAAACGGCAGCTTGCGCTCGGCGCACAGGTTCACCACCCCCAGGTCGCTGGCCTCGAGTAAAAACTCACCGTTATCAACGTATCGTTTTATTTCGCCCAGCTCAGAGGAGGCTTGCACCAGCGCAAGCGTTGAAAGCACCACCTGTTTGCCGCTGCCCGCCAGATTTTTTGCCATCTCAAGCCAGTCACCCACTTTTGTGGCGCGGCGTTTACTGCACACCGCTTCGCCAAGATAGATCACATCGGCGCTGCTGGTGGCCGCCTGCTGATAGAACGCTTCCAGCGTCTCTTTCGGCCAGTAGTAAAGTACCGGCCCTAAGGAATATTTCATGGTTATCTCACTGCCATTTACGGTGATACGCGCCAAGCGTAGTTTGGGTGCCTTCGGACATGGCGCCGAGCGTCTCCATCCAGGCGGGCTGTGGCGCATAGTTTTGTGGATCGGCCATACAGCGATCTATCGCCTGACGCCACACTTTTGCCACCTGGCTAACGTAGGCCGGGCTACGCTGGCGGCCTTCAATTTTCACCGAGGCGATATTCGCAGCCAGCAGTTCTGGTAATAGCGACAGCGTGTTAAGGCTGGTGGGCTCTTCGAGAGCGTGATAGCGCTCGCCGTCCACCAGGTAACGGCCTTTACACAGCGTTGGGTAGCCTGCGTTTTCCCCCTCCTGGTAGCGGTCGATCAACACATCGTTCAGGCGAGACTCCAGCCCTTGCGGTGTCTGCTGCCAGCGTACAAAGCGGGCAGGGGAACATGCGCCAACGGTATTGGGCGATTCCCCGGTTAAATAAGAGGAGAGGTAGCAGCGCCCTTCGGCCATGATGCACAGGCTGCCGAACGCAAAAACTTCCAGCGGAACTGGCGTGACGCGCGCCAGTTGCTTAACCTGATGAATAGAGAGCACCCGCGGCAATACGACACGGGCAACATCGAAGTGACGATGATAAAAACGGATCGCTTCTTCATTGGTCGCCGAGGCCTGTACCGAGACATGGCGCTCAATATGAGGATAGCGTTCTGCGGCATACTCCAGCATAGCGAGATCGGCCAGGATCAGCGCATCGGCACCTGACTGAGCTGCCATATCCACCGCGCGCTCCCAGCGGGAATAGCCATCCGGGTGGGCGAAGGTGTTAATCGCAATATGCAGTTTACGGCGATGCTGGTGCACAAAACGAGCGGCTTCCTGCAGTTTTTTCTCGGTAAAATTGAGGCCTGCGAAGTGGCGGGCGTTAGTGTCATCTTTCAGACCGATGTAAACCGCATCGGCGCCATTTTCGATAGCCGCCTTAAGCGCCGGAAGATTTCCGGCAGGACAGAGCAGTTCCATAATGTATCCTGACGTTCGCAGCCCAGGGGATGCAAAAATGTTATAAAACAGGGATTTTAATGAACCCCCTGGGGACAAATTTTGATTTGAGGCAGTTAATCGCGTATTGATGGGACCAATAATGGCCGATGAAGGTCGCTGGTTTGTTGATTTACGCCGCTATACCGACGACTGGATATGGCAATATATCGGGACTATAGATATCAGGGAGAAAAGTTCGTGCTGGAAAAACTGCGTTCACGACTCGTACAGGCAGGCCCGTCACTGTTAAGTTTGCCGGTGAAGCTCACCCCCTTTGCACTGAAGCGCCAGGTGCTGGAACAACTGCTAAGCTGGCAATTCCGCCAGGCGCTGGAAGAGGGCGAGCTGGAATTTCTGGAAGGGCGCTGGTTAAGCATCACCGTTCGTGATATCGGTCTTTGCTGGTTTACCTCTGTTGAAAAGGGTCGGCTGGTCGTTCGTGAATCTGCCGACGCCGATGTCAGTTTCAGCGCAGATGCCAGCGATCTCCTGATGATCGCAGCGCGTAAACAGGATCCGGACACGCTCTTTTTCCAACGCCGTCTGGTGATTGAAGGGGATACCGAGCTAGGCCTGTATGTGAAAAACCTGATGGATGCCATTGAGCTGGAGCAGATGCCAAAAGCGTTACGCATGGCCTTGCTGCAAATGGCCGATTTTGTCGAGGCAGGTCTGAAAAGCCCGCCGGAGAGTAAACACACTTCAGTAGGTGAGCCATGCTGATTCGAGTTGAAATTGGGATTGATGCCCCCGGCATCGATGCCTTGTTACGTCGCGCTTTCGAAGGTGAGGGTGAAGCGCAGCTGGTGCATAATCTTCGTGAAGATGGCCTGATCACCCTTGGGCTGGTGGCGACCGATGATGAGGGGCAGGTCGTTGGTTACGTCGCGTTCAGCCCGGTTTCCGTACAGGGTGAAGAGCTGCAGTGGGTCGGTATGGCTCCGCTGGCGGTAGACGAAAGTTACCGTGGCCAGGGGCTGGCACGCCAGCTGGTTTATGAAGGGCTGGACTCCCTGAACGAGTTTGGCTATGCCGCCGTGGTCACTCTGGGCGACCCTGCCTTTTACAGCAAGCTAGGCTTTGAAAAGGCAGCCCATTACGATCTGCATTGCCGCTGGCCGGGTACGGAATCTGCGTTCCAGGTGCATCGTCTGGCTGATGACGCGCTGCAGGGGGTAAGCGGCCTGGTTGAGTATCACGACCACTTTAACCGTTTTTAACTCACGGCGTTAGCAGGCTCTCGCGTAGCGCCTCGAACGATCCATCCCCGGCGACGAGGCGCTCTTTCTGGCGCTTCGTAAGCTGCTTGATCCTGTATTCCAGCCGCAGCGCCAGCGAGCGCTCACCCACCGGTGCGGCAAACGCCAGCTGCAGCTCACCTTTTCCCCGCAAGGCTTTTGCCCCTTTTCCGGTTTGATGTTGCAAGAAACGCCGCGCCACATCGGTGGTGATCCCCGTGTAGAGTGCGTTATCAGCGGTACGGATAAGATAGAGAAACCAGCACACGGCTATCAATTCGTTATGTTAAGGTGAACGCACCTTAGCAAGAGAGACGCAAAATGGAAACACTGCCCACCATTAACTGCTGGCTGGCAAAGCAGCACGTCGTGACCTGGTGCGTACATCACGAGGGCGAAATGTGGTGTGCGAATGCCTTCTATTATTACGATCCACAGGCTGTGGCTTTCTACGTCTTAAGCGAAGATAAGACGCGTCACGCACAAATGACCGGGCATCAGGCGAAAGTAGCAGGCACTGTCAATGGCCAGCCAAAAAGCGTGGCGCTGATCCGCGGTGTGCAGTTTAAAGGGGAGATTCGCCGCCTGGAGGGAGAGGAAAGCGACGCGATGCGTAAGCATTACATCCGCCGCTTCCCAATTGCCGCAGCGATGTTAGCGCCGGTATGGGAGATCCGGCTCGATGAACTGAAGTTCACCGATAACACGCTGGGCTTTGGTAAAAAACTGCACTGGTTACGCGCCGAGCAGGCGTAGCGCTTCCCGGTTGAAGGCAGGCAGATCGTCTGGCGTACGGCTGGTGACCAGTTGGTCTTTATCGACCACCACTTCCTGGTCGTAAAAATCTGCCCCGGCATTTTTCAGATCAATGACTATCGGTTTAACCGCGGTCAGCTTACGTCCGCGCACCACATCCGCGCTGATCAGCAGTTGGGGGCCATGGCAAATGGCGAACACCGGTTTCCCGCTGGCAACGAAATCGCGCGTAAAGGTAACGAAACGGTCATCTCCGCGCAGCGAGTCCGGGGAGTGGCCACCCGGCAACAGCAGGGCGTCGAAATCTGACGGGCTGACCTCATCAATGTTTTTATCGATGGTCACTTTCGCCTCGCCTTTATGCCCCGTGACGGTTTTGCCGGTCTCTTTCTCAATGGTGATGACCTCATGTCCCGCTTTGCGGAACGCCTCAGCGGGTGAGGTGAATTCTGAATCTTCAAACTCGTCGGTAATCAGGACCGCAATTTTCTTGCTCATGTTTCCTCCGTTGTTTTGGCTTCAGACAGATTTTTCTACGTTTGTGGTAAATACTTACCTCACAGACTTCTAAGTGTGGTCGAGCAGGGCAAAATCGCCTACGGACTATTCTGCAAAGGGGAAAAAAATGAGTCAGGTGCTAATTACCGGCGCCACCGGACTGGTGGGCGGGCATCTACTGCGAATGTTAATTCAGGATCGGCGGGTAAATTATATCGCCGCCCCCACGCGTCGTCCGCTGGCGGATATTTCGGGCGTTTTTAACCCTCACGATCCGCAGTTGAGCGATGCGCTGGCGCAGGTCCAGGACCCGATTGATATCGCTTTTTGCTGTCTGGGAACCACCCGGCGCGAAGCGGGCAGCAAAGAGGCTTTTATCCATGCGGACTACACCCTGGTCGTGGATACCGCCCTGACGGCGAAAAAGCTGGGCGCTAAACACTTCCTGGTGGTCAGCGCAATGGGGGCCAGCGCCCGCTCTCCCTTCTTTTATAACAAAGTGAAGGGGAAGATGGAGGAGGCGTTAATCGCGCAGAAGTGGGAACGGCTGACCATCGTTCGCCCTTCCATGCTCCTGGGTGAGCGTGAAAAGCACCGTTTTAGCGAGTCCCTGTTTGCCCCTCTCTTCTCACTGTTACCGGGCAACTGGAAATCAATCGACGGACGCGAAGTGGCCAGAGCGATGCTGAGCGAGGGGCTTTCCCCCTCCAGAGAGGGGGTAAATATTATTCCTTCAGCAAAACTGCATGAAATTTCAAAAGGCGAGGCGTAATATCCCCGGGCAAAATTAAAAACACTCCCCGGGGAATGCTATGACTGGTCAGTCTTCATCTCAGGCGGCAACACCACTGCAGTGGTGGAAGCCCGCTCTCTTTTTTCTCGTTGTTATTATTGGGCTCTGGTATGTGAAGTGGCAGCCCTATTACGGCAAAGCCTTTACTGCCGCCGATACCCACTCGATCGGTAAATCAATTCTCGCTAACGCCAACAGCAGCCCGCTGCAGGCGGCGTGGGACTATGCGCTGGTCTACTTCCTGGCCGTATGGAAAGCTGCGGTGCTAGGGGTATTACTTGGCTCGCTGATCCAGGTGCTGATTCCACGTAACTGGCTGCTGCGAACCTTAGGGAAACCCCGTTTTCAGGGGACCCTGCTGGGTACGCTCTTCTCATTGCCGGGCATGATGTGCACTTGCTGTGCCGCGCCGGTGGCCGCCGGGATGCGTCGCCAGCAAGTGTCGATGGGCGGGGCGCTGGCATTCTGGATGGGCAACCCGCTGCTCAACCCCGCCACGCTGGTGTTTATGGGCTTCGTGCTTGGCTGGCATTTTGCCTTTATTCGTCTGGTCGCGGGTCTGTTGACCGTGCTGGTGGTGGCAACCCTCGTGCAGAGACTGGTGAAAGAGACCGCCTTGACCCCTGCGCCGCTGCAGGTCGAACTCCCGGAGCCGCAGGGCAGTTTCCTGTCGCGCTGGGGTAAAGCGCTCTGGCAGCTCTTCTGGAGCACGATCCCGGTCTATATCCTTGCAGTACTGGTTCTTGGCGCAGCCCGCGTCTGGCTCTTTCCGCATGCGGACGGTGCCGTTGAAAACTCGCTGCTGTGGGTGATCGCGTTGGCCGTGGCCGGTATGTTATTTGTAATTCCTACTGCCACCGAGATCCCGATTGTGCAAACCATGATGCTGGCGGGTATGGGCGTCGCCCCGGCGCTGGCACTACTCATCACGCTTCCGGCGGTTAGCCTGCCATCGCTTATCATGCTGCGTAAATCATTCCCGGCAAAAGCGCTGTGGCTGACAGGGATACTGGTTGCGCTGAGTGGAATCATTGTGGGAAGCATTGCGCTGGTATAAAAAAAGCCGGATGGCGTTAAGCGCATCCGGCCTGTTGTAAGACCTTCTTGAGGGCAAGAAGGTTATTTGATGAAGGTAAAGGCGGTAGTGACGTGCTTCACGCCGCTCACCCGGCTGGCGATATCCGCTGCCGCTTTACCTTCACGATCGGTAACCAGACCGAGCAGGAAGACTTCACCGTTCTCGGTGGTCACTTTTACGTTGGAAGATTTCACCTGATCGCTACCCAACAGCTGCGAACGCATTTTGGTGGTGATCCAGGTATCCGATGACGCAGTGGTCAGACCGATTGGCTGCCCCTGACGCACTTCGTTGAACACCTCTGTCGCACCTTCAACGCCCATGGCGATCTGCTTCGCACGGGATGCCAGTTCGGTGGTGGGCGCCTGGCCTGCCAGCAGAACTTTGCCCTGATAAGCGGTCACGTTGATGCGCGCTTCTTTCTTAATCTGTTCGTCTTTGGACAACGCGCTGTTTACACGCAACTCAAGGGTGCCGTCATCTACCTGCGTGCCCACGGAGCGTGGGTCGGTTGCGGCTTTGGTGCTCACTGCGGCAGTACCCACGACCGCTGCGGCGACACATCCCTGAAGCAGCAGCGCAGAAATAAGGACTGCGAGGGGCGAAAATGCCTTCATGTTGACTCCTTAATCATCCTGGTGAGGGAAAAGCGTGTTATCGATCAGATCGCATAAACAGTTCACCGTCAGCATATGCATCTCCTGGATGCGCGCACTGCGGTGAGAGGGAATGCGAATTTCCACATCCTGCGGACCCAAAAGCCCGGCCAGCTCGCCACCGTCGTATCCCGTCAGCGCTACGATAGTCATATCGCGAGTGACGGCCGCTTCTACGGCTTTGACGATGTCGCGGCTGTTACCGCGCGTAGAGATAGCCAGCAGCACATCACCGGCATGCCCTAACGCACGGACTTGCTTGGCATAGATTTCATCGTGAAGACGATCGTTAGCAATCGCTGTTAAGACCACGTTATCGGTATTAAGTGCAATGGCGGGTAAACTCGGACGCTCCGTTTCGAACCGGTTGATCATGCTGGCGGCGAAATGTTGGGCGTTGGCGGCCGAGGTACCATTACCGCAGCACAGAATTTTGTTGCCATTGAGCAGGGACTGCACCAGCGTCATCGCGGCGCGTGAGATGGCATCCGGCAGCGCTTCTGCCGCGGCTATCTGAGTCTGAATGCTTTCTGTGAAGCACACCTTAATTCTTTCGAGCACAATATCCCTTAACGATCTGGTTTACGCGTCTTCGCCGAAGGCGTTTTTAAGCCATTCGATGGCGTTTCCGGTGAAGGCTACCACATCGAACCGGCAATCCACAGTATCAAAACTCCCATTATGGCGGGCAAGCCACACGCGGGCGGTCTGTAATAATTTTTGTTGCTTGGCCCGGGTCACGCTGGCGGCGGCACCGCCAAAGTGGGATGTTTGTCGGTAGCGAACCTCGACAAACACCGTCACCCGGCCCTCTTTCATGATGAGGTCAATTTCACCGCCGCGCGCGCGGACGTTCGCGGCGATAAAGCGCAGTCCCTTGCTCTCCAGCCAGCGACGCGCCTGTAATTCCCATGCGTCGCCGGTCTGTTTACGGCTTAACTGGCCGGGACGATCTGCCCCTGCTGGTATTTGAGCCATGATAACTTCCTGTTAATCACGCAGTCCTGAGTCGCGGTCAGATCGCCGGTGTTGCCGCTAATTTCAAAGCCGGGTACCTGACGCATCTGAGAGAAGTGGTTTGCCAGCGCCCAGGCATCAACGCCCATGGCGTACAGGCGGGCCAGCGAGTAGTCGTTACGTACGCTGCCGAGTGCTTGCTGCATCAGCGCCGGGTTACTGCCGGCGAGCATAGGGATCTCACTGTACTGTAGACCTTCCATCTCCAGACGGAAGTCAGGGCCAGAGGTGCCCTGCGCGCTGCGGGAGCTGGCATACAGCGTCACGCCGCTCTGGCTACCATTGCGCATGGCAATCATCGGTTTGATAAAGGCGATCTCCTCCGGCGTGGCCACAATGTACGCTGAATCGACCTTACCGCCACCCGAGATTTGCGCATCCGTTGGTGGAGCCGGTATGTTCAGGCCGCCGATGGTCACACCCTGCTGCTGCGGCAGACTGGCGGTGACCGGGCTGCCACTCAGCGCGATACCTGCGCCGCCGTTAATCCCGGCGCGCAGCTCTGAGCTTGAGCCGAATTTCTGCTGCAGCACGATGCCGCCACCCAGCTGTTGCCACTCCTGGGCAAAGGCATTCGCGACGCGATCGCCCAGCGTAGAGCGTGGGGTCAGTAACAGGGGAGCCTGCTTACCTTGTTCATGAATATGACGTGCGGCGTCGCGGGCTTCGTCTTCAGGAGAGAGGGCGAAATAGCAGATATTGGCGCGGTTCTGTACCTGCTCTGGCTGATTAAGCGCCAGCACGTTCAACGAGGTGTTGCTCTTCATCAGCTCTTCCACGTTGTTTTTCAACAGCGGCCCGACCACGATGCTGGCGCCATCCTGTTGAACCTGAGCCAGCACCTGATCCAAAGGTTGTGCGCTGGTGTCATAAATCTTCAGCTCAGCACCCGGGTTCGCCGTGGTCGCTGCTACGGCCTGCGGTTGCGCAGCTGGTTGTTGTGGCTCAGTAGTCTGCGGTTGTGCCGCCTGTTGTTGTGGCTCCGTAGTCTGCGGCTGCTCCGTGGCTGCCGCATTCGTCGCCGGGGTGTCCTGCGGTTGCGGAGCTTGCTGGGTCGCCGGGGCTGCGGATGGGGTGGTAGGGGCGGTAACCGGGTTCTGCATCGTGCCCTGCGGCTGGGTCGCCGTCAGATCGCTGGTCTCTGCCGCAGAAGGGCTAACAACGTCATTCACGTTTGCAGCCTGAGCTGTCTGCGTCGGTACTGCGCTCCCCGTCACCGCCGTGGTGCCGTTTTTCGCGGCTTCAAAGCCTTGCTGGATGGTGCGTCCAAATACGGCTGCCTGGCCATTTAAAGGCAGCAGCAGCGCAATTTTGCTGGTGGAGGCAGGTTTGAAATTCTGCACGTTCACCAGCTGCGTTGGCAGCATTTTAGCACCAGGGTTGTTGGGATAACGGGTCTGCCAGTCGGTAATACCCGCTTTCAACATCGTGGGATCATTGCGGTTATCAAACCAGACGCGCTGGAGATCCAGCCAGCCCTGCAGAATGTTTTCATCGGCGTTGATCACCAGCTTACTGGCTTGATCCTGCGTCATGGACGACAGCGCCTGCCAGGTGGCATCAATATTCTTTTGCTTCAGATCTCCTGCCAGCAAAGGCTCTTGCGCAATCAGAGCACGGAGAAGCGTCAGGGAAGGGCGGCCTTGCTCGGTGGTAATGACGGCCTGCCAGTAACGTGCCTGCTGGTTGTTTTCCAGTGCATTGACGTCAATATCGGCAAGGATCTTTTTCGCGCCAGCAGCGTCGTTCTGTGCCACTTTCAGCTCAGCGGCAAGAAGCTGCTGCTCGCGACGCTGGCTGTCGGTGAGATCCTGCGGCAACTGGTTAAACAGTTCGCTTGCCCGCTGGGTTTGGCCTTCTTTCAGCAGTGCACGAATGGCAAGTAATTGCCAGTTGATCCTGGTATCATTCGAGCTCTGCTCCATCTGGTGCAGATAATAGCCGGAATCAGCCTGAGCAGTGCCCTCCATGTGAGGAGTCGTCTGATCGGGCGCCTGGGTGCCACAGCCTGCAAAAATCAGCGCGGCAACTACAAGGGGAAGGCTGCGCGTGACTTTGTTACGAAGAAACGTTAAGGGTACCATACTGTATCCAGTGATATTTTTTTACGCATGCTCAATATTAAATCGGCAATACGGATGAAACAATGAAACAACACGAAACGGCAGATAATTCTCAGGGTCAACTGTATATTATACCTACTCCCATCGGGAATTTGTCTGATATTACCCAACGTGCACTCACCGTATTGCAAAGCGTTGATTTAATTGCCGCTGAAGACACTCGCCATACGGGATTACTGCTACAGCATTTCGCTATCAGTGCGCGGTTGTTCGCGCTGCACGACCATAATGAGCAGCAAAAGGCAGAGACGCTGGTCGCGAAGCTGAAAGAGGGGCAGAACATTGCCCTGGTATCAGATGCCGGCACGCCGCTCATCAACGATCCTGGATATCACCTGGTGCGTACCTGCCGGGAAGCGGGCATCCGCGTAGTGCCACTGCCTGGTCCCTGTGCCGCCATCGCGGCCTTAAGCGCTGCGGGTCTGCCTTCCGATCGTTTCTGCTATGAAGGTTTCTTACCGGCAAAATCCAAAGGCCGCCGCGACGTACTTAAAGCGCTGGAAGCCGAGCCGCGCACGCTTATTTTCTATGAATCCACCCACCGCCTGCTGGAGAGCTTAGAAGATATGGTCGCCGTCTGGGGAACGTCGCGCTACGTGGTGCTGGCACGCGAGCTCACCAAAACCTGGGAGACGATCCATGGCTTGCCCGTCGGCGAACTGCTGGCGTGGGTTAAAGCCGACGAGAACCGTCGTAAGGGCGAGATGGTACTGATTGTGGAAGGCCACAAAGCCGAAGAGGACGCGCTGCCTGCCGATGCGCTGCGCACCCTGGCGCTGTTGCAGGCCGAGCTTCCCCTGAAGAAAGCCGCCGCGCTGGCTGCCGAAATCCACGGTGTGAAAAAGAATGCGCTGTATAAATACGCCCTGGAGCAGCAAGGGGAGTAAGCGGTGAGCCGGTATCACACCGGCCAGCCTCAATCTGGCCGTTGAGATCGCTTAACGGCTGGACACACTCGGCCGGCATCTTGCGCTGAATGCAGAATAAAAAAAGCATGGCCGAAGCCATGCTAAGCAAGGTTTACTGCCAACTCAGGTAACCGGCGCCGGGTTAAACACCGCCAGTTGATTGTGCAAGCCCCACTGGTCAGAGAAGGTTTTCTTACGGCCGCTCGCCACATCAAGAATAAAGTGGAACAGCTTCCAGCCCACATCCTCAATGCTCTCTTCACCGGTAGCGATGGTGCCAGCGTTGATATCCATTAAGTCAAACCAGCGGTTTGCTAACTCGGTGCGGGTGGCCATCTTGATCACCGGAACCGCCATCAGGCCGTACGGGGTGCCGCGTCCGGTGGTGAACACCTGTACGGTGATACCGGAGGCCACCTGCTGCGTGCCGCAGACGAAGTCGCTCGCCGGGGTCGCTGCGTAGATCAGACCACGTTTGGTTGGGCGCTGACCCGGGGACAACACTTCCACAATGGCGCTCTGGCCAGATTTGGCAATCGAGCCGAGGGCTTTCTCCACCACGTTTGCCAGGCCGCCTTTTTTGTTGCCCGGAGAGGGGTTAGCGCTGCGGTCGGTTTTACCCATATCAAGATAGTTGTCGTACCAGGCCATCTCTTCCAGCAGACGTTTACCCACCTCTTCATTGACGGCGCGTGGGGTCAGCAGATGGATTGCGTCACGCACTTCCGTGACCTCAGAGAACATTACCGTGGCGCCGCAGCGTACAAACAGGTCCGAGGCGTAGCCGACCGCCGGGTTCGCGGTCACGCCTGAAAACGCATCGCTGCCGCCGCACTGGGTACCCACAACCAGCTCGGAAGCCGGACATGTTTCACGCTGGCGTTGATTAAGTTTCGCCAGATGGCGTTCGGCCACCTGTAAAATGTCGTCGACCATCGAACGGAAGCCTACGTGCTGCTCGTCCTGCAGACGCACGATACTGGCGTCATCCACCGGAATAGCCTGCACATCTTCGGTGCCCATCAGCAGTTTTTCTGGCTGCAGTTTTTCACAGCCGAGCCCGATGACCATCACCTCGCCGCCGAAGTTGGGGTTCAGGGCGATGTTATGAATCGTCCGGATGGGGACGATGGCCGCCGGGGCGTTGATCGCCACGCCGCAGCCGTACAGGTGGTTAAGTCCTACCACGCCATCGACGTTCGGGTATTTGGGCAGGAGATCACGCTCAATGATTTTCACTACATAATCCACCACGCCTGCTACGCAGTGTACGCTGGTGCTAATGCCGAGCAGATTTTTTGTACCTACGCTGCCGTCTGCGTTGCGGTAGCCTTCAAAGGTGTAACCCTCGAGCGGCGGCAGCGGCTCCGGCACGCGGGTCGCCAGCGGCAGGGTATTCAGCGGTGGGGCTTTTGGCAGTTCGACCAGTGATTCATCGATCCAGCTGCCCTGTGGAATAGCACGCACCGCGTAGCCAATAACTTCACCGTAACGAACAATTTCGCCTTTCGCCGGAATATCCACCAGCGCCACCTTATGTCCCTGCGGGATATGCTCAATCAGCTCTAGTCCGTCCGGGAAGCGGGTTCCTGCTTTTAACCCATAATCGTTAACAATAATCGCCACGTTATCGGTGTCATGCACCTTTATATAAAACGCCGTCGGCGACTCTTGACGAATTTCGATGTCGGCCATTGTTCAGTATTCTCCAGCGAAGTTTTAGATATTAAAAGTCGATAAGAGGATGCTTATTTTCTTATTGTCAGAAATAAAGTCTCGGTCTTGTTGAATAAAGAATGTCAGGACTCCGGGAATAAAAATGTGATCATGATCACTCATCGGGGAGAGAGAGCGCCGCGACTGGCGGGTTATGCGTAAATCTGTGCATCAGCGCCCAGGATGTTGTGCATATGCTCAATATATTATTCGTTATTGGCGTGATAATTGAGCTTTAACACAATGTGCAGGTTGCGTCTGATGTTTATACTTATTCTCGATTTCATTGTATCTGGTTAATTAATTGATATTACCTGCTGTCTAAAATAACCAGGGAAACTTCTTCTTAAAATAATAAAAAGTATAGCGATGTGCCCGAGGAATTATATATGAGCCTGGATACTGCTGTAGAAACGAAAAAGGGTATTCATACCCGTCATTTAATATTGCTGATTATTTTTATTGTGACTGCGGTTAACTACGCTGACCGCGCGACCTTATCGATTGCCGGGACGGAAGTGGCAAAGGAGCTGCAGTTAAGTGCCGTGTCGATGGGATACATCTTCTCCGCATTCGGCTGGGCTTATCTGCTGATGCAGATCCCGGGCGGCTGGCTGCTGGATAAGTTTGGCTCCAAAAAAGTCTATACCTACAGTCTGTTCTTCTGGTCCCTGTTTACCTTCCTACAGGGCTTTGTCGATATGTTCCCGCTGGCCTGGGCCGGTGTGTCGATGTTCTTCATGCGCTTTATGCTCGGCTTCTCGGAAGCGCCCTCCTTCCCGGCAAACGCCCGTATCGTGGCTGCCTGGTTCCCGACCAAAGAGCGTGGCACCGCATCGGCGATCTTTAACTCTGCGCAGTACTTCTCGCTGGCGCTGTTCTCCCCGCTGCTGGGCTGGTTGACCTTTGCCTGGGGCTGGGAACATGTCTTTACCGTTATGGGTGTCATTGGCTTTGTGCTGACCGGCATGTGGGTGAAGTTCATTCACAACCCGACCGACCATCCGCGCATGTCTGCTGAAGAGCTGAAATTCATCTCTGAGAATGGCGCCGTGGTCGATATGGATCACAAAAAGCCCGGCGACAAAGCAGCGAATGGTCCAAAGCTGCATTATATCAAGCAGTTATTGACTAACCGCATGATGCTGGGCGTCTTTTTTGGTCAATACTTTATCAACACCATTACCTGGTTTTTCCTCACCTGGTTCCCTATCTACCTGGTGCAGGAGAAGGGGATGTCGATTCTGAAGGTGGGCCTGGTCGCCTCCATCCCTGCGCTGTGTGGTTTTGCCGGTGGTGTTCTGGGCGGTGTGTTCTCGGATCACCTGATTAAACGCGGTATGTCACTGACGCTGGCACGTAAATTACCTATCGTGCTCGGGATGCTGCTGGCCTCGACCATCATTCTGTGTAACTACACCAATAACACCACTCTGGTGGTGATGCTGATGGCGCTGGCATTCTTTGGAAAAGGCTTTGGCGCGCTGGGCTGGCCCGTTATCTCCGATACCGCGCCGAAAGAGATTGTCGGCCTGTGCGGTGGGGTATTCAACGTATTCGGTAACGTAGCGTCAATCGTCACTCCGCTGGTGATTGGCTATCTGGTAAGTGAGCTGCATTCGTTTAACGCGGCGCTGGTCTTCGTAGGCTGTTCGGCGCTGATGGCGATGGTCTGCTACCTGTTCGTGGTAGGCGACATCAAACGTATGGAATTGCAGAAATAAGCAAAGGTATAAGCGATGAGTAACGATATCTTCCCGAACAAATTCAAAGCTGCGCTGGCGGCAAAAGAGATTCAAATCGGCTGCTGGTCTGCCCTGGCGAGCCCCATCAGCACCGAAGTGCTGGGCCTGGCAGGTTTCGACTGGCTGGTACTGGACGGCGAACATGCCCCGAACGATATCACCACCTTTATTCCTCAGCTGATGGCGCTGAAGGGAAGCCACAGTGCACCGGTCGTGCGCGTGCCGACCAACGAGCCTGTGATCATCAAGCGCCTGCTGGATATCGGGTTTTACAACTTCCTGATTCCGTTTGTGGAGAGCGAAGAAGAGGCGGTGCAGGCGGTGGCCTCTACCCGTTACCCGCCGGAGGGGATCCGTGGCGTATCGGTTTCTCATCGCGCCAACATGTTTGGCACCGTGCCGGACTACTTAGCGCAGTCCAACAAAAACATCACCATCCTGGTACAGATTGAAAGCCAGCAGGGGGTGGATAACCTGGACGCTATCGCCGCCACCGACGGTGTAGACGGTATCTTTGTCGGGCCAAGCGATCTGGCCGCCGCTTTTGGTCACCTGGGTAATGCCAACCACCCGGACGTACAGCGTGCTATTCAGCATATTTTTGCCCGCGCCAAGGCACACGGTAAGCCGTGCGGCATTTTGGCGCCGGTTGAGGCTGATGCCCGTCGCTATCTGGAGTGGGGCGCAACCTTTGTCGCCGTAGGCAGTGACCTGGGCGTATTCCGTTCCGCCACGCAGAAATTAGCGGATTCCTTTAAAAAATAATCACCACTGAGAGAAAGAGAGAGACGCAATTATGACGATGAAAGTTGGTTTTATTGGCCTGGGTATCATGGGTAAACCAATGAGTAAAAACCTCATCAAAGCAGGTTACTCACTGGTGGTTGCTGACCGTAATCCCGACGCTATTGCGGATGTGATTGCCGCCGGGGCAGAAACAGCCGCCTCTGCGAAAGCCATTGCAGAGCAGTGCGATGTGATTATCACGATGCTGCCAAACTCCCCGCACGTAAAAGAGGTGGCGCTGGGTGAAGGCGGCATTATTGAAGGGGCGAAGCCGGGCCTGGTGGTCATTGATATGAGTTCTATCGCCCCGCTGGCGAGCCGCGAAATCAGCGAAGCGCTGAAGGCGAAAGGCGTAGATATGCTGGATGCGCCGGTCAGCGGCGGTGAACCGAAAGCGATCGACGGCACCCTGTCCGTGATGGTGGGCGGCGATAAAGCGATCTTCGACAAATATTATGACCTGATGAAAGCGATGGCGGGCTCCGTGGTTCATACCGGCGAAATCGGTGCCGGTAACGTGACCAAGCTGGCGAACCAGGTGATCGTCGCGCTGAACATCGCCGCGATGTCCGAAGCGCTGAGCCTGGCAACCAAAGCAGGAGTTAACCCGGACCTGGTCTATCAGGCAATTCGTGGCGGCCTGGCGGGCAGTACCGTGCTGGATGCGAAGGCACCTATGGTGATGGATCGTAACTTCAAGCCTGGCTTCCGTATCGATCTGCATATCAAAGATCTGGCGAACGCGCTGGATACCTCTCATGGCGTAGGGGCGCAGCTGCCGCTCACCGCAGCGGTTATGGAGATGATGCAGGCGCTGCGTGCAGATGGACTGGGCACGGCGGATCACAGCGCAATTGCATGCTATTACGAAAAACTGGCGAAAGTGGAAATCACGCGCTAACGAAGAAGGGCGCGGGGACGCGCCCGGTATTTCTGCCTCGAGCGGTAACAGGCTATAACTATGAAAATCGTAATTGCCCCTGACTCTTACAAAGAAAGTCTCTCCGCTACCGAGGTAGCGCAGGCAATAGAAAAAGGATTTCGGGAAATTTTCCCCGACGCAGAATATGTCACTGTTCCGGTCGCCGACGGCGGCGAAGGCACGGTTGAAGCGATGATCGCCGCCACTAACGGCGCGCTACAGCACGCTGCCGTCACCGGGCCACTGGGTGAAACGGTGAATGCCTGCTGGGGTATCTCTGGCGATGGCACCACGGCTTTTATCGAGATGGCGGCGGCCAGCGGCCTGGCGCTGGTGCCTCCGGCACAACGTAACCCCTTAACAACCACCTCTCGCGGTACCGGGGAGCTGATCCTCGCTGCGCTGGATAAAGGGGCGCGTAATATCATTATTGGCATCGGTGGCAGTGCCACTAACGACGGCGGCGCGGGCATGGTCCAGGCACTGGGGGCCCGGCTGGTGGATGCTAATGGCACCGACATTGGTTATGGCGGCGGAAGCCTGGTGGCGCTGAATCATATTGATACCAGCGGCCTCGACCCGCGCCTGAAGCATTGCGCTATCCGCGTGGCCTGTGACGTGACCAACCCGCTGGTGGGGGAGACGGGCGCCTCGAGGATTTTCGGCCCACAGAAAGGGGCGACGGAGGCGATGATTGTCGAGCTGGATACCAATCTTGAGCACTTCGCCGACGTGATTAAAGCATCGCTGCGTATCGACGTGAAAAATATGCCGGGTGCCGGCGCGGCAGGCGGTATGGGCGCGGCGCTGACCGCCTTCCTTGGTGCGGAACTGCGTAGCGGCATCGAAATTGTCACCCAGGCTCTGCATCTGGAAGAACATATCCACGATTGTACGCTGGTAGTCACTGGGGAAGGGCGCCTCGACAGCCAGAGTATTCACGGCAAAGTGCCGGTGGGCGTGGCAAGCGTGGCCAAAAAATATCATAAACCGGTGATTGGTATCGCCGGCAGTCTGACCCGCGACGTCGCGGTGGTGCATCAGTATGGTATCGATGCCGTATTCAGCGTGCTGAACAGTATTGGGACGCTGGAAGAGGCCTTCCGTAACGCATCGGATAATATTTATCGCGCTTCGCGCAATGTTGCCGCCACCTTAAGGGTGGGGATGCACACGCGAGGGTGACAGCGGGGCGCAAACCCTCTATACTTCGCGCCGAAGCTGACCAGACAGTCGCCGCTTCGTCGTCGTCCCTTTCGGGGGAGACGGGCGGAGGGGAGGAAAGTCCGGGCTCCATAGGGCAGGGTGCCAGGTAACGCCTGGGGGGGAAACCCACGACCAGTGCAACAGAGAGCAAACCGCCGATGGCCCGCGCAAGTGGGATCAGGTAAGGGTGAAAGGGTGCGGTAAGAGCGCACCGCGCGGCTGGTAACAGTCCGTGGCACGGTAAACTCCACCCGGAGCAAGGCCAAATAGGGGTTCACATGGTACGGCCCGTACTGAACCCGGGTAGGCTGCTTGAGCCAGTGAGCGATTGCTGGCCTAGATGAATGACTGTCCAACGACAGAACCCGGCTTATCGGTCAGCTTCAACTTCTTCTAAAACAATACGTTGGTGTGTCTCAGCCCTTTCTAGGTGAAAATGTGACACAGACTGTGATACAAACGAGGCACACCAACGGCTGTTCCATCCCGAATATCCTAAAGCGTGGCAACCGTTACTTCCTTCATTTCCGACTACCTTCAGGCGGTTTTTTTCGCATGTCTCTGGGTTGCGATTCAGCCAGTAGGGCAAGGTTTATATCTTCCCGGCTCACTATGTTCATTTCTCTTGTAAAATCGTCCAAGATGGAGCCAGCCCAACTATTGGACATAGTGCATAAAATGAAGAAATTAGAACAAAAAGACATTGATGATTATTTGCTCAGTATTCAGGTGGCTTTTTATTCCGCCGCAAAAAAAATTCCAACAACTGTACGTAAGAGACTACGAAGCTCGACTTCATTAACTTATGAAAAAAGTAACGTCACCCTCTTAGGGGAGGTGCTTGGTGATACTTTCACAACTGATGGTCCAGCTTTGTCGGAAGACTCTGTTATTGAACGTCTTAGCAGGCAGTATGACATTACAGGCATGGCGGAGGAGATCGATTATATAGCCTCGGAATATGACCTCATGTGGAAACATTATTGTGATGCACATGTAGCCTTTCTTGATTCCCGACATTCTGAATATCGGCAGATCCTTAGCTCTTTGCGACCAGAGAATGACTACGCTCCCGCTGTGGTCGATAAATCTGAAAAACCATTGGCCTCCGAACTGACACTATCTCAGGCATGGAAGGGATTTCTTGAGTTCAAGTCAGACTGGAAACCTAAGATTCGGCAAGGCAATGAAAAATATTTCGAAGTAATTGAGGCTGTTCTGGGGGCTGAAACACTAGTTACGAGCATTACCCGTCGTGATATTAAAAATTTGCTTGAAGTTGTCGAAGGCCTTCCTCGACAAAACAAGAAACCATACAACAGGATGGGTGCCCAGCAGTGTTTGGACTTGGATGAAGTACCAGAAGATGATCTGGTATCCTCAAAAACCGTCAAAGATTACCTGAAACTCTGTCAAGGATTGTTCTCCACGTACTTGACTGGTGAACTTGATGTTCTTGAATCATCGCCGACAAATAATGTTAAGTATGAATCAAAGAGTAAAGGTTACGGCGTATACAGCCAAACTGAAATGCGAAAGTTGGTTACACATTTCGAAACGTTGGACGGCTGGAAAAAATGGGGGTTCCTGCTGCTGGCATATACTGGCGCTCGTAGAAGTGAAATCGCTAACCTGAAGGTATCGGATGTTCGCTTAGACGATGATAGCCAGCGATACTACATTATGATTGAGGACAGCAAAACGGAGGCTGGTATTCGGCAGGTTCCTATTTCGCTTCGCCTAATCGATATGGGATTTTTGAATTACCTAGAGGGCAAACATCGTAGCGACAAGCTATTCCCTGAAATTTCGTATAGCAATCAGGTAACACGGATCTTCCACGCGATAAGAGACAACTTGGAAATTAATTATCTTAATGATTTCAAAGAAAGGCGCATTGTACATAGCTTTCGGCATACCTTTATTACTGAAGCCTTATCAAAAAATAATGCCCTTACTCTTGTTCAGCAAACCGTTGGGCATGAACATTCAGGTCATAAGGAAACTCAGACTTATACGGGCAGAATGAGGATTTCCGACTTGATTTCGGTGATAGATAGTATTGATTGGATTTAATGGGAATGATTCTCATTTGTGGCGTTTTGTGGTAAAATATACTTCTAATGCAACAGAGTTGAAGAGAAGCAATATTGTACCTTGAATTCAATTTGCCTGCGTTTAACCCCCCATCCCTGGATGAACGTAAACGCATGGTAATGATCCTGAAGTCAGCCAGATTAACGCTGACAACTTCCCGCATTAATGTTTTGTACCATCTAACCCGAACCGTTATTCCAAGCACGGCTCTCGAACTTTCAAAACTTCTGAACGTCCCGCTTTCAACTACACACCGCAATTTGTCTGTACTGTCTAAGGCTGGTTTGGCTGACTACATCATCGACCGCTCAGGCGTATCCCGCTGGTTCTTGGTCTCAGCTAACCACCCTAATTTTTGCCTCTGCTGCAATCAGGAATATACTAGCGCCAGCCAGGCCCTTGCGAAACATAAAATCCAGTGGTAATCTAGTAGAAGTTTCTGTTGCAAAGCAGAAACTTTTCTGAGTAAAAAATTTTATAATGCCTGTATTCAAACATCAGAAATGGTGCGGGTCTACTGGGCTTTTTGCGTTTCTTTTTCCTACTGGTTTTTATTAATACCTATACAAGGATCTACACCTATCTGACACTCTAGAAGGAGGCGTATGCAGCAATCTGTTTTATCTTTACCCCAATCCATCAATTTACTGACATCTCACCGTGATAACGGTCATTACACTCTGGTCCATTCCTCAACCTATCTTCACGATGGTCTGACCTATGCGCTTAACCATGACCCGTTAAGCAAGCTAAGCCACCCAATACGAAAAGAAATTATCGATCGATTCATCGATCAGCTACAAGCTATGCTCACGCATTATGACGAACTGTACGGATTCCGCTTTGATTTATCTGTACCTGAAGGAATGCCCGTTGCTGAAAGCAACAGATTGATTAGCGATCTGTTTACCCGTCTGCGTGGTGAATTCACAGCAAAGGCTTGGAATAACCAACCAATTAAAAAATTCGGATATGGTTGGGTTAGGGAAAAAGAAAAGTCTAAGCAAGTTCATTACCACTGCTGGATTGCTCTGCCATACTTTCAAGTCAGAACAGCGGGATTTGGCGATAAGGGAATGATTGGGCGTATCAGTCGAATCTGGTCAGAACTCACGAGTGGCGTTTCCCGTGTTCATCTTCCTGATGGTCGATACAGAATCAAAAGAGGTGACCATGACTCGTTGGTGGATATGGTAGAAAGAATCTCATATCTTGCCAAGAATCGCGGGAAGTATTCTAATGGTAAAGGGCAGCAAACATTCTCAGCTTCGAGGGTAAAATTTAAGACGGCTAGAATACTTCATTAAAATCCTTTATAGGAAGCCCGACATTCAATTTTGCATCTTATGTAGTACCATCGCATTGCTTACCCTCTTAAAACCTCTTAGGGAATGATACCGTGCGTTTAGCAGGGTTCTTAATCCATCATCTCAGTATAGATTTAAATTGTCGAGCGTCATTCTCAATTTTGCTTAATAAATAACCACAGGGCTACCGCTTTCATCGGCGTAGCCCTTTTTTGTTTTCTCGAATCTAATCATAATTAAAAGAAAAATATTATAAAAAAGTATAATAAAAACTTGCACGTGGGATCACGGCCTTAATGGACGTTTTATCACAATCTGATGTAATATCGGCTTTATTTTCATTAGGATGCTTAACGTCATGAACATACCAGATTGTTTTAAAATCGACAGAAGTGGTTTTGGCAAAGATCCCTTCGGATATGGCGCATTGGCTAATATTAAATTTGGGATGGCAAGCTCATATTCAGGTTCTTCTGTTGGTGTAACTAAACCTACAAATAATGGCGATCTAAAGAACCCTGTACTTTGGCTGACTCAGACACAGGCTTTAACTGAAGCCGCTATTGCCGTTTTCCGTAATGAACCATCTTTTGAAAACATGCCAGTTTTAATGCGTGGCGTTTGTGATAGTCAATACTGCGCTGTGGGACTAATGCTTGTTGGTTATAGCCTTGAAGTCTCACTAAAAGCAATGATAATAATGAAGCATGGCATTGAGAGTTACCAAGAAACGGAGCGTAAAAATAAACATCATAGGTTACATGATTTAGCTAAATTTATACCAGATCTCACCAAGAAAGATATCGCGATCCTTCGTGGGTTAACCCATTTTGTTTACTGGGCAGGAAGGTATCCCGATCCAGGTACTGGTGACGAAGAGAAAGTAGAAGACATATTCCGCATTTCAGAGAAATATCAAATTTCGGCTAAAGACCTTTTCATTTTATCCGCCAAAATAACAGGTTATGCTGAAACAGTTGCGAATGCTGAATGCTAAGATTTGCTCAAGGCCCATCCATGCTAAGAAGGGTCATCAACAATTCTAACTTAAAATGTTCCAATGTCGTTTGATTGTCGGCAGACTCAATCCTAAAGCGGTAACAGCCTTAGCTTGGCTCAATCCGCTTGCTCTAGCTTCCTGTACGCGCTTACGCGTCTCTGTAGCAACCGGGCGACCTAACTTCTTACCTTCCTTCTTCGCACGCTCTAGCCCCTCTTTGGTGCGTTCCACGATACGAGATTTTTCGAACTCCGCAAAAGCTGAAAACATTTGAAGCATCAACTTTCCTTCGGCGCTGGCAAGGTTATGTGTTGGTAGGTCTAACGATACAACATCGATACCTTCATCCATCAACATTGTGATAGTTTGCTGTACATCGATGTTGTCACGGCCTAAGCGATCAAGCTTGAGGACGACCAACCTATCACCAGTCTCCAGCTTATGATTGATCATATCGGCAAAGGCTTTACGCTGCATTGCCTGTACACCACCGGACACAACCTCCGAGACAACACGATTATCGAGCACATCATAGCCAGCCTGACGAATCGCCATGATTTGGTTTTCTGTGGTCTGCTCGCTGGTGGACACACGACAATATGCAAAAGTTCGGCTCATAACATTCCTTCAGGTGGTATCAATATACGGTATCATAATTTATTATTGGTATCTTTATGTCAATAGGGTATTTTGTTGATACCAGTTTCATATGGTGTTTGTTGGTATCGTAAAACGTTCGATTGTTGATACCACTCTGATCACCGCCACCGATGACACCCGTATGATATTTGGGAAACATCAGGAGTTACCTTTACGTGCGGAGAGAACCTGTCTGGCAGACCTGACAATACGGTGATGAAATTATGGGGGGGCAGATCATGGCAATGTATGCTGAAAAATCAACATTATTGAGGCAAGTAAGTATCTGCTATCGCGTGATAAGTTTAAAAACAAAAGGAAAACATAAGGTTGTATTACATAAAAAAAAGATAAAGTTTAACTACGAGCTGTCGATAACTTGAGTAACGCACACAAGTCCAGCGTAATAAACCAAAAGGAAAATGTTATGGCACAAGTTATCAATACTAACAGCCTGTCGCTGTTGACCCAAAATAATCTGAACAAATCTCAGTCATCCCTGAGCTCTGCTATTGAGCGTCTGTCTTCTGGTCTGCGTATCAACAGCGCTAAAGATGATGCTGCTGGCCAGGCGATTGCTAACCGTTTCAGCTCAAATATCAGAGGCCTGACTCAGGCTTCTCGTAACGCCAACGATGGTATCTCAATTGCACAAACTACTGAAGGTGCACTTAATGAGATTAATAATAACTTACAGCGTGTACGTGAGCTGACTGTTCAGGCTGGAAATGATACCAACTCTGGTTCAGATTTGTCTTCAATTCAGGACGAAATTACAGCGCGTTTAGCTGAAATTGATCGTGTTTCTGATCAGACTCAATTCAACGGGAAAAAAGTACTCAGCGAAACCCAGAGTTTGAAAATCCAGGTTGGTGCAAACGATAATGAAACTATTACAATTGATTTGAAAGAAGTCACAGCAGAGAAATTAGGTTTGAAAGGTTTTAATGTCGCACCTTTCGCACCCAAAACACTTGCCGGTGATGATTTCACTAAAGCATTCGGAAAAGATGCAGGTGTTACAACAGCCACATTTGCAGAAAAAACGGCTGGCGATTTCGCTAGTCAACTCGGTGTTGCTGCAGGTAGTGTTAAATTTGATGGCACTGCTATTACAAAAGATAGCAGTGGTAATCTTTACGCAAAAGTTAACATCAAAGCAGCCGATGATACTGAACTTGCAAAATTAAAGGGTCAAGGGTTAGATGTTACGAAAACAGCGGATACCTCTTTCTATGTGGCTTTGAAAGCCGGTGATGCGGATACTACAACAGCTGCGGGTACTGCTGCTTTCAAGTTGGATACATCTACATTATCTGCGACTGATCTCAAAGCAGTTGTTACTGCAACTAAAAACCCTTTGGACGCTATTGATAAAGCTTTATCTCAGATTGACCAGCAACGTAGTTCACTGGGTGCAATTCAAAACCGTTTTGAATCGGCTGTTACAAACCTTGGCAATACTGTAAACAACTTGTCTTCTGCACGTAGCCGTATCGAAGATTCTGACTATGCTACAGAAGTGTCTAACATGTCTCGTGCACAGATCCTGCAACAAGCGGGTACTTCTGTTCTGGCGCAGGCTAACCAGACTACTCAGAACGTGCTGTCCCTGCTGCGTTAATATAGTTTATAGGGCTAAGCCCCGTGATTGCGGGGCTTTTTTATTTAATATGCTAAAGTCGGTTATCAGGTACAGCTGTTATGAATGATATCTCATATGGTCGAGAAGCGGAAAACTGGCCCCGAGAATATTCTATGCTTGCTCGCAGGATACAATTTCTACGCTTTAATGATTATCCGGTGAAGCTGGTAAGCAGCAATGGGCAATCAATAGTTGGTTATATTTCAAAGTTTAACCAGAAAGAAAATGTAATTTTGGCATCTGATGAGGCCAAGGGATGCAATCGAGTTGAAGTCAAACTTGAGTTTCTCGCATCACTTGAAGAATTGTCGATTGGCGAAAATTTAACCGCAAGACTTATTGCTGCTGATGTTTTTAATGTTCAGCCATGTGAACCAACAAGGAAAGACTTTTTCTCTATCTGCAATAAGTGTTTCAAACAAGGGGTGGGTATAAAAGTACATATGCTAGATGGGCGCATTCTGATAGGGGAGACGACAGGCGTTAATGCTTGTCAGGTCGGAATGATTAGACCTAATGGCAACCATATGCAGGTCATGTTTGATTGGGTCAGCAGAATAACATCTTCAGATTATTTCGATTAAACTTTAATATTATCAGCTGGTTATAAGTGTTTTAGAAGGGCGTTTGGTCAAGAGAATGAGTAACTAAGTCAATAAATATGGAGCCATTTAGCTTATCTTACATCTTGTTTTGTTTTCAATATGAAGTTACGACAGGAGGCCGCTGGATGCAGCCCCTGAAATTCGTTATCGGAAATCTTTCATCCTGAATTTGTACCTTACGTCGTCAGAGTCCGCGTGTAACTCTTTCACTGTGAGTTCGTCATCTCGAACCATAAAAACCACATTAAATTCAACATTACCAGCGCCCTGCCAACGGTTAGAACTTTGACCTGACTCTTTCCAAATCACGTTGTCATCAGATAATTTACAGTCGAATGAAAAACGCTGGTTATCTGAAGGGCGCATGTATGAAACAGTAAACACTCCAGCCGTTTTCGTTTTGGTTACTTGAGTTTTACCCACACTCTTACCGAACATACCTGCAATTGCTGCCTTACAGACTTGAGATTGAGTGAATGGCGTAGTTGATGCTGGCATAAGGTTCACCGACGCAGCTTTCTTTACCTTTACTGCTTCAGGCGCAACAAATGGCTGGCTTGTTGGGGCATCATTGCTAGCTACATCATTCGAGTAATAGGAGTTCCCAGTATTCTCACTACCACCGCCACTACATCCTTTATAAATCGCGATTGCGATGAAACCTAAAAAAATGAATCCTCTCACGGGAGACTGATATGGTTTTTTAACACCACACCCTGGACACACTTTCGCTTCTGAAGAAACCTTCTGCCCACACTCTCTGCAAGGCCTCATTGCCATGATACAAGTCCTTAATCATTAACTTCGACGGTATACCGCCCGCCTTTGTCCTTAATTACATACTGGTAGACATCATCGCAGAACACAGTGACTGAGCCACCAAAAGCAGCAGGGAAGACACCATTCACTTTGTCACATTGATAACCAGCATTACGAATAACAGCCTGGCTTTCTGATTTCAGTTCAGGCGATCCATCACCCGCCAGCACGCAATTGGACATGCTAACCCCCAGAAATACCGCAACAATCTTTTTCATAATAGCCTCATTAGTTGAGTAAAGTTTGTGCACCATAGGCAAACACATAGATGTGCTTAAATTACTTTAGTCGATTGATATTATAAAATCGATCGGTAAAATTGATCAACATGGTAACTATAATCGTCTAAGGAGATTGAAGATTGCTAAGTAGTCGTGATTGGTGAAAAACGAACATTGAGGGGTTAAGGATGAAAGGTTCTGTATTGATGTTTTGCAGTTTGTTGTTGCCGTTTAACGCCAGCGCGGGTCGAATAACGATGAGTAACCCAGATCAATCGACGATGGAAAATGGTCGGACTCTCTGTGTTTATAGCAATAGCATTTACACGTTTACCTATATCACGAAGTCGAAACATTGCCCGTACAGCAAAAGCTTCGACACGGCTGATAGCGAGTAAATTTCAGGACTATCGTTGTGATACAAAGTGGGATACAGTCTGTGATACAAGACAACACAAACGCCACAGATGCCTGACGTATGGTTGAAATCTCCTGACTTATCGGTCAGCTTCAACTTCTTAAAGAAAACCCCGCCTCGGCGGGGTTTTTTGCTTTGGCATGTTTTTTAACGTGCAACGCTAATACTAAGGAAATCATTCCTTTAGGCACACAATCAGGAGCAATTTTTGCTCTAATTTTCGAAAAGCCTTATTAATATTGTGACTTTTTTCTCTTCACCTGCGGGTATGATTTTCCCCATTCCAATAATTCGCGCCTGCACATCTCTGGCTCATTATCGCTGATGAGCACAGACCCAAAAATGAGAACTCTATACCCTACACAATAAGCGAGAGCCTTATGGATACGGCGAAAAATAGCAGCGTGATGGTCACGGATTCCCCTGCGGCAATGCGAGCGGGAATGCGTGAAAGTGAATGGCAAGAAGCCATTAAATTCGACAGTACCGATACCGGTTGGATCATTATGAGTATCGGCATGGCGATAGGTGCGGGAATTGTTTTTCTCCCGGTCCAGGTGGGATTAATGGGCCTGTGGGTATTCCTGCTCTCCTCAATAATCGGTTATCCGGCGATGTATCTCTTCCAGCGCCTCTTTATTAATACGCTGGCGGAATCACCAGAATGCAAAGATTACCCGAGCGTTATTAGCGGCTACCTGGGCAAGAACTGGGGGATTTTATTGGGCGCGCTCTATTTCGTGATGCTGGTGATCTGGATGTTTGTCTACTCCACCGCGATCACCAATGACAGCGCCTCTTATTTACACACCTTTGGCATTACCGACGGCCTGCTTTCGGAAAATCCCTTCTACGGCTTGCTGCTGATCTGTATTTTGGTGGCGATCTCATCGCGCGGTGAAAAGCTCTTATTTAAGGTTTCAAGCCTGATGGTGCTTACAAAGCTGTTTGTCGTCGCGGCGCTGGGGCTGTCGATGATTGGGCTCTGGCACTTAGCCAACGTGGGTATGCTGCCGCCCGTCGGACTGCTGATTAAAAACGCCATTATCACGCTGCCTTTTACGCTCACTTCGATTCTTTTTATTCAGACGTTAAGCCCGATGGTGATCTCTTATCGCTCGCGAGAAAAGTCGGTAGAAGTCGCGCGCTATAAAGCGCTGCGGGCGATGAATATCGCCTTCGGCATTCTGTTTGTCACGGTCTTCTTTTACGCGGTCTCGTTCACGCTGGCGATGGGGCATGACGATGCGGTAAAAGCGTACGAGCAGAATATTTCCGCACTGGCGATTGCGGCACAATTTATTAGCGGCGAAGGGGCGGGCTGGGTCAAAATTGTCAGCGTCATCCTCAATATTTTTGCGGTTATGACCGCGTTCTTCGGTGTGTATCTCGGCTTTCGCGAAGCCACACAGGGCATCGTGATGAATATTCTGCGCCGCAGGATGCCGGCAGAAAAAATCAATGAATCCCTGGTACAGCGCGGCATCATGCTTTTCGCCATTTTACTGGCCTGGAGCGCCATTGTCTTAAATGCGCCGGTACTGAGCTTCACCTCTATTTGCAGTCCTATCTTTGGCATGGTGGGGTGCTTAATTCCTGCCTGGCTGGTCTATAAAGTCCCCGCACTGCATAAATACAAAGGCGTATCGCTGATGATCATTATTATCACCGGCGTGCTGCTTTGCGTTTCTCCTTTCCTCGCCTTCTCCTGAGGATCATTTAGGTGGTTAAGATGTCTGAGTTCACGAATCCTTTATGGAACCCTTTTATTCGCGCTGTCCGGGCGGAAGTAAAACCTGCCCTTGGCTGTACCGAACCCATCTCTCTGGCGCTGGCCTGTGCGATTGCCGCCGGGCAACTCACGAAGCCGGTAACGCACATTGAAGCGTGGGTATCGCCAAATCTGATGAAAAACGGGCTGGGGGTAACAGTACCAGGAACCGGGATGGTCGGGCTGCCTGTTGCCGCGGCGCTGGGGGCGCTGGGGGGCAATCCGCAGGGCGGGCTGGAAGTGCTCAAAGAGGCCTCAGCCGAGGCGCTCACCAGGGCTAAAGCGTTGCTGGATGCCGGTAAAGTGCAGATAAACTTGCAGGTGCCGTGCGATGAGATCCTCTATTCCCGCGCCTGCGTCTATGCAGAGGATGAGTCAGCCTCGGTGACCATTGCCGGTGAACATACGCGTGTGATCGAGATTACCTGCGGTGGAAAAACATGTTTTCATCGCAATGAGAAGGTAGAGCACCACGACGATGATCCCCTGACTGTACTTTCCACGGCTACGCTGTCGCAGATCTTTGAATTTGCCGGGCACGTTCCCTTTGCCGATATCCGCTTCATTCTGGAGGCCGCCCGGCTCAACGATGCGCTTTCCCGCGAGGGGCTGAGCGGGAAATGGGGTCTCCATATCGGCGCTACGCTGCAAAAACAGCGCGAGCGTGGCTGGATGGCGCAGGATCTTGCGTCGGAGATTGTTATTCGCACCAGCGCCGCCTCGGACGCACGCATGGGCGGAGCGACACTGCCGGCGATGAGTAACTCAGGCTCTGGCAACCAGGGGATCGCTGCCACTATGCCGGTCGTGGTCGTTGCTGAATATGTTCAGGCCGACGAGAACATGCTGGCACGGGCATTAATGCTGTCTCATCTGGTGGCCATCTACATCCATAACCAGCTTCCGCGATTGTCGGCACTGTGTGCCGCCACGACGGCAGCAATGGGAGCAGCAGCAGGCATGGCCTGGCTAATGGGCGGCAACTACCAGACGATGGCGATGGCGATCGGCAGTATGATCGGGGATGTCAGTGGCATTATCTGTGACGGGGCGGCGAACAGCTGCGCCATGAAGGTCTCTACCAGCGTATCCAGCGCCTGGAAAGCGGTGATGATGGCACTGGAGGAGTCTGCCGTGACGGGCAATGAAGGGATAGTTGCGCAGGATGTGGAACAGTCGATCGCAAATCTGTGCGCACTGGCATGCCGCTCAATGCAGGCCACGGATAAGCAGATCATTGAGATTATGATGAGCAAAGTGTAACGCCTTTCCCCTGACCCTCTCTTTCTGAGAGGGTCAGCAGGTATTATCGTCACACAGGCAAATCAATCAGCAATGCGCGCAGCGGTGTATCCGCGACCAGGGTAATATTCGCTTCATCACGAATAAACGCCCCGTCACCACAGGTCAGCGCTTCTTTCCCTTGCGCATGCGTGACGGCATGTACCGTGCCGTGAATCGACTGCAGATAGGCGCGCGGGCCATGCAGCTGGAAGCTAAGCTCCTCGCCTTTCTTCAGCTCAATATGATGCAGCCAAATCTGCTGGCGCAGTTGCAGGCTACCCTGGCTGCCGTCCGGCGAAGCGAGCAGCTGCTGCTTACCGTCCTGCAATACCATCTTCTGAACCGGTGCATTTTCACGCTCCGGGCATGCGTCCAGCCACAGCTGCAGGCGGGTCAGCGTTTTGTCTTTGCTGAGATTATGCTCGCTATAACTTGTGCCTGGTTGGGTGGCAATCAACAGCGCTTCACCGGCCTTCGCCTGGACATGATTGCCTTCGCTGTCGCGGTACTCGGCTTCGCCTTCCAGAATCACATTAAGGATATCCACTTTAGGATAGGTACGCGGCTGGAAGGAGGCGCCTGGTGCAAGCACTTCCTGATTCAGCACGCGCAGTGAGGCGTAGCCCAACAGTTTCGGGTCAAAGTAGTGTCCAAAGGAAAAGGTATAGCGGGCCTGCAACCAACCGAAGTCGGCTTGTCCACACTGCTTTGCAGTTCTTGTAGTAATCATAATGCTTGACCTCTCTTTACACTAAAACAATGGTAAAGGTATGGACGCTGCATTGTTAGCCAGATATTCTGCCCACTATGTTCAAATTTCCTGAATGATAACGTTATGGCTAAAGAGAGAGCACTGACGCTTGAAGCGCTGCGCGTCATGGACGCGATTGACAGACGTGGCAGCTTTGCTGCGGCTGCAGACGAGCTGGGGCGCGTGCCGTCAGCCCTGAGTTACACCATGCAGAAGCTGGAAGAAGAGCTGGATGTGGTGTTATTTGACCGCTCCGGTCATCGAACAAAATTCACCAATGTTGGCCGCATGTTGCTTGAGCGCGGGCGTGTACTGCTGGAGGCGGCTGATAAACTCACTACCGATGCAGAGGCTCTGGCTCGCGGCTGGGAGACTCATCTCACTCTGGTAACAGAAGCACTCGTCCCGACGCACGTGCTCTTCCCGCTGGTAGAAAGACTGGCGGATAAAGCCAATACGCAGCTGTCGATTATCACCGAGGTGCTGGCAGGGGCGTGGGAGCGTCTTGAAACAGGCAGGGCGGATATTGTCATTGCGCCGGACATGCACTTCCGATCCTCGTCTGAGATCAACTCCCGTAAGCTCTATAGCGTAATGAATGTCTATGTTGCTGCCCCGGATCATCCGATTCATGACGAGCCTGAGCCGCTCTCAGAAGTTACCCGCGTAAAGTACCGTGGTGTGGCGGTGGCCGATACCGCCCGCGAACGTCCGGTACTGACCGTGCAGCTGCTGGATAAGCAGCCGCGTCTCACCGTCAGTACGCTGGAAGATAAACGCCAGGCGCTGTTGGCCGGGCTGGGCGTCGCCACTATGCCTTATCCGTTTGTGGAAAAAGATATTGCTGAAGGGCGCCTGCGCGTGGTCAGTCCGGAGTACACTAGCGAAGTGGATATCATTATGGCGTGGCGTCGGGACAGTATGGGCGAGGCCAAATCCTGGTGCCTGCGCGAGATCCAGAAGCTGTTTACCGTCAAATAAGCGCATGCCCGGTGGCGCAATGCCGCCGGGCAAGGTATCAAGCTTGCCGTTTAGGATCCGGCCCGAAGCGGTTTTCACCCGGCGTGCCAGCCTGGCAGTTGAAGATCAGAATAATTAGCCAGCCGACGATGGGAATAAGCACCAGCAACAGCCACCACGCCGAACGGTCAGTGTCGTGCAGGCGCCGGAACAGAACAGCCCAGGACGGCAGCAGAACCAGCAGACCATAAATCGTCGTCAGCACCCCTTCGCCCCCGGCGCGCTCCCAGCCGAGCATTTTATCGAGGATGCCCAGCACGAGGATAAGGATGAAGTTCACCAGAACAAACATCCAGTACTCTTTGCGGCGGGCGCGGCCACCAAATCCAATGTAGTTGCGCAGTACTTGGAGATACCAGTCCATATATCTTGCCTCAATAATCAGTCAATCACTTGTTTTCTAAGCGATCGAGGTAAGAATAGACGGAGATTGTGAATAAAAAAAGGGCATCAATTGATGCCCTGAATATTTAGCCGAAACGGACGTCACGGCCATGCGGTTCGTTCAGATCCTGCCATGGACCAATGGAGATAATACCCGTTGGGTTGATGGTTTTATGGCTGCGGTAATAGTGGGTGCGGATGTGGTCAAAATCGACCGTTTCGGCAATCCCCGGCATCTGGTAGATGTCGCGCAGGAAACCATACAGGTTCATATAATCGCTGATGCGATGCTTATCGCATTTAAAGTGGGTGACATAGACCGGATCGAAACGTACCAGCGTTGTCCACAGACGAATATCGGCTTCTGTCAGTCGATCGCCGGTGAGGTAGCGATGCTGGCCAAGGATCTGCTCAATGCGCTCCAGCGACTCAAAGACTTTCTCGACCGCCTCGTCGTAAGCTTCCTGGCTGGTGGCAAACCCGGCCTTGTAAACACCGTTATTGACGTTGTCGTAAATCCAGCTATTCAGCTCATCAATTTTTTCCCGCAGTTCAGTGGGATAATAATCGCCCGCCCGCGCGCCGTGAGCATCAAAAGCGGTATTGAACATGCGGATAATTTCAGCCGATTCATTGCTGACGATGGTCTGGTTTTTCTTATCCCACAGTACCGGAACGGTGACGCGTCCAGTGTAATGTGGATCGGCACGCAGATAGAGCTGATAGAGAAAATCGTGGTGATAGAGGTCATCGCCCGTGGCGGCCGGGAAATCCTTGTCGAAGGTCCAGCCGTTTTCCAGCATCAGCGGGTTAACGACCGAAACGGGGATCAGCGATTCCAGCCCTTTCAGCGTGCGGACAATCAGTGTGCGATGCGCCCACGGACAGGCGAGTGAAACGTAGAGATGATAACGGTCTTTCTCCGCCGCGAAGCCGCCTTCACCGCTCGGGCCGGCGGAGCCGTCGGCGGTGAGCCAGTTGCGGAAGGCAGAAACAGAACGCTTAAAACGTCCTCCGGTAGATTTGGTGTCGTACCAGGTATCCTGCCAGACGCCCTCAACAAGTTGTCCCATTTTTTCCTCCTTCAGATAGCCAAAGCGAGGAGATATCTCCTCGCTTCAAGTTTACTCGGGTAATCGGCTTACCACTTTTTATTCAGCACACGGTCGATGCTGAATGCGCCTGGACCGGTGATACCCAGCAGCAGGAAACCGCCTGCGATAGTCAGGTTTTTCATGAACATCAGAGAGTTCACGCCTTCTGCAAAATTACTGTGGAAGATGAATGCCGTCAGCAGAGTAAAGCCTGCGGTGAACAGCGCGGTGGTACGGGTCAGGAAACCGAACAGAATTGCCAGACCGCCGCCAAACTCAAGCAGGATGGTCAGAGGCAGCAGGAACCCCGGTACGCCCATGGCTTCCATATACTGTTGCGTTCCTGCGTAACCAGTGATTTTGCCCCAGCCTGCTGTAATAAACAGAATCGGCATCAAAATACGCGCAACCAGTACACCAACATCTTCTAATTTTTTCATTTTACTCTCCACGAAACCACAAGGGCTGCTGATTTTTATTTTTCCGCAAATCCGGGCACCTGCCGCGCATTTGCTGTCGATGGAGAGGATATTAAACGGGGCGATTGGCAATTGTTAGCAAGGAAAACTGTCAATCTTAATCAAAGATATTGAGCAATCAGTAAGGGGTGCGCAGGCCGGAAGAGGACTAACCCGGCCTGCGGAGTGGGGCTAATTACCCAGTTGTTGCTGGCGAAGGGTCGACTTAACCAGTCGCCATGCGGTCCATGCGCCAAAACCGCGACGTGCCCAGCGAACCAGAAGATTGGGATGGCGTACCGTCCAGATAGCCATCACGCTGCTGCCAACCAGCGCCCATGAGCGTAAGCTCAGAAAGGTATTCCAGCCGCGATCGTACGAACGCGTTACGGCTAGCCAGTCGCGACGGCTGGCGGACAGATCCAACCGCTGCTGTTGGATCTGGCTCAGCAGATACGCCTTTCGCTGTTGACGATCTGATTTGTCACTCACGACTTGTCATCCTCCAGCAGAGACCGGTCGTTGGCCAGTTCATGACGAGTATGACGGAGCAGGCTTGACTGACGCGCTTTGCGCATCGTCCAAATCCCGCCAATCAGGGCTGCCACCAGCAATACTACGGTAGTCGCGATCATGGCGTTCAGACGATACTGCGGATCAATCGCCCAGATAATCAGCACCATCAGGCTCATCAGGCCAAAGGCGGCGAAGAGCATGGTCAGCCCCAGCATAAGCAGCATCTGGAAGAGGTTGGCCTTCTCCTCTTCAAGTTCAACCACAGCCAGCCTGACGCGTGTCTCCACGATGCCAACCAGAGTGGTTAAAATACGCTGCCCAATGCCGAGGACGTTTTTTGCAGGGCCTTGTGCTTGACGAGGATCTTCCATAATCAACGACGCGTCAGCAGGACACCCAGAACGACACCGATAGCGGCGCCAATGCCCACTCCGGTCCACGGGTTGTCACGTACATATTCATCCGCGCGAGCGGCTGCTTCACGGGTCTGTTTGGCCAGCGCGTCACCTGTCTCACCCAGGCGATAACGGCTGTCTTTCAGGGCGCTTTCGGCTTTACTGCGCAGTTTGCTCAGCTCTTCCTTTGATTTGTCTGAAGAGGTATTCAGCACCTCTTCCAGGGTATCCGCCAGGGATTTCAGTTCAGCGCGCAGATGTTCCGATGTGGTATCTTTGGACATGATTCTCTCCTGTTAAGACTTCCGTTGGCTTAATAATCGCGAGACTCCAGCGCATGCAGCTCTTCCTGCGCTTCTTTCAGTTTCTTTTCACGCTTTTCGATCTTATCCGCATCGCCTTTCGCTTTTGCTTCCACCAGATCCTGACGGCGTTCGGCAATCTCTTCTTTCTGCTCAGCAATATCTTTCTGGTGTTCAGCACGCAGCTTACTGTCCGTACAGTTCGCCTGTACTTCACTCAGCGCTTTTTTCAGACCACTGATGCGGCTCTGATTGTTATGCTTTTCGGCGTAACTGATCTCACGCTTGATATCCTGTTCCTTCTCCTGACACAGGGAAGTGGCGAAAGACGCTGTGCTAATTGAAAAAAGGGCAAGACCCAGAACGATGCGGTAATTCATGATTGAAACCTTCCATTGTTAACGGCAAATCCTAACGAAATGCCGATTTTCCAGAGTGCTGCGGAGTACATCGAGAGGTGCTCCGCGTACTTAAGCATAGTAAGTAAACGGCGATATCACCAAAGTGGGTGAAAAGATTCAGAATCCTGGAAGTTTAGCCCGCCAGGCGAGAGGTATCACGCAGGCGAGTTAGCCAGAGTGCAGTCTGGTTAGGATCATCCTGTTGCGCGATGATATAACCCTGCGGCAGCGTACGGTCGAGCACCTTTTTCGCTTCAGCGCTTTGGGCGCTGGAATCGAAGGTGATTAACAGCACGTCATTCTGAGGCGTAATGCTTTTAAAGCGAATGCCATTAGCATCCAGATGGTGCCAGATGGAAAAGCCATCTGGCACGCTCGAACCCTGAATCACCGGGCGAATCGCCAGCGTAGACTCGTGGGTCTGGAGCGCTTTCCAGACCAGCAGCATGGCGCTGAGCATACACAGCGCCACCATGGCGTAAGTAAACTGTCGCATTGAGAGGCGCACGTTAACCTCGACTCCCATGTTTTTTCTTCCACAAAACAACCAGTGAGCCAATCAGGCCAAACACCAGCAGCACCACCGGAAGCAACATCAGGCACGACATTAGCGCGTCTTCATATTTAAGGAACACGGGCGTCTTGCCGAGCGCGTAGCCCAGGGTGGTCAGAATCAGTACCCAGAGCAGGCCGCTCATCCAGTTGAAGAACTGAAAACGGGCGCTGTTCAGGCCGGAGAGGCCGGCTATGGTAGGTAAAAGGGTACGGACGAACGCGATAAAACGGCCAAGCAGCAGGGCGGAAAGACCATGCTTATGGAACAGATGGTGCGCACGCTGATGGTAGTGCGCCGGAAGATGCGAAAGCCAGTTCTGCACAATACGCGTATTGCCCAGCCATCGCCCCTGAATGTAGCTCACCCAACAGCCCAGGCTGGCGGCAATGGTCAGTAACACTACCGTTTGCGGGAAGGCCATCGCCCCCTTTGCGCAGAGCACCCCTACCAGCACCAGCAAGCTATCGCCCGGCAAAAACGCGGCGGGCAGCAGGCCGTTTTCAAGAAACAGAATCATAAACAGGACAAAATAGAGCATGCCAATCATGGAAGGATTGGCCAGGGTTTCGAAATCCTGGGCCCATAAGGCATTAAGTAATTGGGTAAAAAGTTCCATTCAGTGTTCCTGGAAATCGGTTAACGTCATGCCCGTCAACCGGGTCAAAACAGCACGGCGATAGTTTTTATAAAGACATTATGATCGCTCGCGGACACATTGTGTGGCCAGAACTGTTCCCTGTTAAATGGCTGGGTAAGCAAGCACTAACTTACAGAAATGCAAATTGCATCTAATTGTAACAAACCCCGCAGTTCTGCGTCACAGAATTTCGCGAGGATAATGATGTGATTTTGGCTTAACCCAGGGAGGGGACGCGAGGGTATTTACAAAGGCTGACACTATAGAGGTTTGCTTACCCACAGACGCCAGAAGGCGCAATGATGCGCCCGCCAGCAGAGAAGAAAACTATTTTGTGCCGCTTGCGGCAGTATCAAGATGAACAACCGGATTTTCGGCAAAAAGGTAACGGTCAGCGTTAAATTCGAAGTCATCACTCGTTTCGTTAAACAGCATCTGTTTAGTGTTCTCGAGGTGCTGCCACATAGCCAGCTTCGCCGCATGCGGATCTTTTCGAATCAATGCTTTAAGGATCTGGTCATGATCATCACACCAGTTATCGACGGTGCGTAAATCGATATGATCGTGCAGTTTTTTCCAGTACGGGTTATGAACGCGCTGAGTCCACATTTTTTCAACAATCGCCGCCAGTGCCGTGTTTTGCGTTGCGAGGGCCACCTGGACATGGAATTGCAAATCCCATTCGGAATCGCGGAAACATTTTTCCTGACGCGCTTTATCCTGGATCTCCATCAGCTTCATGATGTCCTGTTTGGTCACCTGGGTGGCGGCAAACTCGGCGATATTACTTTCAATAAGCTGACGCGCCTGCAGAAGCTCAAAGGGGCCGTAACTGGCAAATTCCAGACTTTCGTCCGGTGCCGGGGAGTGTTTTGCCTGGCTGGAGATAACATGAATGCCTGAACCTTTACGCACTTCGACGTAACCTTCGACCTCCAGCATAATGATAGCTTCACGAACCACGGTGCGGCTGACGCTCTTCTCATCGGCAATGAAACGCTCCGCAGGCAGTTTATCGCCCACCAGATAGACGCCTTGCTCGATGCGATCTTTCAGCTCGGCAGCAAGTTGCTGATAAAGACGACGGGGTTCGTTGATTTCCATATGCGCTCCAGGCAGGGTACGGCAGATGATATTTGTTATACCACTTTTGCTAAACCCCCACCAGATTTCGCCATCAAAAAAGCCGCCCTGACAGGCGGCTTTAGTTCACACTTTTCTTCGCTAACTCTGGGCGGCGGGGCCGCCTATGGTGCTCTTTGCCAGCTCCTCGGCTGACTGGTTTTTCAGTACCGTCCAGATAACGATGGCCCCCAGCACGTCGAACACCGCCAGTACCGCGAACAGCGGGCTAAAGCCGATAGTATCTGCCAGTGCGCCCACAACCAGTGCAAACAGGGTGCTGGCGGTCCAGGCCGCCATACCGGTCAGGCCGTTGGCGGTTGCCACTTCGTTACGCCCAAAGACGTCGGAAGAGAGGGTAATCAGCGCGCCAGACAGAGACTGGTGAGCAAAACCACCGATGCACAGCAGGCCAATCGCCACGTACGGGCTGGTGAAGAGGCCGATCATGCCTGGGCCAATCATCAGCAGTGCGCCCATGGTCACAACCATCTTACGTGACACAATCAGGTTAACACCAAACCAGCGCTGGAACAGTGGCGGCAGGTAACCCCCTACGATGCAGCCCAGGTCAGCAAACAGCATTGGCATCCAGGCAAACATGGCGATCTCTTTCAGGTTAAAGCCGTAGACTTTAAACATGAACAGCGGGATCCAGGCGTTGAAGGTACCCCAGGCCGGTTCTGCCAGGAAGCGTGGCAGGGCGATACCCCAGAATTGACGGGTACCCAGAATCTGCCAGACAGACATCTTTTTACCGTTGTTGGTCTGGTGCTGTGCTTCCTGACCACCAATGATGTATTCACGTTCTTCTTCAGAAAGTTTTTTCTGATCGCGCGGGTGCTTATAGAAGACCAGCCACGCCATTGCCCATGCAAAGCTAAGCACGCCAGAGATGATGAATGCCATCTGCCAGCTGTGCATCACGATAGCCCATACCACCAGCGGCGGGGCAATCATCGCACCAATAGAAGAACCCACGTTGAAATAGCCAACGGCGATGGAGCGCTCTTTCGCCGGGAACCATTCAGAGCTGGCTTTCAGGCCGGCCGGGATCATAGCGGCTTCTGCAGCACCTACTGCGCCACGTGCCAGTGCCAGTCCACCCCAGCTGCCCGCCAGCGCGGTCGCGCCGCAGAATACTGCCCAGGTGACGGCGAAGAAGGCGTAGCCAATTTTGGTGCCGAGAATATCCAGCACATAGCCGGCAACGGGCTGCATGATGGTGTATGCCGCAGAGTAAGCGGCGATGATGTAAGAGTATTGCTGGGTCGAAATGTGCAGCTCTTCCATTAACGTTGGCGCCGCAGCCGCCACAGTGTTACGCGTCAGGTAGCCCAGCACGGTGCCAAGCGTCACCAGTGCGATCATGTACCAACGTAACCCTTTAATTTTACGCATGTAAAACCTCATCGTTATGTTATATCTGCGCTCTGGCGCAGCGCCTCTCTCGGTAAACCTGAGCGGCTTCTTTAACGGGAGGGCGTAACCGGGAGTGTCTCCCGGAACGGCCCGAACCTTGCCATAAGTGAATCGTGCATAAGTCGGTATCCGTACCGTGTATTCCGGTTGTGATAGAAACCGGTAAATCATTCCGTCGGCTTATAAATTGCGACGGCGAGAAGATAACTTGTCATACAACTTTAAAAGGTGAGTGACATCACAAAAGTGTGAATCTTTGTAAGGTCATTATTTGCGGCGAGCTAAGCCAGTGCTGGCGCGGCTTCCAGCGGCCTCTGCCCCTTTGGAGGTAATTTTTTTGTGGGCGTTTATTGATCTAACTCACGAAAAAATCTTCTGGCTCTGGAAATTGGTGTGATAACTTTGCAGCATCTGAACATAAGCTTTCTGACGCACTCGTAATGAGGATGACGATATGACCGCGTTTATGACCGACGATTTCCTGTTAGATACCGAATTTGCCCGCCGCCTGTATCATGACTATGCAAAAGACCAGCCGATTTTCGACTACCACTGCCATCTGCCGCCGCAGCAGGTTGCCGAAAATTATCGCTTCAAAAACCTGTATGACATCTGGCTGAAAGGTGACCATTACAAGTGGCGCGCCATGCGCACCAACGGCGTAGCCGAGCGCCTCTGCACCGGTGATGCGTCAGACCGCGAGAAATTTGATGCCTGGGCGGCAACCGTGCCGCACACCATCGGTAACCCGCTGTACCACTGGACACACTTGGAATTGCGTCGTCCGTTTGGTATCACGGGCAAACTGCTGTCCCCGACCACGGCAGATGAGATCTGGGATGAGTGCAACGCGCTGCTGGCGCAGGACAAATTCTCTGCCCGCGGCATCATGAAGCAGATGAACGTGAAGATGGTCGGCACCACCGACGATCCGATTGACTCACTGGAGCACCACGCCATCGTTGCACAAGACAGCAGCTTTGATGTGAAAGTGCTGCCAAGCTGGCGCCCGGATAAAGCCTTCAATATTGAACTGGCCACCTTTAACGATTACATGGCGAAGCTTGGCGACGTCTCTGATACCGAGATTCGTCGCTTTACCGACCTGCAAACGGCTCTGACAAAACGTCTGGATCACTTCGCGGCGCACGGCTGTAAAGTGTCTGACCATGCGCTGGACGTGGTGCTGTTTGCCGATTCCAGTGAAGCCGAGCTGGACAGCATTCTGGCCCGTCGCCTGGCAGGTCAAACCCTAAGCGAACACGAAGTGGCGCAGTTTAAAACCGCCGTACTGGTCTGGCTGGGCGCGGAATATGCCCGTCGCGGCTGGGTTCAGCAGTACCACATTGGCGCGCTGCGTAATAACAACCTGCGTCAGTTCAAACTGCTGGGACCGGACGTGGGCTTTGACTCCATTAACGACCGCCCGCTGGCGGAAGAGCTCTCTAAACTGCTGAGCAAGCAAAACGAAGAGAACCTGCTGCCAAAAACCATCCTCTACTGCCTGAACCCGCGCGATAACGAAGTGCTGGGCACCATGATCGGTAACTTCCAGGGCGAAGGGATGCCAGGCAAGATGCAGTTTGGCTCCGGCTGGTGGTTCAACGATCAGAAAGACGGCATGGAGCGTCAGATGACGCAGCTGGCGCAGTTGGGTCTGTTAAGCCGCTTCGTCGGGATGCTGACCGATAGCCGTAGCTTCCTGTCTTATACACGCCATGAATATTTCCGCCGCATTCTCTGCCAGATGATCGGCCGCTGGGTCGCCGCGGGCGAAGCACCGGCAGATATCCAGCTGCTGGGCGAAATGGTGAAAAATATCTGCTTTAACAATGCGCGTGACTACTTCGCCATTGAACTGAACTAAGGCCGTTAGGGGTTGATATGCAATACATCAAGATCCATTCGCTGGATAACGTTGCGGTAGCGCTGGCGGATCTGGCCGAAGGCACGGAAGTGACTTTTGATAACCAGAGCGTCACGCTTCGTCAGGCTGTTTCGCGCGGGCATAAGTTTGCCCTGCGCCTGATTGCCAAAGGGGAGAATGTCGTCAAATACGGCCTGCCTATCGGCCATGCGCTGGCAGACATTGCGCCGGGTGAATTCATTCACTCCCACAATACCCGCACCAATCTGAGCGATCTGGACGAGTACAGCTATCAACCCGATTTCCAGGCCGGGGAGCAGCAGGCCGCGGATCGCGACGTGGAGATCTACCGCCGCGCCAGCGGTGAGGTGGGGATCCGCAACGAGCTGTGGATCCTGCCGACCGTCGGCTGCGTGAACGCCATGGCCCGTCAGATGCAGAACCGTTTCCTGAAAGAGACGAACAACGCCGAAGGTATCGACGGCGTTCACCTGTTTAGCCATACCTACGGCTGCTCGCAGCTGGGCGACGACCACATTAATACCCGGACCATGCTGCAAAATATGGTGCGTCACCCGAATGCCGGTGCAGTGCTGGTGGTAGGTCTCGGCTGTGAAAACAATCAGGTGGATGCCTTCCGCGAGACCCTGGGGGAGTATGATCCCGATCGCGTGCACTTTATGGTCTGTCAGCACCAGGACGATGAAGTGGAAGCGGGGCTTGAGCAGCTGCACCAGCTGTATGAGGCGATGCGCCACGATAAACGTGAGCCAGGTAAGCTGAGTGAGCTAAAATTCGGCCTCGAGTGCGGTGGTTCTGATGGTCTGTCCGGCATCACCGCTAACCCGATGCTGGGACGTTTCTCTGATTACGTGATTGGCAACGGCGGCACCACCGTGCTGACTGAAGTGCCGGAGATGTTCGGCGCAGAGCGTATTCTGATGAGCCACTGCCGCGATGAAGCGACCTTTGAAAAGACCGTGACCATGGTCAACGACTTCAAACAGTACTTTATCGCCCACAACCAGCCCATCTATGAAAACCCGTCGCCGGGCAACAAAGCGGGCGGGATCACCACTCTGGAGGAGAAATCCCTCGGCTGTACGCAGAAAGCGGGGGCCAGCCAGGTGGTTGATGTGCTGCGCTACGGCGAGCGCCTGAAGACGCACGGCCTGAACTTGCTGAGCGCGCCGGGCAACGATGCGGTCGCCACCAGCGCCCTGGCGGGAGCAGGCTGTCATATGGTGCTGTTCAGTACCGGGCGCGGTACGCCGTACGGCGGCTTTGTCCCTACGGTGAAAATTGCCACCAACAGCGAGCTGGCGGCGAAGAAGAAGCACTGGATCGATTTCGACGCAGGCCAGTTGATCCACGGCAAAGGGATGCCCCAGGTGCTGGATGAGTTTGTTGATCTGATTGTTGATATTGCAAACGGCAAATCTACCTGTAACGAGAAAAACGACTTCCGTGAGCTGGCGATCTTCAAAAGCGGCGTGACGTTGTAAATCACAGGGATCGAATTAAAGCGGCGTTTCTTAAGGAAGCGCCGTTTCTTTTTGCCTGACCACAGGAAACTTTCATGACCGCGTATTGGCTTGCCCAGGGCGTTGGTGTCTTCGCCTTTCTGATCGGCATTACCACCTTCCTCAACCGCGACGAGCGGAAATTCAAAATCCAGCTCTCCCTCTACAGCGCCGTTATTGGCATCCATTTCTTTCTGATGGGAGCCTTTCCGGCTGGCTCCAGCGCCATGCTCAATACCGTGCGCACGCTGATTACCCTGCGCACCCGCAGTTTGTGGGTGATGACGGTGTTTATTGTCCTGACGGGCGGCATTGGGCTGACTAAATTCCATCACCCCATGGAGTTGCTGCCGGTTGCCAGCACCATCGTTAGCACCTGGGCGCTGTTTCGCAGCAAAGGGCTGACGATGCGCTGCATTATCTGGTGCTCCACGCTCTGTTGGGTGATTCATAACTTCTGGTTGGGGTCGATTGGCGGGACCTTAATCGAAGGGAGTTTTCTGGTCATGAACGGGCTGAACATCATCCGTTTCTGGCGCATGCAGCGCAGGGGGATCGATCCGTTTAAAGTAGAGAAAGACTTGCGGGAAGAGCGCCCCTCCGTCCGTTGACGGAAGGGCTTGAGTGTTAACTGCGCAGGGCGTTTTTCGCCAGACGCGCATCTTCTGCCTGGCAGGCTGCTGCGGTGAACAGTACATCGGTCGATGAGTTCAGCGCCGTTTCGCAAGAGTCCTGTAATACGCCGATAATGAAGCCCACCGCCACCACCTGCATGGCAATCTCGTTTGGAATGCCAAACATATTACACGCCAGTGGGATCAGCAGCAGCGAGCCGCCCGCCACGCCGGATGCACCACAGGCGCACAGTGAAGCCACCACGCTCAACAGCAGCGCCGTTGGCAGGTCAACCGGAATACCCAGCGTATGTACGGCCGCCAGAGTCAGTACGGTAATGGTAATCGCCGCGCCGGCCATATTCACGGTTGCGCCTAACGGAATCGACACCGAATAGGTATCGCGATCCAGGTTCAGCTTCTCGGCCAGAGCCATATTCACCGGAATGTTCGCTGCGGAGCTGCGGGTAAAGAAGGCATATACGCCGCTTTCACGCAGGCACATCAGTACCAGCGGGTACGGATTACGACGGATTTGCCAGAAGACCAGCAGCGGGTTAATCACCAGCGCAACCAGCAGCATGCAGCCAATCAATACCATCAGCAGCTGGGCATAACCCCACAGGGTGTCGAAGCCGGTGGTTGCTAACGTGGAAGAGACCAGGCCGAAGATACCGATAGGGGCGAAGCGAATCACGATTTTCACCATAAAGGTCACGGCATTGGACATATCGTTGACCAGGTTTTTCGTCGTTTCGTTACCGTGACGCAGCGCGAAGCCCAGGCCAATTGCCCACACCAGGATGCCGATATAGTTCGCATTCAGCAGGGCATCCACCGGGTTAGAGACCATGCTCATCAGCAGGCCACGCAGCACCTCAACGATGCCGGATGGTGGGGTAATGTCTCCCGCAGCGCTGGTCAGATGCAGCGTTGAAGGGAAGAGGAAGCTAAAAATGACCGCCGTCAGCGCAGCAGAAAATGTGCCTAACAGGTAAAGGAACAGGATAGGGCGGATGTTGGTTTTCTGGCCGTGCTGGTGATTAGCAATAGAGGCCATCACCAGCATTAACACCAGCACCGGCGCCACCGCTTTCAGCGCGCCAACAAACAGTGTACCGAGCAGACCGGTGGCAATTGCCGCAGATTTAGAGACCAGCGCCAGCAAGATACCCAGCACCAGGCCCACCAGTATTTGTTTTACCAGGCTGCCATGCACGAGGCGTTGAAGCAGACCCGAAGATTGTGTCGTCATAGAAATTCCTAAAGTGAAATTGCGTTCCATCCTGGCCGTGATCTCAGTCACGCTTATGTCTGGATGTAACTAAATGTTTGCCTGGTTGAGTATAAAGAATGTGCGGTAAGGGGGAAGCGCAAAATGCTGGAATTTACGCACTGCGTCATGTTTTTTAACTGTCTGTTTACATTTTTGCGGAGCAGAGCAATATCCAAAAAAAACGGCAACCCGGAGGTTACCGTTTTCAGTCGAATTTAACGCGTCAGGAGGCGATATCCGACCTTACTGCGTCTGCTGCTTTTTATCGTTCTGATGGTTCACCCAGGCGTTGATGATTAAGGTCAGCGCCAGAATGCCAAACACTATGCCCAGCGAGATGGCGATCGGAATATGATAGAAGTCGACAATCAGCATCTTAATACCGATAAAGACCAGGATAACCGACAGGCCATACTTCAGCATTGAGAAGCGCTCCGCGACGCCCGCCAGCAGGAAGTACATGGCACGCAGGCCCAGAATCGCAAACAGGTTTGAGGTCAGGACGATGAACGGGTCGGTGGTCACCGCGAAGATCGCCGGAATGCTGTCCACCGCGAAGATCACATCACTTAGCTCAACCAGAATCAGCACCAGAAGCAGCGGCGTGGCAAACAGCAGGCCATTTTTGCGCACAAAGAAGTGCTCGCTCTCGATGGTATCGGTCATGCGCAGATGGCCGCGAAGCCACTTGACCATCGGCTTTTCGCCGATGCCGGTTTCGTCCTCTTTCGCCAGCGCCATTTTGACCCCGGTGAAGAGCAGGAACGCGCCAAAGACATACAGCAGCCATTCGAACTGCGTAATCAGCCAGCTACCGGCGAAGATCATGATGGTACGCAGGACAATGGCACCCAGTACTCCGTAAACCAGCACCCGGCGCTGCAACGCCGCCGGTACCGCGAAGTAACTGAACAGCATCAGCCAGACGAAGACGTTATCCACCGCCAGCGCTTTTTCAATCAGATAACCGGTGAGGAAGGCGAGCGCCTGCGGATCGGCGACAGCGCGGCCCTGGGTTGTCGCCAGGTACCACCAGAAAGCGGCGCAGAAGAGCAGAGAGAGGGTGACCCACACCAGGGACCAGGCGGCGGCTTGCTTCATGGTCATGCCGTGTTCGCCGCGACGACCCTGCAAAAAGAGGTCTATCGCCAGCATGATGAGCACGACAACCGCGAATCCGCCCCACAACATTGGAGTGCCGACAGAGTGCATAATTTTTTTCCTCGCACATAAAAAACAAAAACGGCTATGGTCGAAAGACGATAGCCGTTAGCTTTTTATGCATAGACCTCGCCTTTCGGCAAGGTCTCACTTACAACCATGAAGGTTGCCCGGCGACCGGATGCGGTTTTGCACGCATCGTAATGACGATCCACCGGCAAGGAAGTTACTCCCCTTTGCACGTAACAAAATATGTCAGGTCAATGATTTCGTCAATCTCCTGCCAGACTTTATTACATAGCTTTACGCGGTGACTTCAGCGCTCAGACCGTCAGCGGGGAAGACCACACCGGTCTGACGGCGGATTTCTGTCTGCAGTTTCGCCGTGGTGCGGCTGACCGCGAGGCCCGGGTGATTCACTTCATTGTCTTCAACCAGTCGCGCGAATACCTCTGCCTCATAAAGCATAGTGTTAATATGCTGAGGCTGCGTCAGCTCCTGCGCTTTGCCGCCGCGCGGCACGAAGCTCAGTTTCTGGCACTCAGAGATTTTTTCAATCACCAGCGAGCCGTTTTCGCCCTGAATTTCGCTTGGCAGCACCGAATCACTCACTTTGGAGTGTTGCAGCGTGACGCTGAAATCACCGTAATCCAGTACTACTAACCCGTGGGCATCGACGCCGCTCTCCAGCAGACTGGCGGTGGCGGTTACACCGTGCGGTTCGCCCCATAGCGCCACGGCACTGGCGAGGCAGTAAAACCCAATATCCATAATCGAGCCGTTAGAAAAAGCCGGATTAAAGGTGTTTGGGTTTTCGCCGTCAAGATAGCGCTGATAGCGCGACGAATACTGGCAGTAGTTGATAAAGGCTTTACGCACTTTGCCAATTTTCGGCAGGGACTGCTGCAACAGCAGAAAGTTTGGCAGGCTGGCGGTTTTGAAGGCTTCGAACAGCACCACCTGGTTTTCGCGGGCAAGCGCAATTGCGGCTTCTACTTCCTGAATATTCGAGGCCAGCGGCTTTTCGCAAATCACATGTTTTTTATGGCTGAGGAACAGTGCCGTTTGCGTAAAGTGCAGAGAGTTTGGGCTGGCGATATAGACAGCATCAATGGCATCGCTTTGAGCCATCTCTTCCAGAGAGGTAAACAGGTGTTCGACGAGATAATCACCGGCAAAAGTCTGGGCCTGTTCAAGGCTACGGGAAAAGACTGCGGTGAGTTTGAATTTGCCGGTCTCGTGGGCGGCGTCAACGAACTGGCGGGTGATCCAGTTCGTTCCAATGACTGCGAAACGTATCATAAACGTTTACGTACTCCGTAGCTGGGAACCTTTAGCCACTGTAGCACGGCCGCGTGACAAAATGAGTGCGCTATTCCGCATTACCTTTTAACGATAAATGCGTAAGCCATAACCGGGTATCAAACTCCAGCTGGTGGTATTGCGGTTCCATATGGCAGCACAGGGAGTAGAACGCTTTGTCGTGCTCTTTCTCTTTCAGGTGCGCCAGCTCATGCACCACGATCATTCGCAAAAACGCCTCGGGGGCGTTGCGAAACACCGTCGCTACGCGGATCTCGGCTTTGGCTTTTAGCTTGCCGCCCTGCACGCGAGAGATGGCGGTATGCAGGCCGAGAGCATTTTTCAGGACGTGGATCTTGTTGTCGTACATCACCTTATTGATCGGCGGCGCGCTCTTCAGATACCGGTTTTTCAGATCCTGCGTATACTGCCAGAGCGCCTTATCGGTCGCGAAATCGTGCGTGCCGGGGTAGCGTTTTTCCAGCACCGCGCCCAGCTTTTGCTCGGCAATCAGGCTGCGAACCTGAGTCAGTAAGTTCTCCGGGTAGCCCTGGAGATAAGTAAGTTGGTTCATCAAGGCCCCAAAATAATGTGAAAACAGGTATACTCACGCACCCTTTTCAGGGATACGCCAAATTTTACCATTCAGGAGGGCCGATGAGCCACTTAGACAACGGTTTCCGTTCACTCAACCTTAAACGTTTCCCGGAAACGGATGACGTTAACCCGCTTCAGGCGTGGGAAGCGGCGGATGACTATCTGCTGCAGCAGTTGGATGACACTGAAATCAGCGGCCCGGTTCTGATCCTGAATGACGCCTTTGGCGCGCTGGCCTGCGCGCTGGCAGAGCACACGCCCTACAGCATCGGCGACTCTTACCTGAGCGAACTGGCAACGCGTGAGAACCTGCGCCATAACGATATCGATGAAGGCAGCGTGAAGTTCCTCGACAGCACCGCGGACTACCCGCAGGCGCCGGGCGTGGTGCTGATTAAAGTGCCAAAAACCATGGCGCTGCTGGAGCAGCAGCTGCGCGCGCTGCGTAAGGTTGTCACCCCGCAAACGCGTATCATCGCCGGTGCCAAGGCGCGCGATATCCACACCTCGACGCTGGAACTGTTCGAGAAAGTGCTCGGCCCAACCACCACCACGCTGGCCTGGAAAAAGGCGCGCCTGATCAACTGCACCTTCAGCGCACCGGAACTGGCTGACGCACCCGAAACCCTGAGCTGGAAGCTGGAGGGTACCGACTGGACCATTCACAACCATGCGAACGTCTTCTCCCGCACCGGGCTGGATATTGGGGCGCGTTTCTTTATGGAGCATCTTCCGGAGAATCTCGAAGGGGAGATCGTTGACCTGGGCTGTGGTAACGGCGTAATTGGCCTGACGCTGCTGGCGAAGAACCCGGACGCCAGCGTAGTGTTTAGCGATGAGTCGCCAATGGCGGTGGCATCAAGCCGTCTGAACGTCGAAACCAACATGCCGGACGCGCTGGATCGCTGCGAGTTTATGATCAACAACGCGCTGTCGGGCGTGGAGCCTTTCCGCTTCAACGCCGTCTTCTGTAACCCGCCGTTCCACCAGAAGCACGCCCTGACGGATAACGTTGCGTGGGAGATGTTCCACCACGCCCGCCGCTGCCTGAAAATTAACGGCGAGCTGTACATCGTGGCGAACCGCCACCTGGACTACTTCCACAAGCTGAAGAAGATTTTCGGTAACTGCGTCACCATCGCGACGAACAATAAGTTTGTGGTGCTGAAAGCGGTTAAGCTGGGACGTCGTCGGTAAGATGATTACCGCCTCACCCTAACCCTCTCCCCACGGGGGAGAGGGGACGAATACACCCTCGCCCCTGTGGGGAGAGGGCCGGGGTAAGGGGAAAAATTAAATGCTTAATGCCAGCATCGTCCCCTGCGCAATCGCCCGTCGGGCATCCAGCTCCATCGCCACATCACACCCACCAATCAGATGCACCGTTTTGCCGGCATCGCGCAGCGGATCTGCCAGATCGCGTTTCGGCTCCTGCCCGGCACATAAAATCACCTGATCCACCGCCAGCAGCTGCGGCTCTCCGCCGATCGTCACATGCAGACCGTCGTCGTCGATCTTCTGGTAACTCACCGCCGGGATCATCTTCACCCCCCGTGAGAGCAGGGTGGCGCGGTGGATCCAGCCCGTGGTTTTACCCAGCCCTTCACCCGGTTTGCTGGCTTTACGCTGCAGCATCACAATCTGGCGCGGGCTTCGCGGCAGTTGCGGCCCTTCCGGGCGTAACCCACCGGACTGGTTCAGGCTGGTATCGATTCCCCATTCCACACAAAATTCGGCAATGTTCTGGCTGGTGGCCTCCCCTGGCTGACTCAGGTACATGGCGGTATCAAAGCCGATTCCGCCGCAGCCGATAATCGCCACCTTTTCGCCCACCGGCACTTTATCGCGTAGCACGTCGAGATAGCTCAGCACCTTCGGATGATCGATACCCGCGATCGCCGGGGTACGCGGGGCAATCCCGCTGGCGAGGATCACCTCGTCGAAACCGATCAGATCGGGCGCATTCACTCTCTGGTTGAGCTGCAGATTGACGCCCGTGACCTCGATCATCCGGCGGTAGTAGCGCAGCGTCTCGTAAAACTCCTCTTTGCCGGGGATCTGTTTGGCGATATTAAACTGCCCGCCAATCTCGGCCGCCGCGTCAAACAGCGTGACGCTGTGCCCTCGCGCGGCGGCATTAACCGCAAACGCTAACCCTGCCGGCCCTGCACCGACCACGGCAAGACGTTTTTTTACGATCGCCGGGATCACTGGCAGTTTGGTTTCGTGGCAGGCGCGTGGGTTGACCAGGCAGGAGGTGACTTTGCCCACAAAGATCTGATCCAGACAGGCCTGGTTACAGCCGATGCAGGTGTTGATCTCATCTGCGCGGCCGCTCTGCGCTTTAGAAAGGATCTCCGCATCGGCGAGGAACGGGCGCGCCATAGAGACCATATCGGCATCACCGCGTGAAAGCACATCGTCCGCCACCTGCGGATCGTTAATACGGTTGGTGGTCACCAGCGGAATAGAGACTTTGCCTTTCAGCTTACGCGTCACCCAACTGAACGCGGCGCGCGGTACCGGGGTAGCGATGGTCGGGATGCGCGCCTCGTGCCAGCCGATGCCGGTGTTGATGATCGTGGCTCCGGCGGCTTCTATTGCCTGGGCCAGCTGGACGGTTTCGTCGAAGGTGCCGCCGCCCTCCACCAGGTCGAGCAGCGAGAGACGGTAGACGATAATAAAATCTGCACCCGCCCGTTCCCGTACGGCGCGCACCACCTCGACGGCAAAACGCATGCGGCGGGCATAATCGCCGCCCCATTCGTCGTCGCGCTGGTTGGTGCGGGCGGCAAGAAACTCGTTAATCAGGTAGCCTTCCGACCCCATGACCTCTACGCCATCATATCCTGCTTCCCGCGCCAGTGCGGCGCAACGGGCGAAGTCGTCAATCAGCGCCAGGATCTGATCGTGACTGAGCGCCAGCGGTTTGAAGCGGTTAATCGGTGCCTGAATGGCAGAGGGCGCCACCAGATGCGGCTGATAGCTGTAACGGCCGGTATGCAGGATCTGCAGCGCGATTTTGCCCCCCTCACGATGGACGGCGTCGGTCACGAGGCGGTGATGGGGAAGCTGGCTGGCGTCATTCAGTACCGCGCCGCCCTCCATCGTAACGCCAGAAAGGGCGGGGGCCACGCCGCCGGTCACAATCAGCGCCACGCCATGGCGGGCGCGCTCGGCGTAGAAAGCCGCCAGGCGCTCAGCGCCGTCCGGACGCTCCTCCAGACCGGTGTGCATCGATCCCATCAGTACACGGTTTTTGAGGGTGGTGAACCCCAGGTCGAGCGGGGCGAATAACGACGGGTAGCGGCTCATACTCTCTTCCAGTGTTAATTTATTGTTATGTGGTCGGATGAGTTACTAATTTAGCCAGCGGAGAGTAAAAGGGAAAAGGGGAATGCGGTGATTGTGATGGGATTCAAATATTCCCCCCTCACCCTAACCCTCTCCCCACAGGGGAGAGGGGACTGACCTGTGCGGTCCTAAAGTGTTGGCTCAATGTGGTTTTCCCCCTCGCCCCTTTGGGGAGAGGGCCGGGGTGAGGGGGATACCCGCACCAGCCCAGGCGCCTGCCACATTGACGTGGTCAACCCGCTATCCACCAGCCCAAGCTGATCCGCGTATACAGCCTGCCATTTCTGCATCATGCCGTCGTACAGCTCCCGGTGTTCCGGGTTCGGCGTAAATTCGCGGCTCCATTTCACCAGCCGCTCTCCCGTTGAGGCCATATCCGCAAACAGCCCGGCGCCAGTACCCGCCGCAATTGCACAGCCGAGCGCCGTCGCCTCTTTTACCTCGGGCACGCGCACCGGCAGGCCAGTGACGTCACTTAAAATCTGGCTCCATAAGGCGCCTTTTGCTCCGCCGCCCGCAAAGACCAGGCTCTCAAACGTCACCCCGGAAAAGTGCGAAATTTGCGTCAGGTTGCAGGCGGAGACAATCGCCGCGTTCTCTTCCAGCGCGCGGAATAGCGTGGCTTTGTTGCACTTTTCCGGGTCGATGGAGAGATTGATAAACGACGGTGCTGCGTGATACCACTGCTTAAAGTGCATCGCATCAGAAAATATCGGCATCACACCGTGGGATCCCGCCGGCACGCGGCTCGCCATCTCTTCCAGCAGGCTGTAGGTATCTACCCCCATCCGCTCGGCAATGAGCTTCTCTTCCGCGCAAAAGGCATCGCGGAACCAGCGCATGGTCAGCCCGGTAAAGAAGCTAATCGACTCTGCCTGGGCCATACCGGGGATGACGTGCGGGTTAACGCGAATATTCATATCAGGATCGGTTCGCACTTGCGGCAGGTTTACCACCTGCTGCCAGAAGGTGCCGCCTAATACCGCCGTTTGCCCGGTGCGCACCACCCCTAATCCCAGGCAACCCAGCTGTACGTCGCCGCCCCCCATCACTACCGGCGTGCCTTCGCGCAGGCCGCTCTGTTGCGCGGCTTCGCGGGTGATGGCCCCCAGCACGGTCCCCGTCTCTTTCACCGGAGAGAGAATATCGGCGCGCAGCCCGGCCATGTCGAGCAGCGCCGGACGCCAGTCGCGGGAGAAGAGATCTAACATGCCCGTGGTCCCCGCGTTGGACGGATCGACCGCCAGCTCGCCGGAGAGTTTTGCCGCCAGCCAGTCGCTGATCATGGTGATGGTGGCGGCTTTGCGATAGATATCCGGGCGATGGTGCGCCAGCCACAGCAGGCGCGGCATGGCGCTGAGGGCCAGGGTCTGGCCGGAAACGTCATACACCTCGGATTCGAAACGGTAATCGTGGATCTCTTTGAGTTCGGCTACCTCGCGGCTGGCGCGGGCATCGACGTTGGCACAGGCCCAGATGGCCTCGCCGTTGCGGTCATACAGCACAATCCCTTCGCGCATTGAGCAGCAGGCGACGGACTGAATATCCGCCGCGTTCAGGTGCGCGCGCGTCAGCGCCTGCTGAATGCACTGGCAGGCCAGCCGCCAGTTGGTATCGAGGTCAAACTCCATCGACCCAGGCACATTCTCCACGCTCAGGTGTTTCCACTCAGCCTGGCCGACGGCAATCTGGTTGCCTTGTAGATCGAAAATCACGGCGCGAACGCTGCCTGTCCCTGCATCTAACGCTAAAAGGTAACTCATGAGCATGCCTCGTGGTTTGCACGAGCTACGCCCTTATTTTGCCAGGGCCAGCACCGCGCGGGCTGTGGTCTCTTCCGTCACCAGGCCATTGATACGGCGACCTTTCAGTGCGGCATAAATCGCATCGGCTTTCTCTTCGCCACCGGCCACACCAACGATAGTGGGCAGTTGCGCCAGCTCTTCGAGGGTCACGCCGAGTAACTCCTGATGAATCTCCAGATCCTCAACCCGCTCGCCGCCGGCGTTAAGGAAGTAACCGAGGATGTCCCCCACGGCGCCCTTACGGGCGAACATCAGCTGTTCTCCCTCGCTGATGTAGCCGGAGCGTAAAATCGTGGCATCGCGACGCTGGTTCACCGATCCGATACCGACTACGGCTGCATCGGCGGCCGTGGCGGCGAGGATCACATCCCTTACGCTGGCTTCACGCTTTAAGATCCCGGCAACGGATGCTGACGACACGCGCAGCGGGGCGGGGATCATGCTTACGCTACAGGCCGCATCCAGCTGGCCAATACCGGTCATATAGGGCCCGACGCCGCCCGAAAGGGTCACCAGCCGTACCTGCTGTGAACCAATAAAACCGCTTAAGTGCTGGATGCAGCTCATGGTGGTTTCACCAAATCCCACTGCCAGCAGCTGCCCGGGTTCCAGTACGCCCATTAACGACTGGGCGGCACCAATGCCCAGGCGTACGCTCATCGCTGGGGTATTCAGGGCCGGTAACACGCGGGCCAGCTTCAGGCCAAAACGCTGTTGCAGCTCGGTTTCCAGAGCCAGGCACCCCTCGTAGCGCGAGTTAATCTGTACGCGGATCACCCCCGACTGACGCCCTTTCTCCAGCAGGCGGGAAATCTTCAGGCGCGGCAGGCCTAACCGTTCGCCTATGTCGTTCTGGGTCAGGCCGTCGTGGTAGTAACACCAGGCCACGCGAGCCACCAGCTCTTCCTCTGACAGCGCCAGTCCAGCAAACCGGCTCTCTTCGACAATGCGTTTCTCGCTCATAGATGAACTCTTATAAAAATTTAGATCATATGTTCGTTATGTTGCGCCGCGAAAATGTGAGCCACGCGACAAAACGGATCTTTTAATGTGTTTGGCTAATCTCTGGATCTCAAACCATAAAACTGTGATCCCTGCACGGTTGTAAATATAGTTCAGGGTCTACGCTTTTGAACATTATTAAATCTAAAAATCTTTTGTTCAATGGCGGCGTGAAGATGAAAACACTCTTAGAGGCACGCGATATCCATAAGCAGTTCTCTGGCGTTCCGGTGTTGAAAGGCATTGATTTCACACTGCTGTCAGGCCAGGTGCATGCGTTAATGGGCGGTAATGGCGCGGGAAAATCGACGCTAATGAAGATCATTGCCGGGGTTGAGACGCCCGATCGCGGTGAACTCTCTGTGGCCGGTCACGCATTTGCGCGCCTTAAGCCCGGCCAGGCGCACGGGCTTGGCATCTATCTGGTGCCGCAGGAGCCGATGCTGTTTCCCAATCTCACGGTGCGCGAAAACATTCTTTTCCGCCTGCCGCGCGGCAACGACCTTAATACACGCCTGACCGATAAGCTCCAGCAGCTGCAGTGCCAGCTAAATCTCGACGCGGCCGCCAGCACTTTGGAGGTGGCAGATCAGCAGATGGTGGAGATCCTGCGCGGGTTAATGCGCGAGGCGCAGATCCTGATCCTTGATGAACCTACCGCATCGCTCACGCCCGGGGAAACCGAGCGCCTGTTCCGCCAGATCCGCGCGCTCCAGGCGCTGGGGGTCGGCATTGTTTTTATCTCCCATAAGCTGCCGGAGATCCGCGCGCTCGCCAGCCACGTGTCGGTGATGCGTGACGGCGCGGTGGTACTCAGCGGCGAAACCGCGCAGCTGGATGACAATGCGCTGATCGCTGCCATGACCCCGGTCAGCCGGGATCGCAGCTTAAGCGATACACAAAAACTGTGGCTGGCCCTGCCGGGAAACCGCCGTACCCAGGCGCAGGATTTCCCGGTCCTGCGGGTGGACGATCTCACCGGGGAGGGATTTATCGATCTCAGCCTGGAAATTTACGCCGGCGAGATTGTCGGCCTCGCCGGGCTGGTGGGATCCGGGCGCACGGAGTTTGCGGAAACCCTCTATGGCCTACGTCCGGCACGCGGAGGGCGCGTCTGGCTGGAGAATCAGGAGATCGGCCACGATACCGTTTCGGCCCGCCTCGGGAAGGGGCTGGTCTACCTGCCGGAGGACAGGCAGGTATCGGGTCTGTTCCTGGATGCGCCGATCCGCTGGAACACCGTGGCGCTGAACGAGCCCTCTGTCTGGCAACAGCGCAAGCGGGAATCTGCGGTGGTGGAGCGTTATCACCGGGCGCTGGGGATCAAACTCAACCATGCGGATCAAACCGTGCGCACCCTCTCCGGCGGTAATCAACAGAAGGTCCTGCTGGCACGCTGTCTGGAGGCCAACCCACTGCTGTTGATCGTCGATGAACCTACGCGCGGCGTAGACGTCTCGGCGCGCGCCGATATCTATCAGCTGCTTAAGAGCGTGGCGGCACAAAACGTGGCGGTGCTAATGATCTCAAGCGATCTTGATGAGTTTCCCGGTCTGGCGGATCGCGTGCTGGTGATGCACCAGGGGAGGCTCAGCGGCGAGTTGCCCCGCCAGGCGGTCAGCCTCGATCGCATGATGGCATTGGCCTTCGGAGGCCAGGCATGAAGACCTTATTAAAGAACCGTGAGCTGAGCGCTTTACTGGCGATCCTCGCTCTGTTTGCCGTACTGGTGGCACTGAATCCGACCTATTTAAGTCTACAGACGCTGGGAATGATCTTTGCCAGCGCGCAGATCCTGATCCTGCTGGCGATCGGCGCGGCGCTGGTGATGCTGACCCGTAATATTGATGTTTCAGTGGGATCGACCGTCGGCCTCTGCGCCATTGCTGTAGGCGTGGCGCTTAATAACGGCTATAGCCTGCCGGTCTCTATGCTCTTTGCGCTGATGATAGGCGCGCTGGCCGGTGCGTTTAATGGTCTGCTGGTGGTGGGGCTACGTATCCCGGCGATTGTGGCCACCCTCGGCACGCTGGGGCTCTATCGCGGTGGCATGCTGCTCTGGACCGGTGGGAAGTGGATAGAAGGGCTGCCACCGGCCCTGAAAGGCCTCTCAGCGCCGGTCGCCCTCGGGATTTCACCGTTGGGCTTTGTGGTGCTGTTTATCGCCGCCGTGGGGGCGTGGATCCTGTCGCGCACCGCTTTCGGGCGTGATTTTTATGCGGTGGGCGACAACCTCGCCGCCGCACGCCAGCTGGGCGTGGCGGTAAACCGCACCCGCATGCTCGCTTTTACTCTGAACGGCATGCTGGCGGCCTGTGCGGGCATTATCTTTGCTGCGCAGATTGGCTTTGTGCCAAACCAGACCGGCAGCGGACTGGAGATGAAAGCCATCGCCGCCTGCGTACTTGGCGGAATTTCGCTGCTGGGCGGGACGGGCACGCTAATTGGCGCGCTGCTCGGCGCCTTCTTCCTGACCCAAATCGACACCGTGCTGGTGCTGTTCAGGCTCCCGGCCTGGTGGAACGACTTTATCGCCGGGCTGGTGCTGCTGGGGGTGCTGGTCCTCGACGGGCGCTTGCGTCAGGCACTCGCACGACATCAGCGGGCGCTGAAGTACAGCCGCTTTCATCCAGGCAATAAAGGGGGAAAACACGTCACCCCCTTTCCAAAACGCAAAAAAGAGGTGGCGTAAATGAAGCTTAACTGGGAAAGCGCGCTGCTGATCTTGCTGGTGCTGGAGATCCTGCTCTTTGGCGCCATTAACCCGCGGATGCTCGATATCAACATGTTGCTGTTCAGCACCAGCGACTTTATCTGCATCGGCATTGTGGCGCTGCCGCTAACGCTGGTGATCATCAGTGGTGGGATTGATATTTCGCTGGGGTCGACCATCGGTCTGTGCGCCATTGCGCTGGGGGTGATGACGCAGGCGGGATGGCCAATGGCCGTCGCCATTCCGATGACGCTGCTGCTCGGTCTGCTGTGCGGATTGCTCAACGCCGCGCTGATTCACTACACCGGTATCAGCCCGCTGGTCATTACCCTCGGCACGCTCTACCTCTACGGCGGCGGGGCGCTGCTGCTCTCTGGCATGGCGGGGGCGACCGGCTATGAGGGGATTGGCGGCTTCCCGGAGAGCTTTACCGCCTTCGCTAACCTGACGCTCTTCGGCCTGCCGATCCCGCTGGTGCTCTTCGCCGTCGTAACTCTTTTCTTCTGGCTGATCACTCATCGCGGACGCTTTGGCCGGCATCTGTTCCTGATCGGCCAGAACCCCCGCGCGGCACGCTATGCGGCGCTGTCGGTAAACGGCATGCCTTACGCGCTGTATGGCCTGGTGGGCGTAGCTTCGGCGATTGCCGCCCTGGTGATGGTCTCTTATTTCGGTTCCGCGCGTTCGGATCTCGGGCGCGATTTACTGATGCCGGCCCTCACCGCCGCCGTGCTCGGCGGGGCGAATATCTACGGCGGGTCAGGTTCGATTGTGGGTACGGCGCTGGCGGCGTTGCTGGTGGGCTACCTGCAACAGGGGTTACAGATGGTCGGCATCCCCAACCAGGTGTCGAGCGCGCTATCAGGGGCGCTACTGGTTGTGGTGGTGATGGGACGTTCGCTGAGTCTGCACCGTGAATGGGTGCGCAATATCTTCCTGAAAACTACCCGGAGCGTACGATGAAAACAAAACTGATAGTGCTGGCGATGGCCCTCAGCTTCGCCTCGGCGCAGGCGGCAGACCGCATCGCCTTTATCCCGAAATTGGTGGGAGTCGGCTTCTTTACCAGCGGCGGCAACGGCGCGAAAGAGGCGGGTAAAGATCTCGGCGTAGATGTGACCTACGACGGCCCGACCGAACCGAGCGTCTCCGGCCAGGTGCAGCTGATCAACAACTTCGTCAACCAGGGGTACAACGCCATTATCGTCTCTGCCGTGTCGCCGGACGGTCTCTGCCCGGCGCTGAAGCGCGCGATGCAGCGCGGCGTGAAGGTGCTGACATGGGATTCCGACACCAAACCGGAGTGCCGCAGCATTTACATCAACCAGGGCACACCGGAACAGCTCGGCGGCCTGCTGGTAGAGATGGCCGGCAAGCAGGTCACCAAACCGAATGCCAAAGTCGCCTTCTTCTACTCCAGCCCGACCGTCACCGACCAGAACCAGTGGGTCAAAGAGGCGAAAGCCAAAATCGAGAAGGACCATCCTCAATGGCAGGTCGTCACCACCCAGTTTGGCTATAACGACGCCACCAAATCCCTGCAAACCGCCGAAGGGATCTTAAAAGCCTATCCGGATCTGGATGCGATCATCGCCCCGGACGCTAACGCCCTGCCGGCGGCAGCGCAGGCGGCAGAAAACCTGAAGCGGGAAGGGGTCGCGATCGTCGGGTTCAGTACGCCGAACGTAATGCGCCCCTACGTTGAGCGCGGCACGGTAAAAGCCTTTGGGCTGTGGGATGTGGTGCAGCAGGGCAAAATTGCGGTCAACGTCGCCGATCATATGTTGAAAAAGGGCGATGTTAACGTTGGCGACAGCGTAGAGATTAAAGACATTGGGACGCTGAAGGTTGAGCCGAACAGCGTGCAGGGCTACCAGTATGAGGCGAAGGGCAACGGCATCGTGCTGCTGCCGGAGCGGGTAGTGTTCACCAAAGAGAACATAGATAAGTACGACTTCTGACGGGGGAGAGCATGGCTGATTTAGACGACATCAAAGACGGCAAGGATTTTGGTATCGGTACGCCGCAGGTCAACGTACCTTACACCCTGAAGGGCTGCGGTTCGCTGGACTGGGGCATGCAGTCCCGGCTTTCACGCATCTTCAACCCGCAAAGCAACCGCACGGTAATGCTGGCTTTTGACCACGGCTACTTCCAGGGGCCAACCACCGGCCTTGAACGTATCGATCTCTCCATTGCCCCGCTGTTTGGCGAGACCGACGTGCTGATGTGCACTCGTGGCATTTTGCGAAGCCAGGTGCCCGCGGCCACCAACAAACCGGTGGTGCTGCGCGCCTCCGGGGGAAATTCGATTCTGGGCGAGCTTTCCAACGAGTGCGTGGCGGTCGCGATGGAGGACGCGCTGCGCCTGAACGTCTGCGCGGTAGCGGCGCAGGTCTATATCGGCAGTGAATTTGAGCACCAGTCCATCAACAACATCATCAAGCTGGTGGACGCGGGCGCGCGCTATGGCATGCCGACGCTGGCGGTAACGGGGGTGGGCAAAGAGATGACGCGCGACGCCCGCTATTTCTCGCTCGCCAGCCGCATCGCCGCCGAGATGGGGGCGCAGTTCGTTAAGACCTATTATGTCGACGAGGGCTTTGAGAAAGTGACCGCCAGTTGCCCGGTGCCGATTGTCATCGCCGGGGGCAAGAAGCTACCGGAAAACGAGGCGCTGGAGATGTGCTGGCGCGCCATCGACCAGGGGGCATCCGGCGTGGACATGGGGCGCAATATCTTCCAGTCCAGCGCGCCGCTCGCCATGCTGAAGGCGGTGAAAAAAGTGGTCCACGAGAACATGCGCGCGCGGGACGCGTTCCAGTTCTGGCAGGAAGAGAAACAGGGAGAAGCAAAATGAATGTGACGCTGGTAGAGATCAATATCAAACCCGAACGGGTAGATGAGTTTCTGGAGGTGTTTCGCGCCAATCATGAAGGGGCGATTCAGGAGCCGGGCAATCTGCGCTTTGATGTACTGCAGGATCCGCGGGTGAAAACCCGGTTCTTTATCTATGAAGCCTATAAAGACGAAGAGGCAGTATTAGCGCATAAGCAGACGCCGCACTATCTGGCCTGCGTGGATAAGCTCGAGGAACTGATGTCGGAGCCGCGTAAAAAACGCTGTTTTGTCGGGTTGTTGCCGGAATAACGGTCTTGCCCGGTGGCGCAACGCGGACCGGGCATGTGGAGTGTAAATCCCGCTTGCCGGGTACGCGGAGCACCAGCGGGTGGTTCAGGCCAGCTCAAGGCTGACAATCAGTCTCGCCAGCGCTTCACGCGGCTCGCCCTGGATCGCCTGCAGGGGAAACGGCAGTGCGGGCACCGTGACTTTTCCCATCATCTCGGCTGCGGCTGCCATGACGCGCAGGCTGCCATAACGGCGGAACAGCGCCCACAGCGGCTCAAGCCGTTCAGATTGCGCCGTCTCTTTTGAACGCGCAATCGCCAGCGCGGTCTGCGGGAACACGCCTGCGATAACCGAGTACCAGACGTCGAACCCGGCCCGCAGGGCTGGCGCTGCCTGCCAGTCGCCGCTGATGCCCATGGTAACGTTGTCCGGAAGGCGCGAGCGTACCTGCGCGATATCCTCCGGCACGCGGCCAAATTTCACGGAGCCGATGTTCGGTAGCGCCGCCACGGCAAACATCAGCTCATCGCTAAATGTAAAGCCGGTAGTGGCCGGGTTATCGTAAACGCACAGCGGAACGGAGAGCTGGCGGGTAACCCGCTCGTACAGCGAATAGACCTCCTCCGCCGTCAGCCGCTGGTACGAGACCGGGGCCATTAGCACGCCGGCCGCCCCGGCCGCTTGCGCGTCGTCGGCCAGACGCAGAATATCGTCCAGCCGAAGTGCGCCGATGCTCACCATCACAGGGATGCCGCCCGCATGCTCAACCGCACAGCGTGCTACCTGAGCCCGTTCTGCAACGGTGAGGTACGCGTAGCTGCCCGTGGAACCAAGAATACCCAGCGAATCTACGCCCGCATCCACCAGTGGGCGCAGAAGGGTTGTGAAAGCCTGCTCGTCGATCTTTCCCTCTTTCAGGGGGGTCAACGGAAATGCACTTAATCCGTGAAACATCGTCTCTCCTCTTAAAGCGCCAGCGGTGAACCTGAGCCGTCGTCATCGCGTTAACAAAAAATAAAGCAGGGGCCATCACGGCAAGATGCGAGGCTACTGACGGCGTAACCTCTGTTGACGGTTTTATACCATGGTTGTGACCCAACAAGGATAAAGACAAGGTATGGACCTGGCCGGAAGCGAATATCGTTCCGGTAAGCCAGGCGTTGGCAAAAACAGAGCGGGGCCAGTAAAGGGGAAATGTGCGGCGGTTTACCGTTAAAAAGGTTCGGACGTAGCGGAAAAAAAACGGCCGGGCAGGCGCAGGGCCGCCCGGCGCTTTTTTACGCCTCTTCGACGCTCACTCTCAGCGCCGCCAGCGCTTTACGCGCAGCTTTCAGCACCTGCTCACACTGCTCAATGGTGAGCGTGAGCGGCGGTTCAATGCGGATGGTTTTGGCGTTGTTCAGCGTGCCGGCTACCAGCACCCGCTGGCGGAACATCTCGCTCGCGAAGTTGTAGCCGATTACGTTATCAACAAACTCGATAGCCATCAGCATCCCTTTGCCGCGTGCGTCCTGCACCAGGTCCGGGTATTCACGCCCTAGCTGGCGGAAACCATCGAGCAGCATGTCGCCTTTCTGCTCGGCCTGCGCAGGCAGGTTTTCCTCCAGTAATACGTTGATGGTCGCCAGCGCAGCTGCACAGGCCAGCGGATTACCGCCGAAGGTGGTGGTGTGCAGGAACGGGTTATCAAACAGCACCGAGAATACCTCTTCGGTCGCCACTGTGGCGCCAATCGGCATTACGCCGCCGCCCAGCGCCTTCGCCAGGCAGAGAATGTCTGGCTGCACGTTCTCATGCTCGCAGGCAAACATCTTGCCTGTACGCCCCATACCGGTCTGTACTTCGTCGAAGATCAGCAGCGCGCCAAACTCATCGCACAGCTGACGCACGGCAGGCAGATAGCCTTGCGGAGGCAGAATCACGCCCCCTTCACCCTGAATAGGTTCCAGAATCACCGCCGCCACGTCATCGCCGGTTTTACGGCACTCGCTGAGCTGCAGGCGCAGCGCAGCAATATCGCCGAACGGCACATGGCGGAAGCCCGGCAGCAGCGGCATAAACGGTTTACGGAAGGTCGATTTTGCCGTCGCGGAGAGGGCGCCCAGCGATTTGCCGTGGAAGGCACCGCTGGTGGCGATAAAGGTGAATTTTCCGCGCGGCGACTGGTACGCTTTGGCGAGCTTAAGCGCCGCTTCGACCGACTCCGTGCCGCTGTTGCTAAAGAAGCTGTATTTCAGTTTGCCGGGGGTCAGGGCCGCCAGCGTTTTTGCCAGCATCGCCCGCAGGGGGTCGAGGAGTTCCTGACTGTGAAGAGGTTGTTTAGCGAGTTGATTCTGTACGGCGGAAACGACAACTGGATTACGGTGCCCCACGTTGAAAATCCCAAAACCACCCAGGCAATCAATAAACTCCTGTCCCTGGGTGTCGACAAGCGTATTTAAACTCCCCGCCTGCCACTCTACGGCTCCGTAATCCCCGCCAGCGGTCACAGATTTTCGATACTCTAAAAACCCCGGATTCACATGCTCTTTGAAGTAATCAATCACCTCGCGGTTAAGTTGTTTCATCTCCTCATGATCAAGCGTTTGCTTTTCAATGAGATTCAGTGCGTGCGCGGTACAGGCAAGAGCCGAGGCGCTGGAGGGTAACCTGTTCAAGATGTGCTCCCGGGGATCGCGTATCACATGATACTGAGTTAATTATTGCAGGGATTGCGCCACTTCCGATGACCCGACGAAAATCGGGATAAACGCCAGGTTAAAGTAATGTTGCACAATATTTAATCATGTGAGACGCAGCGGAGGCGGTTTTGGCGTAGGGTCGCGGGCCATTGCGTTGCACTCATTTTCGTCAATTGCACTGACGTGGTGCGGCGCACGCTACTTAAGTAGGCCTTAACGGGTAAGGCTTTGTGAGTAATTTCACCGTGAAAGTATTTTGAATCAATAGATTAGAAAAGCGTACTAAACGTGCGGTTTAGGGATGATTTGCGATCTCGATCGAATTTAACAACTAAAGATAAATTCCCCACCGCCGAAAAGAGATTAACCCCCGAAATTAACATTCAAATAACCTGCAAGGGATGCTCACATGTCTTCTCAATCGTATGTCACCCAGAATGCGTATCCTCTGGACGATGACACCACTCTGATGTCCACCACTGATCTCAACAGCTACATGACCCACACTAACGATACTTTCGTGAAGGTCAGCGGCTACCAACTGAATGAGTTGCTGGGCCAGCCGCACAATGTGGTACGCCATCCGGATATGCCAAAAGCCGCGTTTGCCGATATGTGGTACACGCTGAAGCAGGGCGAGCCGTGGAGCGGCATTGTGAAAAACCGCCGCAAAAATGGCGACCATTACTGGGTGCGCGCCAACGCCGTGCCGATGGTGCGTAACGGGCAGGTGACGGGTTATATGTCGATTCGCGCGAAGGCCACGCCGGAAGAGATTGCCGCGGTAGAGCCGCTCTACAAAGCGCTGAACGAAGGGCGCAGTAACAAACGTCTGCATAAAGGGCTGGTGTTGCGTAAAGGCTGGTCTGGCAAGCTGCCCACTCTGCCGCTGCGCTGGCGGGTGCGTAGCGTGATGGCCGGTTTGTTTGTGGTGCTTGCCGCGGTGCTGCTGGCCACCTCTGCAGGCTGGGCGCCGCTGGCGGCCTGTGCCCTCATCATGCTGACAGGCACCCTGCTGTTTGAGCAGCAGATTGTACGCCCGATCGAGAACGTTGCGCGCCAGGCGCTGAACGTGGCGACCGGGGCGCGCAATAGCGTAGAGCACCTCAACCGCAGCGACGAACTGGGGCTGACCCTGCGTGCGGTGGGGCAGTTAGGGTTGATGTGCCGCTGGCTGATCAATGACGTATCAAGCCAGGTGGTGAGCGTGCGCGACGGAAGTGACCAACTGGCGAAGGGCAACGAAGACCTGAACGATCGCACCCGTCAGACCGTGGCCAACGTGCAGCAGACGGTGACCACCATGAACCAGATGGCGGCATCGGTGCAGAGCAACTCAGAGACGGCCGCCGCCGCCGATAAGCTCTCTATGGCGGCCAGCGGCGCGGCCACCGAAGGGGGCAGCGCGATGCAGACGGTAGTCAGGACGATGGATGAGATCGCCGACAGTACCCAGCGTATCGGCTCAATCACTAAACTGATTAATGACATTGCTTTCCAGACCAACATCCTGGCGCTGAACGCTGCGGTTGAGGCGGCCCGTGCGGGTGAGCAGGGGAAAGGTTTTGCGGTGGTGGCTGGCGAAGTGCGCCATCTGGCGAGCCGCAGCGCCAGCGCGGCCAATGATATCCGTAAGCTGATTGATGCCAGTTCCAGTAAGGTGCAGTCCGGTTCGGAGCAGGTGCATGCCGCCGGCCAGACCATGGATGATATCGTTGAGCAGGTTCAGAACGTCACCCGCCTGATTGCCCAGATTAGCCACTCGACCTCGGAACAGGCCACCGGTTTATCGGAGCTGACCCGTGCCGTGGCAGAACTGGATGGCATCACCCAGAAAAACGCCGCGCTGGTGGAAGAGAGCGCGCATGTCTCCGCCATGGTGAAGCACCGGGCGAAACGCCTGGAGGATGCGGTCACCGTTTTACACTAAACGTCCCGCAGAAGAAAAGGCCGCTTATTTATTTTAAGTAAGCGGCTTTTTTTATTCCGCGGTAAAGCCGCAGGGAATGTTAATTTTATATTAAATAATTAAAGTTCCCGCTGAAATAATAACCAGAAATAATGCGCGCTTATTCTTGCGCAGAAGTCAATTCACTTAAATACAGGCGCTAAAACGATCGATTACCCACATTTAATAGGTGATACCTATTCTTTGATAGTGGTTTGTAAGAAAAAAGCGATCAAAGTCATAAAGTTAGCTAAAAACCGACCGATAACCCCCTCGTCAAAGAAATAATCACATCGACGGAGTTAATATGTCTTTAAATAACGTAAGGATCGGCACGAAATTATTTCTGGCGTTTGGGTTCATTATTTTACTCATGATAGTGAGCTCCGGTCTCTCCTTACTGAGCCTGAGTCGGGCTAATAGCGGTATGCAGACCATCATTTCTGAGGATTATCCCACCACGGTAAAAGCCAATCAGTTAATCGAACAGTTCCAGGAATTTGTCAGTACCCAGCAGCTCATGTTGCTGGATGACCAGGGCACCTACACCGCCACGTCGGAGCAGCATCTGAAGGCGATAAGTGAAAATATCACGCGCATTTCTACTGACCTGACCAACAGGCTCAACGACGAAGAATCGCAAAAAATCCTCTCCGACTTCAGCCAGATACGCCAGCAATATCTTGAGTCCCGCTTCCGTATCCTGAAAGCCATACAAAATAATGACCGTCCGGGGGCGGTGGCCGAGATGATGACCACGACCCTGACGCTGCAGCAAGCTTATAAAGCGAAAGTGCAGGAGCTGATTGCGGTGCAGAACCGCGAGATGCAGAAGGGCGGTGCCGACGTTGAGCGCGACTTCAAATCGAACCGTATGATTCTGGTCCTGCTGGCGCTGGGAAGTGTGCTGGCGGCGTCGGTGATCGGCTGGTTTATCGCCCGCTCAATCACCCATCCGCTGGGCCAGGCCGTCTCGCTGGCGGAATCTATCGCCGAGGGCGATCTCACCCGAACGGTGGTCAGCCGCTCCCGTGACGAGACCGGCGTTCTGCTGAACGCGCTGATGACCATGAAAACCCGTCTGCAGGAGATTGTGCAGGAGGTGCAGTCCGGCTCCGAGAGCATCTCCAGCGCGGCGGCGCAGATTGTGGCAGGCAACCAGGATCTGGCAGCCCGGACTGAAGAGCAGGCCAGTTCCGTCGAGCAGACGGCGGCGTCGATGGAGCAGATCACCGTGACGGTGAAGAACACAGCAGCCCACACCGGCGACGCCACTCACCTCTCTGCCGATGCGGCATTGGTGGTGAAAAATAACGGTGAAATGATGAAGCAGGTGACGCAAAAAATGCGTCTGATTAACGACACCTCTAACCGCATGTCTGACATTATCAACCTGATCGATGCCATCGCCTTCCAGACCAATATTCTGGCGCTGAATGCCGCCGTAGAAGCGGCACGCGCGGGCGAGCACGGGCGCGGATTCGCGGTGGTGGCCGGAGAAGTACGTCAGCTGGCGCAGAAAAGCGCCTCGTCATCCCGTGAGATCCGCCAGCTCATTGAGAGTTCCACCAGCCAGACGCAGGAAGGCATGGAACTGGTTGAGAAAGCCAGCGCGCTGATTAACGGCATGGTGGGGAACGTGGAAGAGATGGATGCCATTCTGCGCGAGATTGGCCAGGCGAGCCGCGAACAGACGGAAGGCATTTCCCAGATCAACAGCGCCATCGGCCTGATTGACTCCACTACCCAGCAGAACTCTGCGCTGGTAGAGGAGTCCGTTGCGGCGGCATCGGCACTGAACGATCAGGCCCGACACCTGAAAGAGATGGTGAAAATCTTCCGTCTGCGTGATGAAGCCGTGACTTAATCCAGCTGGGAGATCTCCAGCGCCGCGCGGTCGATCACGCCGATAATCTGCTTAAGCTGCGCGTCGCTGAGCGGGGCCTGGTTAACACGTAAATCCAGCACCGCTTTAAAATTATCCAGAGCCCGCTTCATCTGCGGGTTTTTACGTAACTGGGCACCCACACAGCGCGCTTTGATACGCGTCTGAATCTGCTCCAGCTGTTCCAGATTTTCATCCAGCCACAGCTGCCCGGCCACGGTGATGGCCAGCTTTTTGCGGCCGTTCTCTTCTTCCGTAATGGTAATAAATTGCTGATCCTGCAAGAAATCCAGCGTCGGATAGATCACGCCCGGGCTTGGAGTGTAATTGCCCTGGGTCAGGCTCTCGATCGCTTTAATCAACTCATAACCATGGCTGGCATTGCGGGTCAAAATGTCGAGGATGACCAGCCGTAACTCGCCGTGTCCGAAGAATCGCTGTCGACGTCCGCCGCCGTGGGGGTGATGATCGTGGTCGCGATCAGGATGTGCGTGTCGCATAGAGTTGGCTCCTTATTTTGATATATCTAATTTATATCTAAATTGTTCTGGTTTGCAAATGTTTACGCCAATTTGTTTCTAACTAAATGATTAAAAAGATTTATTTTATGGCTATGGATTCGTGGCAGGGAGAAGTAAAAGGCTATCAAAAAAAACTTGCAATCCTGGTTATTAGCAATCATTATCATTTAAAATTAATTTAGATATATCGTAAATCATCACGAAGGCAGAAAAATGACATCGACCAGATACCCACAACGCGTGCGCAATGCGCTGCGTTTTCGCGAACTGGATGTGCTGCGCGTGGAGCGCATCAGCGGCGGATTTCAGCGCATTGTTTTAGGCGGCGAGGCGCTGGAAGGCTTTAGCTCACGCGGTTTTGACGACCATACCAAAGTCTTTTTCCCTGAGCCGGGGACGACCTTTGTGCCGCCGGTCGTCACGGAAGAGGGAATCGACTGGGGCGAGGGCGTGCGCCCGCAGGCGCGCGATTACACCCCCCTGTACGATGCGGCGCGCCATGAACTGGCGCTCGATTTCTTCATTCACGAACGCGGTCTCGCCAGCGACTGGGCGGCGCAGGCCAAAGTGGGCGATAAGCTGACCATCGGCGGCCCGCGCGGTTCGTTGGTTGTGCCGGAAGATTATGCCTGGCAGCTGTACGTGTGCGATGAATCGGGCATGCCGGCCCTTCGTCGTCGTCTTGAAGCCATTGCGGCGCTGCCGGTACGCCCGGAGATCCACGCGGTAGTGACGGTGGGTGACGAAGCATATAAAGAGTATCTGGCACACCTGAGTGCGTTTAACATTCACTGGGTAGTGGGGCATAACGAGCAGGCGGTTGCCGACACGCTGGCGACCTTAAGCGTGCCCGCGGCGGATTACTTTATCTGGCTGACCGGGGAAGGGAAGATGGTGAAAAACCTGAGCCGCCAGTTTGAAACGGATGCCTTTGATCAACAGCTGGTGCGTGCCAGCGCATACTGGCACGCAAAATAGTCAGGCCGCTGAATCCAACTGCGCTTCGTTCACCTGATGTTCGAGCGAGGCGCGGACGTCGTTCAGCGCTTTCTCCTGCTGGGCGAAGTAGGCCTCCATATTGCTCAGGGAAGAGACCAGCAGCCAGGACTCCTCTTTTTCCAGCTCTGCCAGCTCGTTCACCAGCGTGTCGATTTGCTCGCGCACCTGGTTCATCTTTTTGCGGATACGTTCTAGATCGTTCAGTCTGTCGCTGGCCATCAGTGGCTCAAAGCCCTGCTGCAGGCGCGCCACCAGCGAACGGATGGCTTTCACGTCACCCCGCTGTTTAGCCTGATTGAGCTGCACCATCATGGCATTCGCCTCTTCTTTCAGGTCGTCCGCCACCAGATCCGGATGGCAGAGCTTACTGGCCTGACGCCAGAGGCGTTTTAACTCGTTCTTATCCTCTTCTGATAAGTCCTTACCCTTACGCAGCCGCACTTCGGCTTCGTGATGCTGTTCGCGGTATTTTTCATACTCGTCGTTGGCCTCATCCCGTGCCTGACGGGCAGGCTCCTCTTCGCGGGTTAAACCGATCTCCAGCTCCTGCGCTTCGGTCAGCAGATTGGCAATCAGGTTACTCTGCTGCTGCAGCTGTTTACGCGCCTCGGCGGCCTGCAGCGAGTCTGCCGGCAGGTCGCGCCAGCGCTGGGTCAGGGTGGCCAGCACTTCCACCGCCTGAGCCATATAGTGCTGACAGCGGCGATAATCCTCTTCACGCCGACGCGCCTCCGCCTGCTGACGGCGCAGATTCAGCTCCGCCAGAGTTTTACGCAGGGCGAGGATCTGGGTCATCAGGGGGCCGAGGCGAGAGAAATAGCTGTCGTTAAACTCATCCAGCTGCTGGACGCGGGCGTTACGACGGTCAATCAGATCGCGCAGGCGCTCTTCCAGCGCTTTCAATTCCAGTTTACTGGCCGCCAGTTGGGGATCGCGCCACGGGGTGACGGCGCGCTGGCTCTGCAGCCAGGCGGTGATAGCGGCCATCGCGGCGGTATAATTTTTCTGCTCAAGCGCCACGACGATTGCCTGTAGCTCATCGTCAAACGCTTCACTTTTCAGCCTGGCGAGCTGGCTCAGGATGATGTCGTCGTCTTCCAGTTCAATGGCATTTTTGATGATTTCTAGCCGTTTTATCGGAGTGCTCATGATGCCTTTCGCTTTGGCGCTTAAGTATTTGAGTTAAGGGTAGTTGTGGTAAGAGCTACAGGAAATAATACACACGGATGATGATCGGCGCGATGACGGATTTCTTTAGTTTTAACGGTTTTTTCGCCTGAGTGATGAATCCGTTACATTCATTACGGAAGAGGGCTCGCAGAAGGGAGCCGTGGCGCTTTTTTTGCTTTTGGCAGCGCAGCAGAAAGGTTGGGCAGTTGCCATTGAGTTCCGGTTCTTACCGCTGTGCTTAGCAACTTAGGTTGTGGCTTGTCAAACTCAGCAGAGGCATCAATATGACCACTATTCCCTGTCTGCTTTATATTTATCTCACGATAGTGAGATCGCGCAGCTGTCTGCTATGGCGCTATCTGTTTTCGCCAACCTTCGTTTTATTAATCACTGAATGTTCTCACATTGTTGAGGAAAAGAACCCGGTCAAACTAACCGGGTTAGCTGGAGTCACTCATTCCGATTTTTCAAAGCAATACATGCGGCAGCCCATACAAGCAGAAAAGTGATTGCAGCGCTGCCCAATATGAAGAAATTGCTGATTAGGTTGTCCCATTCGATACCGGAGACGGGGCCTGTTAAATCACTATAAAATGCGAATAGTTTGCCCTGAGGGATGAATGCATACATCAGGATCAAAATAACTGCATACACCACGAATGATGCAGCCCACAAAAGGGCAATGTGGATCGCTCTCATCAATAAACCTGCACCGTTCCGTAAGCTGTCAAAGTCGCCGTGACCTGCATCGTAGGCGTTCTTAATAAAGCTTCTCTTAAAACTGCGAAATGTGAGGGGCTGGGTAGAGTGATACAACCTTCGCTAATTCCCATGTACCCCGCAGGATGTAACCTGAAATGTCCTCGCTCGACGCGATCAGTAAAAGTCCAGTCATCAATGTTTCCGTCATCGCGATACAGCGCGAACCAGACGGAACGGTCTGAACCGGAATACTTCGTTGCGGCCCAGTCCTGTACCATTGTTCTGAGTCCTCCTGTGGGGCGGCTGACAATGTAATATTTTCCAGGAGGCAAAGGACCCTCGTTCGGTATATTTACTGAGTCCGGATTGTTCCTGTGTCCCCCTTCATATCCTGAATAGGCGGGGAAGAAACCTATCCCCGGACAACTGAGGTTTGATAACGCATTCCCGTTTAGCCGAAAGGTGCAATGGATCATCGTTCATTCCACGCGTCAGGGAACATGATATTCCCGTCGCAGTGCTTCCATGTAATTTTCTCATAGCGCAGCGACATGGCTTCAAGATGATTATGCTTTTCGGTACCGGCATTTTTGCAGTTATGCATCAGAGGGCAGACCGATACGACCTTCACGCCTTCCAGCAACATGTTGAAGTATTCAACTTCCTGCCCTGCGTCATTGATGTGATACCACTTAAATTCGGTACTCTGAAGGGTTTGCCCCTTTGCCACGGCTTTGTATAAGTAGGGGCTGGAAGAGTCGAATTCTTTCTCGAAACTAAGAGGGCTATGAACGCGGGTTCCTGTAATTTTACCCGTCATGTTGTCCGTGGGTAGATGTAGTCCGTGCGCGAAACTGTGAATCTCAATACTACCTTCGCGATGCTGAACATCAACAGAGCCCTTAATGTCCGCGCCACCATCATCTTTTATCCATAAGTAAGCTGGAATAGCCATAATCCACAATCTCCATTTGCGTTAAGTAATGCGCAATTTTATTGTGGTTATTGTGTGCTGTACACAAGATAATCAATAGGATGAAGCCATCAGAAGCAAAACCGGAACCGTCTTTAAGCGCTGATGCGTTTTACATAGCCTGTGCTTGCGGGGGGATCGACTATGTACACGAGACCGGTGCATATGAGGTAACAGGCATTACTGCCTCTCAGGCTACTGCCGCTGAATTGAGATCGAAGAGAGAGTATCTGCCCCGGAGGGGTTGTTAATGGCACAACCAGAAAAGCTGTCGCCATTTTGTAGTCATTTATAATTTAGAAAACAAAAAAGCCACTCAATTGAGTGGCTTAATCATATGATTTTAAAGCTAAAATTTGGTGGCCCCTGCTGGACTTGAACCAGCGACCAAGCGATTATGAGTCGCCTGCTCTAACCACTGAGCTAAGGGGCCGTGGCGAAGGATTATAATGTAACTCCCCGCCGCAATCCAGCCATACGCGCCTGCCTGCTGTTTTTATAAACAACGTATTTTCAATCTTTTATACTTCTATAGTGATTCATCTATCGGGAGTAATAATGATCAATGACATTCTTGCGCCAGGCTTGCGCGTTGTGTTCTGCGGTATCAATCCGGGTAAGTCATCGGCCCACACCGGATTCCACTTCGCACATCCGGGAAACCGCTTCTGGAAGGTCATACACCAGGCAGGCTTTACCGATACGCAACTCAAACCGGAAGAGGAACAACGGCTGCTGGATACACGCTGCGGCATTACCATGCTGGTAGAACGGCCCACGGTGCAGGCCAGCGAGGTTAATCTGCATGAACTGCGCAGTGGGGGCCGGGAGCTGATTAAGAAAATGGAAGACTACCAGCCTGCCGCACTGGCGATTCTGGGCAAGCAGGCGTACGAGCAGGCTTTTAGCCAGCGTGGGGTGCAGTGGGGTAAGCAGAGCGTGATGATTGGCGTGACGCAGGTCTGGGTGCTGCCAAACCCGAGTGGATTAAACCGTGCGACGCTGGATAAGCTGGTCGAGGCGTATCGGGAGCTGGATGAGGCGCTGGTGGTGAGGGGGCTGTGAGCCCTCTGCGTTCAGAGCCCCTCCAGGGGCGAGGGAAAAAACAAAAAAAAAGCTCCCGTTTGGGAGCTTTTTGCTGTGTGCCTGGATTAGTCGTCCAGGAAGCTACGCAGCACTTCAGAGCGGCTCGGATGGCGCAGTTTACGCAGCGCTTTCGCTTCGATCTGACGGATACGTTCGCGGGTTACGTCGAACTGTTTACCCACTTCTTCCAGCGTATGGTCGGTGTTCATATCGATACCGAAGCGCATACGCAGCACTTTCGCTTCACGGGCGGTCAGGCCAGCCAGTACGTCGTGCGTTGCGGCACGCAGGCTCTCGGTGGTGGCAGAGTCCAGCGGCAGCTCGAGGGTGGTATCCTCGATGAAATCACCCAGATGCGAATCTTCATCATCACCGATCGGTGTTTCCATGGAGATAGGCTCTTTGGCGATCTTCAGCACTTTACGGATCTTATCTTCCGGCATCAGCATACGCTCGGCCAGCTCTTCTGGCGTCGGCTCGCGACCCATCTCCTGCAGCATCTGGCGAGAAATACGGTTGAGCTTGTTAATGGTCTCAATCATATGCACCGGAATACGGATGGTGCGCGCCTGATCCGCGATAGAGCGGGTAATTGCCTGACGGATCCACCAGGTTGCGTAAGTGGAGAACTTGTAACCACGACGGTATTCAAACTTATCTACCGCTTTCATCAGACCGATGTTGCCTTCCTGAATCAGATCCAGGAACTGCAGACCACGGTTGGTGTACTTCTTGGCGATAGAGATAACCAGACGCAAGTTTGCTTCAACCATCTCTTTCTTCGCACGGCGGGCTTTCGCTTCACCGATGGACATACGACGGTTGATATCTTTCACCTGTTCGATGGTCAGGCCGGTCTCTTCTTCAATCTGCTGCAGTTTCATCAGGCCGCGATGCACGTCTTCTTTCACGTCGTGCAGTTTTTCAGACCACGGCTTGTTCATCGCGATAGCGGCGTTGAACCAGGTTTCGCTGGTTTCGTTACCGGTGAAGAGGGTGATGAAGTTCTTCTTCGGCATTTTGCACTGCTCAACGCACAGCTTCATGATGATGCGTTCCTGGGTGCGTACGCGATCCATCATCACGCGCATGCTGTTAACCAGGTAGTCGAACTGTTTTGGCACCAGACGGAACTGTTTGAACACTTCAGACAGCTTCAGGATCTGTTCCTGAGCGGCAGCATGGCTGCGGCCTTTGGCTTTGATCGTGTCGCGAGCCAGTTCGTACTGGGTACGCAATTCACCAAACTTCTCGCGCGCCAGCTCAGGGTCGATGCTGTTGTCGTCATCGCTGCTGTCGTCGTCGTCTTCTTCATCTTCGTCTTCGTCGTCATCCATCTCTTCCTGAGACAGTTCAGATCCAACGTGGGTGGCGGTCGGCGCCATATCTTCTTCAGCGTTTGGATCGACGAAGCCGGTGATAAGATCGGACAGACGCGCTTCTTCCGCTTCAACGCGATCGTACTGCTCAAGCAGATAGGTGATGGCTTCCGGGTATTCGGCAACGGAGCACTGAACCTGGTTGATCCCGTCTTCAATGCGTTTTGCGATGTCGATTTCGCCTTCGCGGGTCAACAGTTCAACGGTACCCATTTCACGCATGTACATGCGAACCGGGTCGGTCGTGCGTCCGATTTCAGATTCTACGCTGGACAGTACCTGTGCAGCGGCTTCTTCAGCATCTTCATCAGTGTTGTTGGAGTTTTCAGCCAGCAACAGATCATCGGCATCCGGTGCTTCTTCCATCACCTGAATACCCATGTCATTGATCATTTGGATGATGTCTTCGATCTGATCTGAATCGACGATATCTTCCGGCAGATGGTCATTGACCTCGGCATAGGTCAGATAGCCTTGCTCCTTACCGCGTTGGACAAGAAGTTTCAGCTGTGACTGCGGGTTTTGCTCCATAAGACGGTATCCACACTTATTCGTTTGATTGGTGTCGGCAATACGGCTGCCAACATTTAAAGCGAGGGCGTACTTATATTTTTGCCGCTGCCTCTCAGTGCGGCTGTCGGGGGCTTCCCGATCGATATTCGGCACTTAAGCCGTTAAATACTTTTGTCTTTCTCTTATTTCTTCGCCAGTTCCTGGTTCAACATCCAGAGTTCCCGGCGCTCTTCGCTGCTTAAACCGTGTGTGCGCTCGCGAGCAATTAACTCTTCCTGGCGCAGTTCAAGCATCGAATCAAACATATGGTTGAGCGAATCGGTGAAGGTCTCTTCAGCGATATCCTTATCTGCTATATCGTCCCACATCGACAATTTTTCAAGGGTTGCAGCCGCTTTTGTGCCGCGATAGTGCTCTAAAAGTTGCCCGGTGGTCAGACCTGGCTGTGACAGACAAGTGTTGACCAATTCTGAAAATAAGCCAAGTCCTGGCAACTTATCGTGGTCCAGACCCGCCAGCGACGGCACTTTGGGCGCCAGCTCAGGGTTCTGTACCAGCAGTCCTATCAGTATACGCATGGTTGTGCGTTTTAGCTGCGGAGCGGCACGTGCCGTGCCGTTATCGGCCTGTTTTGGCATTAACCGTTCAAGCTGGCTGTCATCCAGTATGCCCAGCTTTTTGCCCAGCTCCTGACGCAGATAGATGCGCAACGTTTCGCCCGGTACCTGAGTAATCAGCGGCAGGGCCAGCGTACTTAACTGCGCACGGCCATCCGGCGTGCTCAAATCTACCTGCGGCATCAGGCTGTTAAAGAGAAACGTGGAGAGCGGCTGTGCCTGCTCCATCCGCGCTTCAAATGCCGCTTTACCCTCTTTACGCACCAGCGTATCCGGGTCTTCACCGTCGGGCAGGAACATAAAGCGTAGCTGCCGCCCGTCGGTCATATACGGCAGCGCGGTTTCCAGCGCGCGCCAGGCGGCATCGCGTCCCGCGCGATCGCCGTCGTAACAGCAGATGACGTTATTGGTCACCCGGAACAACAGCTGAATATGGTCAGCCGTAGTGGAGGTGCCCAGCGACGCAACGGCATAGTTGATGTCGTATTGCGCCAGGGCGACCACGTCCATATAGCCTTCGACCACCAGCAGGCGCGGCGGTTCAGCGTTATCTTGCTGCGCTTCATAAAGGCCATACAGCTGGCGGCCCTTATGGAAAATGTCAGTTTCCGGGGAGTTCAGGTACTTTGGCAGGGCATCGCCCAGCACGCGGCCACCAAAACCAATGACCCGGCCACGCTTGTCGCGAATGGGGAACATCACCCGCTCGCGGAAGCGGTCGTAGCTGCGTCCCTGGTCATTCGTGACCAGCATGCCCGCATCGATAAGCGATTTACGATCTTCGCTATTGCCGCCAAAACGCTTTAACACGTTATCCCAGCCGGGCGGGGCGAAACCAATAGCGAAACGCGCAATGACATCGTCGCTCAGACCGCGCTTGTTCAGATACTGACGCGCAGGCTCAGCGGCAGGTTGCTTCAGAGACTGTTGGTAAAACGAATTCAGACCTTCCAGCAGTTGATAGAGGCTTTGCCGTTGATGGCGCTCTATCTGGCTTGGGCCAGAGCCTGCTTCATAAGGCACTTCAAGGTTGTGCATGGCGGCCAGCTCTTCGACGGTTTCAACAAACTCGAGCTTGTCGTAGTTCATCAAAAAGTCGACGGCATTGCCGTGTGCGCCGCAACCGAAGCAGTGGTAAAACTGTTTCTCACCGTTTACGGTGAAAGAGGGGGTTTTTTCGTTATGGAACGGACAGCACGCATGGTAGTTCTTGCCCTGCTTTTTGAGCTTTACCCGCGCGTCGATGAGATCGACGATGTCGGTTCTTGCCAGCAGGTCATTGATGAAAACGCGTGGGATTCGTCCAGCCATATGCCCCGTGAATTTTTAGCTACTCATAAACGAAAACAAGCCGCGCATTCCTTACGGAAGCACGGCCTTACGACTATTACTCTGTCTGTCAATTGAGGGCCGTTGCCCTCAACAGATTAGTACAGACGAGTACGGCGTGCGTTTTCGCGAGCCAGTTTCTTCGCGTGACGTTTCACAGCAGAAGCTTTAGCGCGCTTACGTTCGGTCGTTGGTTTTTCATAGAACTCACGACGACGAACTTCAGCCAGAACACCTGCTTTCTCGCATGAACGCTTGAAGCGACGCAGTGCTACGTCGAACGGCTCGTTTTCACGTACTTTAATTACCGGCATGTAACTCTCACCTTTAATAAATTCGGTTTGCCGCTGGCATCAACGCCAGCTTATTTCAAAATGGTGCGGAATTTTACTGCAATTGCTGCTGCTTTGTAAAGCACCGATGCGATTTTGAAATGGGACTTTTATAAGGGTGGGGAGTATACACGAACTCAACGCCAGGGGTGAGGAAAGTTTTACATCAACCCGCATTGGCCCTACACTGCGCGGTATTGAAACGAGGTAAAACAAGTCATGCGTGTACTCGGTATTGAAACATCCTGCGATGAAACCGGCATCGCCATTTACGACGACGAAAAAGGGCTGCTTGCCAACCAACTGTATAGTCAGGTGAAATTACACGCTGACTACGGCGGTGTGGTACCTGAACTGGCCTCCCGCGACCATGTGCGCAAAACGGTGCCCCTGATCCAGGCGGCGCTGAAAGAGGCCGGCTTAACGGCGAAAGAGATCGACGCCGTCGGTTACACCGCAGGGCCTGGCCTGGTGGGTGCGCTGCTGGTCGGTGCCACCGTTGGGCGCGCGCTGGCGTTCGCCTGGGACGTGCCTGCCATTCCTGTTCACCATATGGAAGGCCATCTGCTGGCGCCGATGCTGGAAGATAACCCGCCGGAATTCCCCTTCGTGGCGCTGCTGGTCTCCGGCGGGCATACCCAGCTGATTAGCGTGACGGGCATTGGTGAGTATGCCCTGCTGGGCGAATCCATTGACGATGCGGCCGGTGAAGCCTTCGATAAAACCGCCAAGCTGCTGGGGCTCGACTATCCGGGGGGGCCGATGCTCTCTAAACTCGCCTCGCAGGGAACGGAAGGGCGCTTTGTCTTCCCCCGTCCGATGACCGACCGTCCGGGCCTGGATTTCAGCTTCTCCGGTCTGAAGACCTTTGCTGCCAACACCATTCGTAACAACGGCAACGACGATCAAACCCGGGCGGACATTGCCCGTGCGTTTGAAGATGCGGTGGTGGATACCCTGATGATCAAGTGTAAACGCGCTCTGGATCAGACCGGTTTTAAACGTCTGGTGATGGCGGGGGGCGTGAGCGCCAACCGCACGCTGCGCGCGAAGCTGGCAGAGATGATGCAAAAACGCCGTGGCGAAGTGTTCTACGCTCGCCCCGAGTTTTGTACCGATAACGGGGCGATGATCGCTTACGCCGGCCTGGTGCGTCTGAAAGCGGGCGCGACGGCAGATTTAGCCGTCTCTGTGCGTCCACGCTGGCCGCTGGCAGAGCTGCCTGCGGCGTAACGCCTCTCCCTCTCCCCACGGGGAGAGGGAAATATTCCCATCCCGCGTTACTACACCCGCAACATCCCTTTCTCTTCCAGAAACGCAATGATCGTTGCCAGGCCGTCGCCGGCTTTCAGGTTGGTGAAGGTCCACGGACGCTCGCCGCGCATGCGGTTGGTATCGCGCTCCATCACCTCCAGTGAGGCCCCGACATAGGGCGCCAGATCGGTTTTATTGATGACCAGAAAATCGGATTTGGTGATCCCCGGCCCGCCTTTACGGGGGATTTTTTCCCCTTCGGCCACGTCGATGACGTAAATGGTCAGATCGGCCAGTTCCGGGCTGAAGGTGGCGCTCAGGTTATCGCCGCCGCTTTCGACGAAGATCATGTCCAGGTTGCCAAACTTCTCGCTCAACGCTTCTACCGCCGCCAGGTTCATCGAGGCATCTTCACGGATGGCGGTATGCGGACAGCCGCCGGTCTCTACGCCCACGATGCGCTCAGGCTCCAGGGCACCAGCTTCGGTCAGGATGCGCTGATCTTCTTTGGTGTAGATATCGTTAGTGACCACCGCCAGGTGATACGTGTCGCGCATGGCTTTACACAGCGCTTCGAGCAGGGCGGTTTTACCCGACCCCACCGGGCCACCCACGCCCACGCGCAGGGGATGTTTGTAATCAGACATAGACAATCCTCAGGAACGGAATAACCGTGAATATTGTGTTTCATGACGCGCCGAGGCGATGGCCGACAGGGGCGTCGCGGCACCCAGTTCATCATCATGGCGCAGTAAAGCCTGTTCAAATCCCGCCGCGAAGCGATCGCTCAGTTCGATAATCAGCTGTTGCGCCGCCTGTTGCCCGAATGGCACCAGCTTGACGCCCGCCATCACCGCGCTCTCAATCCAGCTGTAACCCAGGCTCAGGGCTAGCTCGCGAGGAGGGATCGCCCAGCGAACGCCCAGCCATGCCATGCCGCAAAGCTGGCTTTGCATAAACAGCGGTTGCCAGTCTGGCGGGCAGTCCGGCTCCCAACTCTTAATAAGCCGGGTGAAGGCGGCGCCGCGATTGCGCTCCTCTTCGCGCAGTTCACGCGTTTCGCGGCAGGCCAGCAGGTACGCCGTCCACCGTTTTGCCTGAGCGATATCGTGCCGCTCGCAGGCGTGGCAGAGACGGATAAACAGCGGTAAATCGGTGCAGAAAAAGCTCTGCTCCATCTGCTGTATCTGCCAGCGGCGGAATGCGTCGACGGTCGTCACCCAGCCCGCTTCGGCCGCCCACTCCAGCCCCTGGGACCAGGTAAACGACCCCACCGGCAGACTACTGCTGGAGAGCTGCATCAGCCGCAGCCGCTGGCGGGCGTTCTCCATCAGCTCATCAGCGCCAGCAGCGCAGAGGCGATAAGTCCGCCGCCCAGGGTTTTACGGATCCCGTCATGACGGCGCAGCAGCAGGCCTGCGCCGAAGCTCACGCACAGCACCGCCGCGCTGGCGAGCATAAAGCCAGAGGTAAAGAGCCAGAAGCTGTGGCCCGCCATTTCCACGCCGTGCGCCCAGCCGTGGAACATAGCCAGCGCAGGCACCGCCAGCAGCAGTCGGTTCTCTGTTTTAAACATCATCACGCCGCATACCGCCAGCGAGGCGACGATCAGCGTCTCCATCCCGCTAAAGCCGCCGAACAGGCTGCCCGCAATGGCGCCGGTAAGCATCATGCCGAGGGTGGCGAGCGGCATCAGCAGCTTACGGCCGCTCAGGGCAGAGAGGACGCCAGCGCCGGTCAGCATCAGCAGGTGATCGAGACCGGTCAGCGGATGGAAAAAGCCCGCCTGAAAGCTATCTGCGCCGTGCCCCGGATGGGCGAGGGCGGGAAGGGAAAAGGCCAGCAATAACAGAGGAAGGTACGTACGCATGACAGATCCTTAATGTGAATGAGCGTGAGAGTGGCTATGGCTGTGAGCATCGCTGGCATACGCCCCGGCTTCCGGTTCAAACGGCAGCGTGGCAAACGTCACCTCAAGGCCGAGCTGCCGCACCATGTCGTCGAGGACATGATCGTGGTGATAGCGCAGCTCGCCGGGCATGATTTGCAGCGGCACGTGGCGGTTGCCCAGGTGATAGCAGGCGCGGGCAAGCAGGAAAGGATCGGCGCAACGCACCACCGAAACGGACTCCGGGGCGGCAATCACTTCAATAATTTCGCTGCCGTCTTCCGTTGCCAGCATGTCGCCGCCGCGAAGCAGCAGGCCGCGCGGCAACATGAGCCCCGCTTCGCGACCATCGTTCAACGTGACGCGGGCGCGGCTTTTGACGCGGATATCAATCGGCAGCGTCACGCTGGTGGTGACGCGATGGGCGTGATCAAGGCGTTGGGTTAAGGTGATCATCTTGGCTCCTCAGAACAGGAAATAGCGTTGCGCCATCGGCAGGATCTCTGCCGGTTCGCTGGTTATCAGCTCGCCGTCCACGCGCACCTCGTAAGTTTGCGCATCGACGGTAATGTTGGGTTGCAGGCCGTTGTGGATCATGTCGGCCTTCTTCACGCTGCGACAGCCCCGCACCACGGCGGTGGTGCTTTGCAGGTTCAACTGCCGGGCAATGCCCTGCGCCTCTGCCGCCTGCGAAATAAAGGTCAGGCGGGTGGCGTGACGGGCGGCCCCCAGCGCGCCGAACATCGAGCGGTAGTGCACGGGTTGCGGCGTAGGGATAGAGGCATTGATATCGCCCATCGGGGCGCAGGCGATCATCCCGCCTTTCACAATGGTCGCGGGTTTTACGCCAAAGAATGCCGGAGACCAGACCACCAGATCCGCCAGTTTGCCCGCTTCGATGGAGCCGACTTCGTGGGCGATACCGTGGGTCAGCGCCGGATTAATGGTGTATTTGGCGACGTAGCGCTTCACGCGGAAGTTATCGTTATCACCGCTCTCTTCCGGCAGCGCGCCGCGCTGTACTTTCATCCGGTGGGCGACCTGCCAGGTGCGGATAATTACTTCGCCCACGCGGCCCATCGCCTGCGAGTCGGACGAGGTGAGCGAGAAGGCACCGATATCATGCAGCACATCTTCGGCGGCGATGGTCTCCCGGCGGATGCGCGATTCGGCAAAAGCCACGTCCTCGGCGATGTCCGGGTCAAGGTGGTGGCACACCATCAGCATGTCGAGATGCTCATCGATGGTATTCACCGTATAAGGCAGCGTCGGGTTGGTGGAGGAGGGGAGAATGTTCGGATGCGCGCAGGCGGTAATGATATCCGGCGCGTGACCGCCGCCCGCCCCTTCGGTGTGGAAGGTGTGAATGGTACGCCCGCCAATCGCTGCCAGGGTATCTTCTACAAAGCCGGATTCGTTCAGCGTGTCGCTGTGCAGGGCCACCTGTATATCCATCTCTTCGGCCACCTCCAGCGAACAGTTGATGGCCGCCGGCGTCGCCCCCCAGTCTTCGTGGATCTTCAGCCCGATGGCACCCGCTGCAATCTGCTCGCGCAGCGCGTCGGGATTAGAGCCGTTACCTTTGCCCAGCAGGCCAATATTGACCGGCAATGTATCGGCCGCCTGCAGCATGCGGGCGATGTACCAGGGGCCCGGTGTACAGGTGGTGGCGTTTGTGCCCGCTGCCGGGCCGGTGCCGCCGCCGATCATGGTGGTGACGCCGGAGACCAGCGCCTCTTCCGCCTGCTGCGGGCAGATCCAGTGAATGTGGGTGTCGATCCCGCCGGCGGTCACGATCTTCCCTTCGGCGGCAATCACCTCCGTCGCGGCGCCGATGGGGATGGTCACGCCGGGTTGAATATCCGGGTTACCGGCTTTGCCCACGGCGAAGAACCGGCCATCTTTGACGCCGATATCGGCTTTCACGATCCCCCAGTGATCGACGATCAGCGCGTTGGTCAGAACCAGATCCACACAATCTTGCGCGGTCATCTGCCCCTGGCCCATGCCGTCGCGGATCACTTTCCCGCCGCCAAATTTCACCTCTTCGCCGTACACGGTGAGATCTTTTTCCACCTCGATCCACAGCCCGGTGTCCGCCAGCCGGACCTTGTCGCCGGTGGTAGGGCCAAACATGTCGGCGTAGGCCTGACGCGAAATCTCAGCCATGCTTCACCTCGCCCATCACCTCGCCGCGAAAGCCAAAAATACGCTGCGCACCCGCCACCTGAACCAGCGTCACTTCGCGCTTCTGGCCGGGTTCGAAGCGCACGGCGGTGCCGGCCGGGATATCCAGGCGGTAGCCTCTCGTGGCCTCACGATCGAATTTTAACGCCGGGTTGACCTCGTAAAAGTGGTAGTGCGATCCCACCTGAATGGGGCGATCGCCATGGTTTTCGACCACCACGCGTTGGGTCTCGCGGGCCACGTTGAGGGCGATCTGCCCTGGTTTGATCTGATACTCGCCTGGGATCATTGCGCGCTCCTTAGACGATGGGGTTGTGAACGGTGACCAGCTTGGAGCCGTCCGGGAAGGTCGCCTCCACCTGAATATCCGGGATCATCTCCGGTACCCCTTCCATCACCTGCGAGCGGGTGAGGACATGACGTCCGGCCTCCATCAGCTCCGCCACGGTCTGCCCGTCGCGCGCGCCTTCCATAATGAAGGCGCTAATCAGCGCGACCGATTCCGGATAGTTGAGTTTGACTCCGCGGGCGAGACGGCGCTCTGCCACAAGCGCGGCGGTGAATAACAACAGTTTGTCTTTTTCTCTGGGGGTCAGTTCCATACGGGCTCTCTCAGGTCTGCCAGATCCGGGGTGAATGGGGCGCTTTGGCGGTTAAGTGCGGGCGCAGATGCTGCCAGATATCGCGCATCACCCGCTGGCAAACCAGGTTATCGTGCGAGAGAAAACGCACCGACAGCAGACCATCCGTGAGGGTGGCGCCGGCAAAATGGTTCAGCTCTGCCAGCAGGCTTCGCGTTTCCTCCAGGTGGCTCTCATTTGCCGGATAGAAAAGCAGCGTGCCGAGCCACGGATGGCCCGCCACCGGCGAGAGGTCGCCGTCGGCCAGGTGCTGGCGTTCAATTAACAGCGGTTCGCCATCGCGCCACACTTCCAGTCGACTCTCGAGCGTGCCGTGGCTAAAGGTTTCATCAATGACCGGGCGGCCCAGGCAGTAAAGCTCCCACGCCAGCAGCGTGCTGGTGGCATGCAGATGGAATACCGAGCGCAGCGCGGCGTTGGCGCCGGGGAAGAAAATCGTGTCCTGGGGTAGCCACTCAAGCGTGGCGTTTTCGTCCAGCCAGAAGTGCTGAGCCAGCCGCGCCTGCGGCCCGCTGCTGCGGTAGAACTTACTGGCGCCCGGCATGGTGATCAGCGCATGGCTGTTGGCGTCCAGTCGAATAGAAATATCCAGTTCATCGCCTCCGACAATCCCGCCAGGGGGGTGAAGCAGGTAGAGATGGCAGGTGTTGTCTTCCGGATAAAAGGGGCGCTGAACGGTAAGGGGACCAACGTGACGGGCAGAGTGGAGGAGGGTCTTTTCCGACGTATGACGAAACGCTAAAGCCAGCGAGGCGCGCCAGCCTTTATACGTATTATCAGCCACCTGGGTTGCTAACATGGTTCGTCCATCTGCTCGTCGTCGGGTTCCAGGTCAGTATGCCCTGGCGCAAATGAACCCTGTCATATGAGTCGCTTATGGATAGCGGGGGATGAAAAAGAAAAAGCACGGCCGGGGCCGTGCTCTCAAACGCGTGTTATGGCTTATTTCAGATGTTCATGCAGCGCTGCGCCCGCCTGCTGCAAGGCAACTTTCACCGTTGGCTCTTCGCTCAGCGGATTCAGCAGGCCATAGTCATGGATCATACCGTTGTAGCGGGTAACGGTAACCGGCACGCCTGCGGCATCGAGTTTACGGCCAAACGCTTCACCCTCGTCGCGCAGCACATCCAGCTCCGCGGTCTGAATCAGGGTTTGCGGGAAGCCTTTCAGCTGTTCAGTGCTGGCACGCAGCGGCGAGGCGAGAATCGAATTACGGTCAGCCGCGTTCGTGGTGTAGTTATCCCAGAACCATTTCATCATGTTTTTTGACAGGAAATAGCCGTTCTCAAACTGGTTATAAGAGGCGGTATCGAAGTTTGCATCGGTAACCGGCCACAGCATTACGTTATAGCGGATTTTCGGCCCTTTAAACTGTTTTGCCTGCAGCGCCACGGAGGCCACCATGTTGCCACCCACGCTATTACCGACCAGACCCAGACGGCTGCCATCCACACCAATTTCCTGACCGTGCTCTGCTACCCATTTTGTCGCTTCATAGGCCTGATTGATGGCCACCGGGAAGTGCGCCTCTGGTGACGGGGTGTAATCCACATAGACCGCAGCCGCGCCGGATGCCCGCATCAGATCGCGGATCAAACGTTCGTGGGTTGGGTAATCACCCAGTACCCAGCCGCCACCATGGAAGAACATAAACACCGGCAGCGTGCCGGTCACACCTTCAGGCTTAACGATGGTCAATTTGATCGCCTGCCCGTTGGCCTGGATGGTTTTCTGCGAAACCTGCGCCGGTGGCAGTTTTGCCCCCTGCTGGGCGCCAATCAGTACCTGGCGTGCTTCCTGCGGGGTCATTTGCTCCATCGGCTTACCGTTACCGCTATTCAGGACGTTCAGAAACGCCTGCACACCAGCAGTGGGGGCCGGTGTATTAACAGGCTGCGCGGAGGCCGCAGCGGATGCGAAGACGGAAGAAACCAGGATTGCGGACAATGTTTTCATGGTGAAGCCTCTGTATGTGTCGTTAAGGTTGTTTGTCACTAACTAGGTAGTGCGCTATTTAGTTTGTGCTGTAATACTTGCGCACAAGATACTTTTAGTCAAACATTATTTATACTTTTTTTAGAAAGATTTGTGTGATGGGAGTTAAAAATGAAAGAAAACAAAACGTTAGATGGCTTGCTCTGTTTTTCGTTGTACTCGGTAACCAACGCCCTGATCCGCCAGTACCGGCCCTTACTCAACGAACTGGATCTCACCTATCCGCAGTTCGTGGTGCTGATGGCCCTCTTTGAGCAGGATAATATTCCGCTGCGTGACCTCAGTGAAAAGACGTTGTTTGATTCGGGTACCCTGACCCCGCTGGTACAAAAGCTTGAAGCGAAAGGCTTTTTGAAACGCGTTGCGGTGGTGGGAGATGAACGAATGAAAAACGTCGTGCTAACCGAAAAAGCGGATGCGCTGAAAGCGCAAATTATGGGCTTGCCGGACCAGATGCGCTGTAGCATGCGTATGAACGATGAGGAGTTGGCGACGTTGAGACAGCTCGCCAGAAATCTGCTGGAGGATTTATAGCCCGTGATGGCGGGGACGTTGCGCCCCCGCCAGTGCCTTATCCTTAGCGGTAATCTTCGGCGTCCACATCGTACCCGGAGGGCTCCCAGCGGATCGCCAGCAGCGACGCCAGACCAATGAATGGCGCCAGGGCAATCACCCAGAAGACGGCGGTATCCAGCGAGGCCACCAGCAGCGGGAACATAAACAGGGATAACGTCGAACTGCTGCGCATCAGAGTCTGATTGAGCCCAACACCCACGCCGCGCAGTGAGGTCGGATAGCTCAGCGAGGCAAAGGTCATGGTATGCGCGCCGGGGCCAAACCCCTGGCCGAACAGGAACAGCGCCAGCATCGCCACGGCTGTCACCCCTTCAGCGGCACCATCCGGTCGACCAATCAACGCCAGTCCGAGCAAGGCGACAAGCTGGCAAGCGTAGCCCGCCAGCGACATCCGCCATGCGCCGAAGCGCGGCACATAACGTACCGCCAGCAGCCCGCCCACAAAGGCAAACAGCAGGTTGAGCGCCAGCGAGATCAGAATCGTTGTTAGCATCGACTGCACAAAGAAGCTGGAGATGATCACCGGCAGACCGAAGGCGACGGCGTTGTAGGCAAAAGAGGAGACCACGGAGAGCAGCGTCGCCAGGGTGGTACGCCGTAAATAGCGACCGCGGAACAGGTTCAGGTAGTTTGACCATTTGGCCTTGTTCACCACCGGGGCCGGCTGGTTAAGCACCTCCTGTGGCACATGGGCATTAATGTTATAAGACTGCCGCAGGATAGACGCGGCCTCCTTCAGCTTGCCCTGGTTCGCCGCCCAGACCGGGGATTCGCTCATATAGCGGCTACGAATCGCAATAATTACCAGCGCAGGCACCGCGCCAAAGCCGAGGATTAAGCGCCAGAGCCAGTCGCTATGGCTTTCGGGCAGTACGGCATAGAAAAAGAGCACCAGCAGATACGAAATACTGATTGCGGCGTACCAGGTAGGGCACCACATCGCCACGCTGGACGCTTTGTTGCCCGGACCTTTAAGCCTGGCGAACTCGCTGAGAAACGCCATCGCGACGGGGAGATCGATCCCCACCCCCAGGCCCATCACAAAGCGGGCCCCTGCCAGCACGTATTCATTGGGGGCGAGGGCGCAGGCGATGGCTGCGACCACAAAGAAGACCATGTCGGCCATAAAGACGCGGTAGCGCCCGATTTTATCAGTGAGATAACCCCCGAGGAGCGCCCCGACAATGGCGCCAAAGGTAATGGCCGATGCCACCATCCCGGTACCGGCCGGAGTGAGATTGAATTCGCGGGTGATATCTTTGATGCCAAACGCCAGCGCACCCAGATCGTACGCATCGAGGAAAATGCCACCCAGTGCGATGCCGACCACGATACGGGCGTTAGCTCTGCCTTGTGATCCCGCGTTGACCAGACGTGAAACGTCTGCCGCGCTACGAACCCACCTGATGTCACCATCCGGGGCATGTCCTGCCGTTGAAAGCGGAGTTGTATCTGAAATGTCTGCCATTTTTCTTTTTGTGTCGTTGTGGTGTGTCTCTTAGAGTTACCACAGGCAGAAAGTGATAAATATCACATTTGGTTATAAGACATAACCTGAAGAGAGCGTGGCCCGCCAGGCCCGTTTACGCAGCGCGTCGCCGGGCAAAAAGAGGAGAGAGAAATTACTCAGACTCTCTCTTTTTTCGTTTGAATTTGGTCCAGATTTTGGTCTCCTGACGACGCCACAAGCGCTGAATATTATCGTGATGGCGTAGCAGGATAAGGCAGGAGAGCATCGAAACCGGGAAGGTAAACTGGGGTTTAAACCACCAGACGTAGAAGGGCGCAATCAGCGCGCTGACAATCGCACCCAGTGAAGAGTAACCGCTCAGCAATACGCTCAGCAGCCAGGTGCCCGCCATGACGCCGGTGAGATCCCAGCCGATAGGGGCAATCGCCCCGAAGGCGGTGGCCACGCCTTTGCCGCCTTGAAAACCGAAGAAGACAGGCCAGATATGGCCCAGACAGGCGGCAATAGCAATCAGTCCCAGCCAGAACGGCGTCACGCCCAATGCGTATGCGCCCCAGACGGGCAACATGCCTTTCAGGACGTCGAAAATCAACACCGCTACGGCTGCTCCTTTGCCGCCAATTCGTAGTACATTGGTCGCCCCCGGATTTCCGGAGCCACTCTCACGTGGATCGGGAAGCCCGGCAAGACGGCAGACCAGAATGGCGCTGGAAATTGAGCCGCAAAGGTAGGCGAGGAGGATCATTCCAGGCGCGATTGCACTCATAACGCTGTTCCGTTTTGAAAATGTCGTTTTGTACTCAGCATCTGTGGATAATACGCATAATTCGCCGGGAGTGGTATCTGGTTAAGTCAAAAAGCAGGCAGGTCGTGATGGATATTGTATTTATAGAGCAACTTTCGGTAATCACCACTATTGGTGTTTACGACTGGGAACAGACCATCGAACAGAAGCTGGTGTTCGATATCGAAATGGGCTGGGATAACCGTGCCGCAGCGAAAAGCGATGACGTGAATGACTGCTTAAGTTATGCCGATATCAGCGAGGCGGTGGTAAACCATGTTGAAGGGCAACGTTTTGCGCTGGTCGAGCGCGTGGCGGAAGAGGTGGCGAGCCTGTTGTTAAGCCGCTTTAACTCCCCCTGGGTGCGCATCAAACTCAGCAAACCGGGCGCCGTGGCGCGTGCTGCCAACGTTGGCGTGGTGATCGAGCGTAGCCAAAATCTTAAAGGCGATAATTAACTTCATAATTACTAAACCATTTCCGGTTAAACCGGTCTTAAAGCTGTAGCTTTCGCGGCTGCCCGTAGGGTAGGCCGTTTTTACTATAATTTTTAGGGGTTTATTTGATGAGCGATATGCACTCGCTGTTGATAGCGGCAATACTGGGTGTGGTCGAAGGATTGACGGAGTTTTTGCCGGTTTCCAGTACCGGACACATGATTATCGTGGGTCACCTGCTGGGCTTTGAGGGCGAAACGGCAAAAACCTTCGAAGTGGTTATTCAGTTGGGTTCCATTCTCGCCGTGGTGGTGATGTTCTGGCGCCGTCTGTTCGGCCTGATTGGCATTCATTTTGGCCGCCCACCGCAGCATGAAGGCGAGGGCAAAGGTCGTCTCACATTGATTCATATTCTGCTTGGTATGGCGCCCGCCGTGGTGCTGGGCCTGATTTTCCACGACACCATCAAATCGCTCTTCAACCCCATTAACGTGATGTACGCGCTGGTGGTGGGTGGCGTGCTGCTGATTGCGGCAGAACTGCTGAAGCCAAAAGAGCCGCGCGCGCCGGGTCTGGATGATATGACTTACCGCCAGGCGTTTATGATTGGCTGCTTCCAGTGTCTGGCATTGTGGCCGGGCTTCTCCCGCTCCGGGGCGACCATTTCCGGCGGTATGCTGATGGGCGTGAGCCGCTATGCGGCATCGGAGTTCTCGTTCCTGCTGGCGGTGCCGATGATGATGGGTGCCACCGCGCTGGATCTCTATAAGAGCTTCCACTTCCTGACGGTGGGCGACATCCCGATGTTTGCCGTCGGCTTCGTGACGGCGTTCCTCGTGGCGCTGGTGGCGATCAAAACCTTCCTCCAGCTCATCAAGCGCATCTCCTTTATTCCGTTCGCCATCTACCGCTTTATCGTCGCGGCAGCGGTGTACGTGGTCTTCTTCTGATGACCGGTTGCCCTCACTCTTTTGGCTGAGGGCAACGCTTTTCCTTCCATTCTGACACTGCCTGAATACGCCTTTTCGTTAACTCTTCGCGAATTTCTGCGCCCTTAAATCCTGCCTCCACGACCGCTTTGGTCGGCACCGCTTTCGCCACATCCCAGGCTTCACGGAGTAACCGACCCTGCGGGTAGTCGTTGGCCTCAAACCCGGTGCGTCCACGTACGTCCGCTTCGCTGGTAAGGGCGATCTGCTCCACGCGTACGGGCTTGCGCCAGGCGTCGATGCTGTCGAAAAGCTTCACGATGGTGGCCGGTTTCAGGATCGGGAAGGTGTGGATCAGGTCATGGAATTCGGCGACCAGCTTCGCTAAATCGCGCAGTTCGTTCGGTACGCGCAGACGCTGGCAGAGCCCGGAGACCAGCTTCACGCCCGCCGGACCATGGCCGTGATGCCGTGGCCACAACGCTTTTGGCGTGAGTCCTTTTCCCAGGTCGTGACAGAGCGTGGCAAAGCGCACATCCACCGTCGGGCTCAGCATCGCCGCCATGCTTAGGGTCATCAGGGTATGGATGCCGGTATCGATTTCCGGGTGCCACTTCGCTGGCGCAGGCACCCCAAAGAGGGCGTCAATTTCCGGGAAGAGCACCTTCAGGGCGCCGCAATCGCGCAGCACCTGGAAAAAGACCTGCGGGTTGCGGGTAGAGAGCGCATTTTCCGTCTCTTTCCAGACGCGCTCCGCCGTCAAATGCTCCAGCTCGCCTGCGGCGGTCATGGCCGTCATTAAGGCCATGGTCTCGTCGGCAATGCGGAAGCTGAGGTGGGCGTAGCGTGCGGCAAAGCGCGCGACGCGCAGAACGCGCAGCGGGTCTTCTGAAAACGCAGGGGAGACATGGCGCAGCAGGCGGTTTTTCAAATCCTCCTGGCCGCCGTAAGCATCCACGATGGTGCCGTCATCATTACGCGCGAGGGCATTGATAGTGAGATCGCGGCGAAGCAGATCTTGCTCCAGGGTGACGTCCGGTGCGGCATAGCAGGTAAACCCGGTATAGCCGGAGCCAGATTTTCGCTCCGTACGCGCCAGGGCATACTCTTCGTGAGAGTGGGGATGAAGGAATACGGGAAAATCGCGGCCTACCTGCTGGTAGCCCGCGTCAAGCATCTGCTGGGGGGTGGCGCCCACCACCACCCAGTCTTTATCTTTGACCGGCAGACCTAACAACGCATCGCGAACCGCACCACCGACCAGATAAATCTTCACGCCTTACACTCCCGCATCCATTTTTCACAAAATAATACGTTAGTGTGGCAGAGAAGACGATTTAGTTCATCCAGCGATCTTTACGCTTACGGCTCGGTATCAGGTGAGGCAGCACCAGACCCAACAGCAGGCCTACGCCCAGCACGCCGCCGCCATACATAAACCACTGCATGATGATGGTGCGCTGTTTGTCGTCAAGCTGCAGGTTCGCGGCGTTGACCTTCTTCTGCGCGACGATCAGCTCGTTCTTGAGCTTCTGGTTCTCTTCTTTCAGGCCATTAATCACGCTATCGCTCTGCGAGACCTTCTGCTGCATCTCGGCGGTGCGCTGGTTCCAGGTGGTATCGATATTATTTAGCTTATCGGTCAGGGTCTTAACCTGATTTTCCAGATCCGGTACACGGGTACGCAGGCTGGGGTTAGTGCTAAGCTCTTTCAACGGGATCCACGCCGTACGGCCGCTGCTGTCGCGCACCTGGCCGTAGTTGGTATCCGCATTGGTCTGTAACAGAGAGACTTCCTCGCCGGCATTGACGGTGCCCACGAGACGATAATGGTCGCCCGGGCCGCTGCGTACCCAGGTGTTGAGTTCATCAGAAACGTAGCGTTTCTCTTCCGCGTGCACCGCAGTGGCGGCGCTGAAAGCGAGGAAAGTGAGTCCAATCAGGCGTAATTTAAGCATCATTAGTCGTTATTTACATAAAAAGTGGAACGATAGTAGAGGTTACGATGCTTCCACGCAAAAGATTCGTCAGCATTCAGAATCATCTGTGTACCGTAACGCACTGCGTCTAACCTTTACGCCCGTCAAATTGCTCATTGCGTGGCAATCTGGCGCAAAATACTATCTACTGACAAAAAAGTGATGAGTAAGTTCGCTGTAATTTACCCCGCTGTGACGCAACCAGAAGATCGAGGCCATGGCTCAGGAAATCGAATTAAAATTTATCGTCGAAAATGACAGCGTTGATGCGCTGCGTACCCGCCTTCACCAGTTGACCGCTGAACATCATCAGCCGGTGGAGTTACTTAACATCTATTACGAAACGCCGGATAACTGGCTGCGCCGCCACGATATGGGCCTGCGCATCCGTGGTGCCAGCGGGCGCTATGAGATGACGATGAAAATCGCCGGTCGCGTGGTGGGCGGTTTGCATCAACGTCCTGAATACAACATCAACATTGAAAAGCCTGAACTGGCGCTGGATCGCTTCCCGGCTGAGGTCTGGCCGGAAGGGGGATTACCCGCCACGCTTGCCGCCGAGGTGAGCCCCCTGTTCAGCACCAATTTCATGCGCGAGAAGTGGCTTGTGAATGAAGGCAACAGCCGCATTGAGATTGCCCTCGACCTCGGGGAAGTGAAGGCCGGTGAACTGCAGGAACCCCTTTGCGAGCTGGAGCTGGAGCTGCTGGAAGGCGATGCCGAAGATGTGCTGAAACTGGCGCGCAAGCTGGTAAGCCAGCCGGGTCTGCGTCAGGGAAGCCTGAGCAAAGCCGCGCGCGGTTATCACCTGGCGGCAGGTAATGCCCCACGCACCCGCAAACCGACGCCAATTTTGAAGGTTCCGGCCAAATCCTCCGTGGAGAAGGGCTTTGAAGCGGCACTGGAACTGGCCCTCAGCCAGTGGCAGTACCATGAAGAGCTGTGGGTACGCGGCGTGAAAGACGCCAAAGCAGACGTGCTGGCGGCAATAAGCCTGGTGCGCCATACCCTGGCGCTGTTTGGCGGTATCGTTCCGCGTAAAGCAAGTGCTCGTTTACGTGATCTGCTTACCCAGACCGAGACCCTGATGGCAACCGAGGTCTCTGCCCAGACGGCCGCGTACAGCGCGCAAAACGCCACGGCTAAACTGGCGTTGACCGAGTTTCTGGTGACCCATGGCTGGCGCAATTTCCTGGATGCCAAAGCGCAGGCCAAAATTGACGACTCATTTAAACGCTTTGCTGATATTCACCTTTCCCGTCACGCGGCGGAACTGAAAGCGGCGTTCGCCCAGCCGCTGGGTGACCAGTATGGCGATCAGCTGATCCGACTGGCGCGTGATATCGACAGCATATTGCTGCTGGCTGGCGCCTATGATGGCCCCGTCGCCCATGCCTGGCTGGAGAACTGGCAGGGGTTGCAGCATGCCATTAAGACTCGTCAGCGTATTGAGATTGAACATTTCCGTAATGAGTCCATTTCGCAGGAGCCATTCTGGCTGCACAGCGGAAAACGTTAACGCAGGCAAGGAACCCCAATCATGCCGCTTTTCTCCCAGTTACAGCAGCAGTGGCAGACGGTGTGTGAACGTCTGCCGGCGTCGTTACCCGCCTCCTCCCTGAGTGAGCAGGCGCAGCAGGTGCTGACCTTTAGCGATTTTGTGCAGGAGAGTATTTCTGCGCATCCCGACTGGCTGGTGGAACTTGAAACCTCGCCACCCCAGGCGGAAGAGTGGCGGGAGTATGCCGCCTGGCTGCACGCTGCGCTGGTAGAGGTGACCGACGAGGCTGCGCTGATGCGCGTGCTGCGTCAGTTCCGCCGTCAGGTGATGGTGCGCATCGCCTGGGCGCAGGCGCTGTCACTGGTGAGCGAAGAGAGCACGTTACAGCAGCTGAGTGCCCTGGCGGAGACCTTAATCGTCGCCGCCCGCGACTGGCTGTACGAGGCGTGCTGCAAAGAGTGGGGAACCCCCTGTAATGACGAAGGCATCCCGCAGCCCTTGATGATTCTGGGGATGGGGAAGCTGGGCGGCGGCGAGCTGAACTTCTCTTCGGATATTGATCTGATCTTTGCCTGGCCGGAGAAAGGGGCGACCCGTGGGGGGCGCCGCGAGCTGGATAACGCTCAATTTTTCACGCGTCTGGGTCAGCGGCTTATCAAAGCGCTGGATCAGCCGACTCAGGACGGCTTTGTCTATCGGGTGGATATGCGTTTGCGCCCCTTTGGCGACAGCGGCCCGCTGGTGCTGAGCTATGCCGCGCTGGAAGATTATTACCAGGAGCAGGGGCGCGACTGGGAACGCTACGCGATGGTAAAAGCGCGGATCATGGGCGATAACGACGATGTCTACGCTGGTGAGTTACGCGCCATGCTGCGCCCGTTTGTCTTCCGTCGTTATATCGACTTCAGCGTAATTCAGTCGCTGCGAAACATGAAAGGGATGATAGCCCGGGAAGTGCGGCGTCGTGGACTGCGGGATAACATCAAGCTCGGCGCGGGCGGTATCCGGGAAATCGAATTTATTGTTCAGGTCTTCCAGTTGATTCGCGGTGGGCGCGAGCCGTCGCTGCAATCCCGCTCTCTGCTGCCCACCCTGGCGGCGATTGCGCAGCTGAATTTGCTGCCGGAAGGGGATGCGCAGACGCTGCGTGAGGCCTACCTCTTTTTACGTCGGCTTGAGAATCTGCTGCAAAGTATCAACGACGAGCAGACGCAGACTCTGCCGGGCGACGATCTCAATCGCGCACGCCTCGCCTGGGGCATGCGGATGGATGACTGGCAAAGCCTTACCGACCAGCTCGATCGGCACATGGCCGCGGTGAGGCATATCTTTAATGAACTGATTGGCGATGACGAAAGCGAATCACAAGAGGATGAACTCTCTGAGCACTGGCGCGAGCTGTGGCAGGATGCGCTGGAAGAGGACGACACCACCCCGGTACTGGCGCACCTGAGCGATGAAGATCGTCACCGGGTCGTGGCGCTGATTGCCGATTTCCGCCTGGAGATGAACAGGCGCGCCATCGGCCCTCGCGGGCGCCAGGTGCTGGATCATCTTATGCCGCATCTGCTGAGTGAAGTCTGCCCCCGCGCGGATGCCCCGATCCCCCTTTCGCGTTTGACGCCGCTGCTAACGGGCATTATCACCCGTACCACTTATCTGGAGCTGCTAAGCGAATTTCCCGGCGCGCTTAAGCACCTGATCACCCTCTGTGCCGCCTCGCCCATGGTGGCCAATAAGCTGGCGCGTTATCCGTTGTTGCTGGATGAGCTGCTTGATCCCAATACCCTTTACCAGCCGACGGCGACGGACGCCTATCGCGACGAGCTGCGCCAATATCTGCTGCGCGTACCGGAAGAGGACGAAGAGCAGCAGCTTGAGGCGCTGCGCCAGTTCAAGCAGGCGCAGATGTTGCGCGTCTCGGCTGCTGATATCGCTGAAACGCTGCCGGTCATGAAAGTGAGTGACCATTTAACCTGGCTGGCGGAAGCGATTATTGATGCGGTGGTACAGCAGGCATGGGTGCAAATGGTGGCGCGCTATGGGCAGCCGAAGCACCTGGCCGATCGGGAAGGCCGCGGTTTTGCGGTAGTGGGGTACGGCAAGCTGGGTGGCTGGGAGCTGGGATACAGCTCCGATCTGGATCTGATCTTCCTGCACGACTGCCCGGTGGACGTGATGACCGACGGCGAGCGGGAAATCGACGGGCGGCAGTTCTATTTGCGGCTGGCTCAGCGCATCATGCACCTCTTTAGCACCCGCACCTCATCAGGGATCCTCTATGAGGTGGATGCGCGACTGCGTCCCTCTGGCGCGGCGGGCATGTTGGTCACCTCGACCGAATCCTTTGCCGACTATCAGCAAAACGAAGCCTGGACGTGGGAGCATCAGGCGCTGGTGCGCGCCCGGGTGGTGTATGGCGATCCGCAGTTAACCGCGCAATTCGACACCATTCGTCGGGATGTGCTTACCACCCCGCGCGAGGGCGAGACCCTACAAACTGAAGTGCGTGAAATGCGCGACAAGATGCGTTCGCATCTTGGCAATAAGCACCGGGATCGCTTCGATATCAAGGCCGATGAGGGCGGGATCACCGATATTGAGTTTATTACGCAATATCTGGTACTGCGTCACGCGCACCTGAAACCAAAGCTGACCCGCTGGTCGGATAACGTACGCATTCTGGAACTGCTGGCGCAAAACGACATCATGGATGAAGCGGAGTCGCTGGCGTTAACCCGGGCTTACACCACGCTACGTGATGAGTTGCACCATCTGGCATTGCAAGAGCAGCCTGGCCATGTGGCTCCAGAGTGCTTCGCGGCAGAGCGAGAGCTTGTGCGGGCCAGCTGGCAGAAGTGGCTGGTGGAACCGTGCGTAACAAAACAAGTGTGATATTATCGCGCGCAAATTGTGAATCTTTCTGGAGTCAGGAATGAAAGTAACACTGCCAAAGTTTGAACGGGCTGGCGTGATGGTTGTGGGCGATGTAATGCTGGATCGCTACTGGTACGGACCCACCAGCCGCATCTCCCCGGAAGCGCCGGTACCGGTGGTAAAAGTTGATACCATTGAGGAGCGTCCTGGCGGCGCGGCAAACGTGGCGATGAACATTGCCTCCCTCGGCGCGCATTCGCGTCTGGTGGGGCTGACAGGTATTGATGATGCGGCGCGTGCCCTGAGCAAAACGCTGGCCGACGTGAACGTCAAATGTGATTTCGTTTCTGTGCCTACCCATCCCACCATTACCAAGCTGCGCGTGCTATCGCGTAACCAGCAGCTGATCCGTCTCGACTTTGAAGAGGGGTTTGAGGGAGTAGATCCGCAACCGCTGCACGAGCGCATCAACCAGGCGCTGGGCAACATTGGCGCGCTGGTGCTCTCTGACTACGCCAAAGGGGCGCTGGCGAGCGTACAGCAGATGATTCAGCTGGCGCGTAAAGCCAATGTGCCTGTGCTGATCGACCCGAAAGGGACAGACTTCGAACGCTATCGTGGTGCCACGCTGCTGACGCCTAACCTCTCTGAGTTTGAGGCGGTGGCGGGCAAGTGCAAAAACGAAGCTGAGCTGGTAGAGCGCGGCATGAAGATCATCGCCGATTTCGAACTTTCTGCGCTGCTGGTGACCCGTTCCGAACAGGGGATGAGCCTGCTGCAGCCCGGCAAAGCGCCGCTGCATATGCCAACCCAGGCCCAGGAAGTCTATGACGTGACCGGTGCGGGCGATACGGTGATTGGCGTGCTGGCGGCGACGCTTGCGGCGGGCAATACCCTGGAAGAGGCGTGTTACTTTGCCAACGCCGCGGCAGGCGTGGTGGTGGGCAAACTGGGCACCTCTACCGTCTCGCCGGTTGAGCTGGAAAACGCCGTGCGTGGCCGCGCAGAGACGGGCTTCGGCGTGATGACCGAAGACGAGCTTAAAGACGCCGTTGCCGCAGCGCGTAAGCGGGGCGAAAAAGTGGTGATGACCAATGGCGTGTTCGACATCCTGCATGCCGGCCACGTCTCCTATCTGGCCAACGCGCGCAAGCTGGGCGATCGCCTGATTGTGGCGGTCAACAGCGATGCCTCGACAAAACGTCTGAAGGGCGAGACCCGTCCGGTCAATCCTCTGGAACAGCGCATGATTGTACTGGGTGCGCTGGAGGCGGTGGACTGGGTGGTGTCGTTTGAAGAGGACACGCCGCAGCGCCTGATTGCCGGTATCCTGCCCGATCTGCTGGTGAAAGGCGGTGATTATAAGCCAGAGCAGATCGCCGGTAGCGAAGAGGTATGGGCTAACGGCGGTGAAGTGATGGTGCTGAACTTTGAAGATGGCTGTTCAACGACGAACATCATCAAAAAGATACAGAAAGATAGTGAATAAAAAAACGGGCCTGATGGCCCGTTTTTTTATACCTGATCGTCGACCGGTGGAATAGCCGGGGCCGGTTTCACTTCCGCAGGGGTGTTGCGGTTTTCCAGCTCTGTCAGACGTTGCTCAAGCAGGGCGATTTTTTCGCGGGTACGCAACAGCACCTGAGTCTGGACGTCAAACTCTTCGCGGCTCACCAGATCCAGACGCATCAGCTGCGATTGCAGGATCTGACGGATCTTCTTCTCTACATCGTCACCAAAATCACGAATGCCTTTCGGCATGGATTCATGGACCTGACGGGCAATCTGTTCAATTTTTTTCGGGTCAATCATTGTCGTTTCCCTTGATGAAAAGGTGTTAATGACCATTGTAGCGCGTAACGCGGATCCATAAACCAGATTTGTATGAAGCTAATGCGTTGCCGAACATAATCATTAGCGTTATAGTTATCTCGCTTATTCTCAGGGCGGGGCGAAATTCCCCACCGGCGGTAAATCAACCTTACGTTGAAAGCCCGCGAGCGCTTCAGGTGTGAGCCTGAAGGTCAGCAGATCCGGTGTAATTCCGGGGCCGACGGTTAAAGTCCGGATGGGAGAGAGTAACGATCAAGTCGGGCGAGGCCCGCTCACGTTATTTTTTTGCCGCTTTGCGGCGCTCCTAAGACTGCCCTGATTCTGGTAACCATAATTTTAATGAGGTTTATTTACCATGAATCAGACGCTACTTTCCTCTTTTGGTACCCCTGTCGAACGTATCGAACAGGCTCTAACCGCCCTTCGTGAAGGTCGCGGTGTAATGGTGCTTGACGATGAAGATCGTGAAAACGAAGGTGATATGATTTTCGCCGCCGAAACCATGACCGTTGAGCAGATGGCGCTGACCATTCGCCACGGCAGTGGGATTGTCTGCCTGTGTCTTAACGAAGAGCGCCGTAAGCAGCTGGATCTGCCAATGATGGTAGAAAACAACACCAGCGCCTTCGGCACCGGCTTTACGGTAACCATCGAAGCAGCCCACGGCGTGACCACTGGCGTGTCTGCTGCCGACCGTATTACGACCGTTCGTGCCGCCATTGCCGACGGCGCAAAACCTTCCGATCTGAACCGTCCGGGCCACGTCTTTCCGCTGCGCGCGCAGCCGGGCGGCGTTCTGACCCGCGGTGGTCACACTGAAGCAACCATCGATCTGGTGACTCTGGCAGGCTTCAAGCCAGCCGGCGTGCTCTGTGAACTGACCAACGACGACGGCAGCATGGCGCGCGCGCCAGAGTGCATCGACTTTGCCGTGAAGCACAACATGGCCGTTGTCACCATTGAAGATCTGGTGGCCTATCGTCAGGCACATGAGCGCAAAGCCAGCTAATTGAATGAAAAACGCCGGGTTAACCCGGCGTTTTTTTTATCCTATCCCTGCGGTTTGTAGCAGGACCAGACTTAGCCCCATCACCGACATGCCGCAGAGCACGCCATAGCTCGGGTTATTGTTAGGATCGATCTCTTTTGCCAGCGGCATGAGTTCATCCACGGACAACGCCACCATAATCCCCGCGACCGCAGCCATGATGGCCGCCATCACCACCGGTGAAATCAGGCTTCCCAGAATCAGCCATGCCAGCACGCCGCCAAGAATCTCTGCCATACCGGAGATCCCAGCCCAGAATACCGCTTTACGTTTAGAGCCCGTGGCGGCATAGACCGGTCCGGCCACCGCCAGACCTTCAGGAATATTGTGCAATGCCACGGCCAGCGCGATACCAAAGCCCAGCTCAAGGTTATTGCTGGCGGTAACGTAGGTGGCGACCCCTTCCGGGAAGTTATGCAGGCTGATGCCCAGCGTCAGCAGCACGGCGGTACGTTTGATATTGCCCGGCAGCGGTTTCGACCCTTTTTGCATCAGATCCTGCGGATGCGCATGGGGCAGCATCCGGTCCAGCGCAAAGTAACCCAGCAGGCCGAAGACAAACATGCCATAGCCCAGCACCGGCGACATGCCCTCGGTACCCAGCGCGGCGGGCAGCATCTCCATGAGTGATATCAGCAGCATAATGCCCGCGGCAAAGCCGAGGGAGAAGGCCAGCACGCGGTTAGACGGTTTCTGGCCCAGCACGCCGAGAATCGCACCAATAAACGTGGCGGCGCCTGCAAGTATGGTCAGAAGCAAGGGTACTGACATGTCTCTCTCCTTTTGATAACGATTCTCATTAATATTAAGGGCTAAAAGCGGGCAAAGCGAGAGGGCCGCTACGCCTTTACCATTCCCTTACATTCAAATTTCCTGAAGATCATCATCATGCTTATCCGGGTTCATCTTAGCGCGATAGCGCGTAATGTGATGCTATTAAATCGACATCTTATGTAAGGATATCACCATGACTGCTTCTCGTATGCCAGCGCTGTTTTTGGGGCACGGTAGCCCGATGAACGTGCTGGAGGATAACGTCTATACCCGCGCATGGCGTCATCTGGGCGAGACCTTACCGCGTCCGAAGGCTATCGTGGTGGTGTCCGCCCACTGGTTCACCCGCGGTACTGGCGTGACCGCGATGGAAGCGCCGAAAACGATCCACGATTTTGGCGGTTTTCCACAGGCATTGTATGACACGCACTACCCGGCGCCGGGTTCGCCCGAGCTGGCGCAGGCGCTGGTTGAAAGGCTGGCGCCCGTCCCGGTGGCGCTGGATAAAGAGGCCTGGGGCTTCGACCATGGCTCCTGGGGCGTGCTTATTAAGATGTATCCGGAAGCAGACATCCCCATGGTGCAGCTTAGCATCGACAGCACCAAACCGGCGGCCTGGCATCTGGAGATGGGGCGCAAGCTGGCAACATTGCGTGACAAGGGCATTATGCTGGTGGCCAGCGGTAATGTGGTGCACAACCTGCGTACCGCGCGCTGGCATGGCGAACATACGCCCTATCCCTGGGCGACATCGTTCAACGATTTTGTAAAAGCGAATCTTCACTGGCAGGGGCCCGCCGGAGAGCATCCGCTCGCGAATTACCTGGAACACGAAGGCGGCTCGCTGTCGAATCCCACGGCTGAACATTTCTTGCCTCTGCTGTATGTGCTGGGGGCCTGGGATGGTGAAGAGCCGATAACGATCCCGGTCGACGGAATTGAGATGGGGAGCCTGAGCATGTTGTCGGTACAGGTGGGTTAAAACATGCCCGGTAGCGCAGGCCACCGGGCAAGGTTTACTCTACAAAGATGTGCGGATAGAAGCGTGACAGATCCTGGGTAATCAGCGCCCGGTCTTCACGAATACCAATCCCGGCTGGCTCGTCGTTGATAAGCCAGCTGCCAATCAGGACATAGCTGTCGCCAAATTTAGGCAGTTGATAAAACTGCTGGACGATCATTCCCTCTTCACCGTACGGACCTTCAACGGCTTCCACCGTTTTACCGTTTTCGATAATCGATACGTTGGCACCTTCGCGGGAGAAGATCGGTTTCACGACATACTTATCCATGGGCGGATAGTCATCTTCGGCGAAATAAGCAGGCAGCAGGTTAGGGTGATCCGGGAACATCTCCCACAGCATCGGCAACAGCGCTTTGTTCGAGATGATGCTCTTCCATGCTGGCTCCAGCCAGCGCACGCCGGCATCTTCCAGCTTGGTGGAGAACATCTCGCGCAGCATGAACTCCCACGGATAGAGCTTGAACAGATTGCTGATGACCTGGTCCTGCAGATCAGTAAACTGACCTTTCTCACCCAGACCAATGTCTTCCATATACAGAAATTCGGTGGCGACCTCTGCTTCTGCAGCGCAGTCCTGCAGATACTGCACGGTACCCCGATCTTCTACCGTATCGCGGCAGCAGGCCAGATGCAGCAGGTTGAAACCGTGCTGCTCACGCAGCTCGGCAAAGCGCGCAATCAGCTTTTCCTGCAGGCTGTTAAACTGATCGCTACCTTCCGGCAGCTTGCCCGCCTGGAGCTGATCTTCCAGCCAAATCCACTGGAAGAACGCCGCTTCGTACAAGGAAGTCGGCGTATCGGCGTTATTCTCAAGTAGCTTAGGTTCACCAACGCCATCCCACGCCAGATCGAGGCGGGAATAGAGCGACGGTTGATACGTTTCCCAGGACTGGCGAACGAAACCCCAGGTGTGTTTAGGAATGCGGAATTTGGTCATTAGCGCATCGCTGGCAATGACCTTATCGACGACTTTCAAACACATCTGATGCAGTTCGGCAGTCACCTCTTCCAGCTTTTCAACCTGCTCAAGAGTGAGCTTGTAATAGGCCTCTTCACACCAGTACGGTTCGCCGTACATGGTGTGGAAGTTAAAACCATATTCAGTGGCTTTTTCGCGCCAGTCCGGGCGCTCGACAATACTGACTCGTTCCATTATCAGCCGCCCATGGAGCGGGTCGAGGTGCCCGTGGCACTACGCTGCATGGAGGTCTGTTTCGCAACAGATTCCCCAAAGCCGCCGCGGGTCACGGTGCTGGTGGTCGCCGGTTTTGGCGCCATCGCGGTTTTCGGTACCGTCATGGTACGGCCCGGCTGCGCGGCGCCGTATCCCTTACCGCTGGCGTCGGTATATTTGCCGTAGGCAGGGCTGTTCGGATTTTTGGAGCTAAACAGCGGCTGCTGCTGGTAGCCTGCGCCACCGCTCATCAGGCGGCCCATCATATAGCCCGCCATCAGCGGCATCCAGAAACTGCCGCTGGATTGCGCCTGCGCCTGGTTTTCTGGCGCGGTGCCAGCCTGTGCCGGTGTTGGTGCCTGCTGACACTGACCTTCACCGAATTCGGCTACGCAGTCTTCACGGCTGGCGTATTTCGGCGCAGTACGTTCAGCCTCTTTCAGGGCACTGTTGTAAGCGGTGGTACATTCCGCTTTGTTGCCGGTGGCGGTCGCGCAGTCATCAGCGTTCTGATAGAGCGAAACCGTTTCGTCGTTTTGTTCACAGCCCGCCAGCATAAAGACGGCCGTTACGGCCAGTGCGACAGGAGTAAGATGGCGTGCGCCCCAATTTTTGCGGAACGACGCGTGATTGATGGATTTTGTCCGTTTCATTTTTGTCTTCCAGGACCCGGTGGTATTACGTGGTATATAACGCTCAGAATAGAGGATGAGTGGTCGAAAATGAAGCGTAGTGCGGGAATCGAGGGGATCTTTACGTTGGCTTACGTTTATACCGGACAGAGTTCAAACTGCCTGTGCCTCGGCTGTCTGCAATTCGAAGGGATCGGGTTGTATTTATCGGTTGGTGTGAAAACAGACCCGGCCTGAAAAATCAGGCCGGGTTAGCGCATCAGTTGCGCAGCATTCCGGTAGAGACCGGGCGTGCGGCTGGAGCGGCACTGTTCGCGGCATAACCATCAGCGGACGCATCCTGACCTGGATTTTCCGGCGCCACGGATTCTGGCGTGGTAGAGATAGGTTTACCCAGGGAGCTGTTCAAAATCTGCAGGTCCTGTTCATTCAGGGTTCCCAGGGCAGATTTGATGTTCAGCTGGTTAATCAGGTAGTTATAACGCGCATTAGACAGCTGCTGCTTGGCGTTATAGAGCGTGGTCGTCGCATCCAGCACGTCAACAATGGTACGGGTACCCACTGAGTAACCGGCTTCCATCGCATCCAGAGAGCTCTGGGCAGAGACAACGGCCTGTTTATAGGCGTTGATGCTGCTGATGGAGGCGTTCACGTTGTTAAAGGAGGAACGTACAGTCTGCACAACGCTGCGGTGTGCGCTTTCAAGCTGCTCGCTCGCGCCAACAAAGTTGTACTGCGCCTGTTTAACCTGCGAGTTCACCATTCCGCCCTGATACAGCGGCAGGGAGAAGCTCAGGCCAACTTTGTTCTGACCTACGTCAGCGTTATTATTGATGGAGTTGGAGCCGCTGTAACGTGAGTTAGAGATGCTGGAGGAGGCATTCAGATCCAGGGTTGGCAAGTGGCCATCCTGCGCCTGACGAATCTGTTCACGGGCCAGGTCCTGGCTCAGACGTGCCTGCAGCAGGCTCAGGTTACGGTTTTCAGCTTCTTTCAGCAGGGCATTCACCGCCTGCGGCTTATCGGTTTTGAAGCTGTCGACGTTCAGCGAAGCCAGTTGCGGGTAGTAATTACCGGTGACCTGACGCAGCTCTTCAACGGCGTTATCAAGGTCGTTACGCGCGGTCACTTCGTTCGCCAGCACGCTGTCGTACTGTGAACGGGCGTTCTGTACGTCGGTGATCGCCACGAGGCCAACGTTAAAACGCTGGGTGGTCTGATCCAGTTGACGGTAGATAGCCTGTTTCTGGGCTTCGATATAAGAGAGGGTATCGATAGCGCTCAGCACCTTGAAGTAAGCCGTCGCGGTGTTGAGAATCAGGGTTTGTTGATCGGTCTGGAAAGTGACATCCTGAATACCGGCAGATTTTTCCTGCAGGGTCAGAGCACGCCATTTAGACATATCAAACAGAGTCTGGGTTAACTGCAGAGAACCGCTGGTCACGTTTGAGTCCTGACCGTTAGCATCGCGATAGCCGTTAGTGTAGGAATAGTCAGCCCCTAAACCGAGTTGCGGCAGAAGTGGGCTGCGTGCTTCATTAATCTTCTCAAAGGCAGCATCACGGTCGGCAGCGGATTTACGCAGTTCCGGGTTGCTCAGTCGTGCCTGCTTATAAACCTGTAACAGGTCCTCTGCCTGACTCATCGCGCTGAAACCCGTCAGGCTCAGGCCGATGAGAATGGGGAGCAATTTCTTCATTTGCTTTCCTTGTTGTGAAGCTTTGTTAGCGCTGATCTAATTAAAAATAATTTACCGATTCTAGCAGACTTCGCCAGTACAAAAGGTTGGCGTTCCGTGCCATCCGGCAGTAACTCGCAGCAATTTACCATACTGTCTGAGAAACCGCATTTTAGAAGATTTGAAAATCGAAATAACATCACCACTTTTACAGGACACTCTCATGCCTATACCGGAAAAGATGCCAGTGACTTTCAGCAAAAATGATGTAGAAATTATTGCACGAGAAACGCTCTATCGCGGATTTTTTTCGCTCGATCTTTACCGTTTTCGCCACCGCTTGTTTAACGGCGAAATGAGTGGCGAAGTGAAACGCGAAATTTTTGAGCGCGGGCACGCCGCAGTATTGCTACCCTTTGACCCAGTGCGCGACGAAGTGGTACTGGTAGAGCAGATTCGTATTGCCGCATTTGATACCAGCGAAAGCCCGTGGTTACTGGAGATGGTGGCCGGAATGATTGAAGAGGGCGAAACAGCGGAAGATGTCGCCCGTCGCGAAGCCATGGAAGAGGCCGGGCTGGTAGTAGGCCGCACCAAACCGGTGTTGAACTATCTCGCGAGCCCGGGTGGCACCAGCGAGCGTTTATCTGTTTTGGTAGGCGAAGTGGACGCCACGACCGCACAAGGTATACATGGTCTGGCTGATGAAAACGAAGACATTCGTGTTCATGTGGTGAGCCGGGAGCAGGCTTACCTTTGGGTAGAAGAGGGGAAAATCGACAACGCAGCTTCTGTCATCGCTTTGCAATGGCTCCAGCTGCACTATCAAGACTTACGAAATGAGTGGAAATGAATGAAGCGTTATACACCTGACTTCCCTGAAATGATGCGTTTGTGCGAGACCAACTTCGCGCAACTCCGACGCCTGCTGCCGCGAAACGACGCGGCTGGCGAGACAGTGAGCTATCAGGTGAGCAACGCGCAGTATCGGTTAACGATTGTGGAATCTACCCGCTACACTACGCTGGTCGAAATTGAGCAGACGGCCCCATCCGTCAGCTACTGGAGCTTACCGTCGATGACGGTGCGCCTTTACCACGATGCGATGGTCGCGGAAGTGTGTTCAAGTCAGCAGATCTTCCGCTTCAAAGCGCGGTATGATTACCCAAATAAAAAGTTGCATCAACGTGACGAAAAGCATCAAATTAATCAGTTTCTGGCCGACTGGCTACGATACTGTTTAGCACATGGAGCGATGGCGATTCCGGTTTGTTAGCGTCGTGAAACCTACCTAAGGACACCATTTGGAAAGCCTGTTAAACCTGACTGTTGCTGGTGGGGCGCCAGTCAGGGTACTACAAATTACTGATACTCACCTGTTTGCCGAAAAGCATGAAACCCTGTTGGGGGTGAATACCTGGGAGAGCTATCAGGCTGTCCTGGATGCGATTCATGCTGAAAAGCGCGAATACGATCTGATTGTCGCCACGGGTGATCTGGCGCAGGATCAAACCGCTGCGGCCTACCAGCGCTTCGCTGAGGGTATCGCGAGCTTCAGCGTGCCCTGCGTCTGGTTGCCTGGCAACCACGATTTCCAGCCTGCGATGTACAGCGCGCTTCAGGATGCGGGCATCTCGCCTGCCAAGCGCGTCTTCGTGGGCGACCACTGGCAAATTTTGCTGCTCGATAGCCAGGTGTTCGGCGTACCGCACGGCGAGCTGAGTGAATTCCAGCTCGAGTGGCTGGAAGATAAGCTCAACGCTGAGCCCGAGCGCCATACCCTGCTGTTATTGCACCATCATCCGTTACCTGCGGGATGTAGCTGGCTTGATCAGCACAGTCTGCGCAACTCTGCCGCATTGGATCAGGTGCTGGTGAAATTCCCCCGCGTAAAAAATTTGCTCTGTGGTCATATCCACCAGGAGCAGGATCTCGACTGGAACGGTCGTCGCCTGCTGGCTACGCCATCCACCTGCGTGCAGTTCAAACCCCACTGCGCCAACTTTACGCTTGATACCATTGCGCCGGGCTGGCGCTGGCTGGAACTGCATGCTGATGGCAGCTTAACGACGGAAGTTTGCCGCCTGCAAGGAACCGCGTTCCGTCCGGATACGGCTTCAGAAGGATACTGATGTCAGCACTTCTTTATCTCCACGGTTTTAACAGTTCGCCGCGCTCTGCGAAGGCAACACAGTTTCGCCAGTGGCTAAATGTTCATCATCCACAGGTTGAGATAATCGTGCCGCAGCTGCCGCCATACCCGGCCGATGCTGCAGAACTGCTGGAATCTATCGTGCTGGCGCACGGCGGTGAACCGCTGGGCGTCGTGGGCTCTTCTCTGGGCGGATACTACGCCACCTGGCTGTCACAATGCTTTATGTTGCCTGCGGTGGTGGTGAATCCGGCAGTTCGGCCATTCGAGCTGTTACGGGACTTTCTCGGGCAAAACGAGAACCCCTACACCGGGCAGCAATATGTGCTAGAGTCACGCCATATTTACGATCTCAAAGTTATGCAGGTAGACCCGCTTGAAGCGCCGGATCTTATCTGGCTGCTGCAACAAACGGGCGATGAAGTGCTGGATTACCGCCAGGCAGTGGCGTATTACGCCTCTTGCCGCCAGACTGTAGAAGAGGGCGGAAATCATGCTTTCACGGGCTTTGAGAATCATTTCACCCAGATTGTCGATTTTCTTGGACTGCACAGCCACTGACAATCAATGCGAATTGCTAGTTTAAATCATGACGCAAACCTATAACGCTGATGCCATTGAGGTACTCACCGGGCTAGAGCCGGTTCGCCGCCGCCCGGGGATGTACACCGATACGACGCGCCCAAACCATCTGGGCCAGGAAGTTATTGATAACAGTGTGGACGAAGCGCTGGCAGGCCATGCCAAACGCGTCGACGTCATCCTGCACGCCGATCAGTCGCTGGAGGTCATCGACGACGGGCGTGGTATGCCGGTGGATATTCACCCGGAAGAGGGCGTACCTGCCGTTGAGCTGATTCTCTGTCGTCTGCATGCGGGCGGTAAGTTCTCTAACAAGAACTATCAGTTCTCGGGCGGTCTGCACGGCGTGGGGATCTCCGTCGTTAACGCCCTGTCTAAGCGCGTGGAAGTGAACGTCCGTCGCGACGGCCAGATCTATAACATCGCGTTTGAGAACGGTGAAAAGGTGCAGGATCTGCAGGTTGTCGGCACGTGCGGCAAACGCAACACCGGCACCAGCGTCCACTTCTGGCCTGACGAGAGCTTCTTCGACAGCCCACGTTTTTCCGTTTCCCGTCTGACGCACCTGCTGAAAGCGAAAGCGGTGCTCTGCCCGGGTGTGGAGATCACCTTTAAAGATCACGTTAATAACACCGAGCAGAGCTGGTGCTATGCCGATGGTCTGAACGACTATCTCTGCGAAGCGGTAAACGGCCTGCCGACCCTGCCGGAAAAACCTTTCGTCGGTAATTTCGCCGGCGACACCGAGGCGGTGGATTGGGCATTGCTGTGGCTGCCGGAAGGCGGCGAGCTGTTGACCGAAAGCTACGTCAACCTGATCCCGACCATGCTTGGCGGCACCCACGTCAACGGCCTGCGTCAGGGTCTGCTCGATGCGATGCGTGAATTCTGCGAATACCGCAATATTCTGCCGCGCGGCGTGAAGCTGTCGGCGGAAGATATCTGGGATCGCTGTGCCTACGTGCTCTCCGTGAAGATGCAGGATCCGCAGTTTGCCGGACAGACCAAAGAGCGTCTCTCTTCACGCCAGTGCGCGGCCTTTGTCTCCGGGGTGGTAAAAGATGCCTTTACCCTGTGGCTGAACCAGAACGTGCAGGCGGCAGAAATGTTGGCCGAAATGGCCATCTCCAGCGCCCAGCGTCGTCTGCGTGCGGCGAAGAAAGTGGTGCGTAAAAAGCTCACCAGCGGCCCCGCGCTGCCGGGCAAGCTGGCGGACTGCACCGCGCAGGATCTCAACCGCACCGAGCTGTTCCTGGTAGAAGGGGACTCGGCGGGCGGATCGGCCAAGCAGGCGCGCGATCGTGAATATCAGGCGATCATGCCCCTGAAGGGTAAGATCCTCAACACCTGGGAAGTCTCTTCAGACGAAGTGCTGGCCTCGCAGGAAGTGCACGATATCTCTGTCGCGATCGGGATCGATCCGGACAGCGAGGATCTGAGCCAGCTGCGCTACGGCAAGATCTGTATCCTTGCGGATGCGGACTCCGACGGGCTGCACATCGCCACGCTGCTCTGCGCGCTGTTCGTGAAGCACTTCCGTACGCTGGTGAAAAACGGCCACGTTCACGTGGCGCTGCCGCCGCTCTACCGTATCGACCTCGGCAAAGAGGTTTACTACGCGCTGACGGAAGAAGAGAAAGCGGGCGTGCTGGAGCAGTTAAAGCGTAAGAAGGGCAAACCCAACGTGCAGCGCTTTAAAGGGCTGGGCGAGATGAACCCGATGCAGCTGCGTGAAACGACCCTGGATCCCAACACGCGTCGTCTGGTACAGCTGACCATCAGCGATGAAGACGAACAGCAAACCAACGCCGTGATGGATATGCTGCTGGCCAAGAAACGTTCGGAAGACCGACGTAACTGGCTGCAGGAGAAAGGCGACATGGCCGATATCGAAGCCTGATAAACAAGCCCTGCGATGCAGGGCTTTTTTGTGCCTGAAGATTAGTCGCTGGCGTGGTTTTTACGATACTGCAGCGGCGTCTCCCCAATCCCCTTGCGAAAGGCGCTGATAAACCAGGTCACGTCTGAAAACCCCACCCGCGCGGCGATATCGCGCACGCTCTCTTCGCTATGCAGCAGATATTCGCACGCCTTACGCAGCCGCAGGGTGTTCAGATAGTCGTGAATTTTCTCCCCCGTTTCGGCGTGAAATTTTCGTGACACATAGCTGCGAGACTTTCCCAGCGCCTGCGCCAGCGTATCCAGCCTGAATTTCTCACGATAGTGCTCATCCAGCCAGAACATCACCTGGCTGGCAATCCCGTGGCTGCTGCCGCGCTCGCCGTCTATCTCCTGAGGCAGCATGGCGAAGAGGCTAATCAGCAGGCTGGCGATACGCTCTGCATTAAGCGGGGGCTGGTAACAGCTAAACAGATGATCGAGATGGCTATGGCAGTGGGCCATATCCACGACCCACGCCGGTCCGCCACGGCGTGAGAGCTGCTGCAGGCGCTGCCGGGTCTGAGGGAAATCCCGCAGTGCCTTTAGTACCGCGTGGTGATCGAGATGAATAATGGTGCGGCGATAGCTGGCCTCGGCCTGCTCATCCACCATCACCTTGTGCAGCGTAAAGGGGGGAAAGAAAAAGAGCCGCCCGGGGCGCATGGTGTAATGTCGGTTATCAACAATCGCCACGCCAAACCCCTCTTCAACGTAGAGGATCTCCAGACACTGGTGCCAGTGGTGGTAGCGCACGGTGTTGGCAAAGAGTCGACTGAACGACACCAGGGTATCGTTTAAGGTAATAAGCTCAAGAAATTCAGATTGTGGCGTTTCGCGCATAGTGCAATAAAACTCAATTTTTACCCCTCTCTACGTCGTTATAAACCACCTTTTTAAATTTTCTCAACGGGGAGTTCATTCATCTCTCACTCCTGTGACCGGGCTAACATTTCTGCGCCCGACGGATTCACTATGCTTTGCCGCAGTTGATTACGAGGGCAAGCGTATGTGGGCGGTAGAGCAAGAAAAATCAAATCCGTTGTCTTCCCGTCAGGATCTGGTTACGGCCCTGAATGGGATGCTGAGCGCGCTGGATAAACAGTTTCCGGCCGGGCGTTCGCGCTTTTCGCTGGGGAAAACCAGCGCGCACTACGCAACAGACATTGCCGAAATGGAGGGGCTTTCCCGCGTGCTGTGGGGGCTGTTTCCATTGATGGCAGGAGGGGACACCACCCCCTTTAGCGACAAATATATCAACGCTATGCGCATTGGCACCGATCCGACGCACCCGGACTACTGGGGAGAAACTGCCCCTTACGATCAGCGGCTGGTAGAGATGGCGGCCTACGGTCTGGGGCTTACGTTATTACAGGAGAAGCTCACCGACCTGTTTAGCGAGCGCGAGGTCATGAACCTGCACGCCTGGTTAAACCAGATCACCGACGCGGAGATGCCCGACAGCAACTGGAACTATTTCGCCATTATGGTTCAGCTCGGTTTTAAACGCGCCGGGCTACCGTACGATCAGTCCGCCATCGATCGCCGTTTTGCGATGATGGATGCCTACTACCTCGGCGACGGCTGGTACTCCGACGGTGCTGGCCGTCCGAAAGATTATTACATCTCGATGGCGTTCCACTTTTACGGCCTTATCTACGCCACACTCAGCGGTGATGACGAGCGGGCCGCCGTGCTGCGCGAGCGTTCCCGCCTCTTTGCGGACGATTTTATCTTTATGTCTGCCGCCGATGGCGCGTCGATTCCGTTCGGCCGCAGCCTGACCTACCGCTTCGCGATGGTCGCCTTCTGGAGCGCAGTGGCATTCTCCGGGCTGGAGGTGTTCACCCCCGGCATCGTAAAGGGGATCATCCTGCGCCATCTGCGCTGGTGGCAACAGCAGCCGATTACCGATCGCGACGGGATCCTGACGCTCGGGTTTGCTTACCCCAACCTGGCGATGTGTGAAGACTACAATTCCCCCGGCTCGCCTTACTGGGCGTTGAAAACGATGCTGATTCTGGCATTGCCTGAAGCGCACCCGTTCTGGCAGGCGGAAGAGCAACCGCTGCCGCCGCTGGCTGAAAAGCGCGTGCTCCCGAAGGCCCAGCAGATCCTCATTCACGCGCCACAGTCGCAGCATGTCACCCTGCTCACTGCCGGGCAGCTGGAGCTGAATAATTACGTTAATACCGAGGCGAAATACACCAAATTTGCCTACTCCAGCCGCTTTGGCTTCACCATCGAGCGTGGGCGCTATGGTCTTAAGCATGCGGCCAGCGACTCCATGCTCCTGCTGGCCGACGGCGATAACTACTACCGCGGCCGCCGCGACTGCGAGGAGGTTCGCGTTGATGAGAACGTCATCTTTTCACGCTGGTCGCCGTGGCATGACGTGCATGTCGACACCTGGCTGATCCCGTTTGGCGAATGGCACCTTCGTCTGCATCGCATTAACAGCGCACGGACATTGCAAACGGCGGAAGGGGGCTTTGCGGTACGCAAAACCGAGCCGCAGGCCGACGAGCGCGGGGTGAGCCTGGTGGCGGATAACGGCATGAGCCGGATCGTCGATCTCTCACCGGTCATCCATCGCCGTGCGGAAAGTATTGTCACTCCGCCAAACAGCAGCGTCATGTTCCCGGAATGTGCCGCTATCCCGCTCCTTACCGGCGAGATTGCTCACGGTGAGAGCTGGCTCTGCTGCGCCGTGTTTGCCAGCGGAGCGCCTGTCAACCACGGGGAACCCCCGCGGCTGGAAATCAATAACCGGCAGGCCGTAATCAGCCAGCCCGGAAGCGAACGTCAGCTGTCGTTCATTTTATAAAGCCCTGCACCTGAATGTCGGCGAGGATGGTATGAATAACAGAATTGAATATTACAAAATCAGTAGTTTTATTTTTCTCTATTTCTTTACCTGGTCCGCAAGTATTGGCTTGCTGGCTATCTGGCTAGGACAAAAGGCGAATTTGAGCGGTTCGGTCATCGGCACGGTATTTGCGGTGAACGGCATCTTCTCCGTCATTTTGAAACCTATCTATGGCTATATTCTCGATAAGATCGGCATGAGCAAATATCTGCTCTATTTTGTGGTGGCGATGTCTGCGCTGATGGCCCCGTTCTTTATTTACGTTTATCAGCCGCTGCTAATGTCCAACACCCTGTTGGGGATTATTATCGGGGCACTCTATTTAAGCTTTGCCTGGTATGCGGGCGTGGCGGCGTGCGAATCCTATTCCGACCGCTTTAGCCGCCTGAACGGCATGGAATTTGGCCAGATCCGCATGTGGGGATCGCTCGGCTGGGCGGTAGCCTCGTCATTCTCGGGCCTGCTGTTTAACCTTTCTCCGGCATATAACTTTATTATGGGCAGCGTGGCCTCTGTGATCATGCTGATTGTGCTGCTGAAACTGAAAGTGAACACTAACTCCGTCCATGCCGGCGACGTGCTGACCAAAGAGAAAATTGCCCCGGCGGATGTCTATGCGCTGCTGCGCAACCGCAAGTTCTGGGCATTCTGTCTTTACGTGGCGGGCGTAGCCTGGATGATGTTTATCGCCGAGCAGCAGTTCTCGCGTTATTTCGTCACCTTCTTCGATGATATTCACCAGGGCAACGCGGTATTTGGTTATCTGGGCACCGTGCAGTCAGGGATGGAATTTGTCATGTATATGGTGATCCCGCTGTTTGTGAACTTTATTGGCGCAAAACGGGGATTATTAATTGTCGGGCTGGTGGTCGGGGCACGCCTGATTATTTCCGGCATCTGCGACTCACATCTATTAATTTCTGTTCTCAAGCCGCTCTATGGCCTGGAAATCTGTCTGCTGCTGGTATCGGTCTTTAAATATATCGCCGAGCATTTCGATAAACGCGTCAATGCCACCATGTATTTGTTGGGGTATCAGGCGATGTTGTACGTCGGGAATGTGGTGGTCTCTTCGCCGGCTGGCTATATGTACGACCGCATTGGCTTCGAGCAGACCTACATCATCATGGGTGCCACGGCGCTGACCTTTACGCTGATTTCTGCCTTTACGTTATCCGCCTGCCAAAGCAAATGGCGCAGTGCGCAGCCGCTTAACGTCGCAGAACAGCATTCAACTCGCTAATTTACGCCGTTAAAGAAGGAACCAAATATGTTAAATCAGATTGCCCTTGAGCGCCTGACCGGGATTGCCGAGCCTGTAGACGAGAGGGCATTCAGCGATGAATTACGCTCAGCCCGCAGCCATGTTCTGGAACTGATTGGCCGTCATTTAGAAACCTTTGGCGAGCAGTTTCCGGCAGAAACCTGCCAGGAGGGCTATTACCCGCTGACCGACAACGTGGAGTGGACCACCAGCTTCTGGACCGGGCAGCTTTGGCTGGCGTGGGAGATGAGCGGTGAAGAGAAATACCGCGCCATGGCCGAGAAACACGTCCGTTCGTTTGGTCTGCGTATCGCCGGGCGCAATGATACCAATACCCACGATCTCGGTTTTCTCTATACGCTCTCCTGCGTCGCGGCCTGGCGGTTGACGGGAAACCGCGAAGCGCGTGGCTTCTCGCTGCTGGCGGCAGAGGCGCTGCTGGAGCGTTTCCATGACAAGGCGAAGATCATACAGGCGTGGGGCGATCTGACCGATCCGGATCAAGCCGGACGGATGATCATCGATTGCAATATGAATCTGCCGCTCCTCTACTGGGCGACGGAACAGACAGGCGATCCGCGCTTTGCCGATGCCGCGAAAGCCCACGTCATGCAGGCGGCGACCTGGTTGATCCGTGAAGATGCCTCGACCTTCCATACCTACTATATGGACGTTAACACCGGCGCGGCGCGTTATGGCAATACTCAGCAGGGCTACGCCGACGATTCGTGCTGGTCGCGCGGCCAGGCGTGGGGAATTTACGGCTTCCTGCTGAGCTATATCTATACCGGCGACGCGGCGATGATTGACCTGTCAAAACGGCTGGCAAACTATTTCCTTAATCGGCTTCCGGAAGACTATGTCTGCCACTGGGATCTGGCGCTGGTCGGAACCGACGCGCTGCGTGACTCCTCCTCGGCGGCTATCGCGGTATGCGGCCTGCTGGAGCTGGTGAAACATCTGCCAGCCACCGATCCGGACCGGGAGCGTTATCTGGCCTGGGCAAAAGGGATCATGTCGTCACTGACGAAGCACTACCTGATGGGCAAAGAGGAGAAGGGGACGGGCCTGCTGAAGCACTCTGTTTATCACCTGGCAAGCAATAAAGGGGTGGATGAGTGTGCGAGCTGGGGGGATTACTTCTATGTAGAGGCGCTGGTGCGCTTTACGCAGAGCTGGAAGCTGTACTGGTAACAGGCTGGGGTGTTACCACCCCAGTACCTCTTTAATGACGCGCCGATAGGGCGTATCGATCTGAGACGGCACGCGGCGCATGTAATCCTTTGCATGGCTGCGGGTCTCGCCGCTGAGGCTATCCAGATAAGCGATAGCCTCGTCCGCGGTTGGCACCCGGCCTTCCAGCGACGCGCTGCGGGGCGGTAGTCCGGTCCAGATAACCGCCTCGATGTCTCGCTGTGCGGCCCAGGTCGATAGCTCGCCCACATGGCGACCCGCTATCAGCAGCGAACCAATGCCATCGCAGCGCTCCTCCGGTATCCCTTCACGTGCGCGCAAAGCCTGGCAGGCGAGACTCAACTGGTCTGTATCCAGCCATGCCCAGAGCACCGGTACAGCAGGCGCATTCATGCAGATGGCGGTCGCCAGTTCGCCGCCATCGCTCACCCGGCAAAACTCGACGGGCAGGGAAGGCCCGTCGGTTTGCCACTCTCCGGCGACAGGTAACGCGCCGCTTTTCCAGATTAACGAACCCCAACCCAGACACGCAATTTTCATCCTGTTCCTCTGTGCGACGTGAACCGATAGCCTCAGACGTTATGCTTTAGGAATACGCAGCGTCTGACCCGGGTAGATTTTGTCGGGGCTGGAGAGCATCGGGCGGTTAGCCTCGAAGATTTTGTTGTACTGATTGGCATCGCCGTACACGGTTTTGGAGATGGCGCTCAGGGTATCGCCCGATTTTACCGTGTAGTAGGTGGCTTCATCTTTGGTATCGGAAGCGGTGATGTTGTTTTCCACTTCGCTAACGCCCGCAATGTTACCTACGGCAACCTGAATCTTCTCTTTCTGCTCCTGGGTGAGGCCATCGCCGGTCACGCTGGCTTTACCGTCGGTGACGTTGACCTGAACCTTCTCGGCGCCAGGTATGTTGAGTTTTTTGAGATGTTCGGTGACTTTTTCGCCCTGGTTTTTATGGTCCGTCAAATTGTCCCAGAGTTTTTCACCTGCTTCTTTAACGAAGTTAAAAATGCCCATACTACCCCTCCTGTTAGATATGAAGACAGAATAAGCATAGCAGGCAAAGGGAAAGTTAATCAGTCTTCACCGATGAGGGCGAAGACTGATTAGGATTACATCAAGCCGCAGGCTCGAGGATGCGAATGTGCGTTTCCAGCACATCACCTTTAACGGCATCGCTCCAGGCTTTCATGTGCGGCGTCTGCAGGTGGGCTTCAAGATGGGCCACGGTTTCCCACTGTTCTACCATGATAATGGAGTCTGGCGCGGTGGCCTGGAAGCTGGCGCTGGTAGCAGCATCCACCATCGGCGCATAGCCGTGGCAGCCCTCTTCTTGCAAAACGGTGGGGATAATTTTTGCAAACTGATCCAAGACCGCCTGGCGGTGGTGTTGACCAGGGCGGGTGCGGATTTCAGCAATAATGGTAAGCATGATATTTTCTCCTGATAACAGGCTTCCAGTTAAGCAAAAATTTCCGCCAGATGCTTGCGATATTCTGCGATATAACGCGGCACGTCAGGCATTTTAATGACATCGTTAACGATAAAGGTTGGCAGGCTTTCCATTCCGAGGAACTGGTTGGCTTTGTGGAAAGGCAGATAGGCACCGTCTACGCCTACTCCTTCAAAGAACTGATCCGGGTCGGTGAAGGCATCCAGCGGGGCATTCCAGGTCAGGGAAAGCATATACTTTTTGCCCTGAATCAGGCCGCCTGAACCATATTTTTTAGACGCATCTGAACGGGTACGGCCGTCGCTGGCATACAGGGAGCCGTGACCTTCGGTGAAGACGTCATCCATATACTTTTTCACAGTCCATGGCGCGCCCATCCACCAGCCCGGCATCTGCCAGATAACGACATCGGCCCAGAGAAAGTTCTGCACTTCCGTTTTCACATCATAGTCGCCGTCTGCGCGGACGACTTTAACATCATGCCCGGCGTCGCGCAGAAAACCATCCGCGACCTCGGTCAGGGTGTCGTTCAGTTGGCCTTTTGAGTGCGCGAACTCTTTCGCGCCATTGATAATCAGTACGTTGCTCATTATTTGTCCTCGGTGGTGAGAGTATGCCGAGTATTCTACGCGCGAGGACGGAGCGGAAAAATAAGCAAAATGTGCATAGTCTTTTGCGTTATACGCAATAATCGCTTACCAGCTAATCTGGACTTCAACGCCAGCGTCGGCTGCATTTCTCAGCGAGACGTGCATTCCGTGCAGGGTGGCGATGCGTTTCACAATCGATAAGCCCAGCCCGCTGCCGGTGGCATCCTGTCCCGGCGGACGATAAAAGCGTTCACCGATCCGCGCCAGCGCGTCGGGTGAGATACCGGGGCCGTTGTCACGCACGATGAAGCTGCGGCTATCCAGCGTCACGTCCACGACGCTACCGCGCGGGCTGTAACGTATGGCGTTATCCAGCAGATTACGCACCAGCAGACTGAGGAGCAGTTGTTGCCCCATGCGTTTCACCTCTGGTGCATTGATATGCAGACGTAGATCGATGCCCGCCTGCTGCGCCGGATGATAGCTCTCCATCACCGCCGACTGGAGTAAATCAGCCAGTAAGAGGGGTTCTACTCCGTCCAGGTTATCCAGCGAATCCAGACGCGACAGCGTGAGGAGTTGATCGACCAGCCGGGAGGCGCGGTCGATACCGGCATGCAGCTGCGCCAGCGCTTTTTCCTGGGCCTGCGGGTCGTCAAGGGAGAGCTGCGCCACGTCGGTCTGTACCTTCAGGGCGGCCAGCGGACTGCGTAGCTCGTGGGCGGCATCTGAGGTAAAGCGACGCTCGCGGCTCATCATCGCCTGGGTGCGGGCAAACAGTTGATTCAGCGCGTCGAGAAGAGGCCGTACTTCCGTGGGGACCCCCTCCGTCGGCAGCTTGTCGGTGGCATCGGGTGAACGTGTACGCAATGTCTGCGCCAGCTTTTTCAGCGGCTTCAGCTCGCGGCTTAACAGAAGGATAAGCAATAGCAGCATCACGGGCAGGGCCAACAGCCACGGCGTGAGCTGAGATGTCACCACCTCCAGCGCCATCTCCTCGCGATACTCCCACTCCTGACCCACCACAATACGGTATTTTCCATCCGGGGAGGTCAGCCACAGAAAGCGCCACGCATCGTTGTCATCTTCGAGGTGTCCGTTGGTAAAGCCATCCCGCCGCCAGCGATACGGGATCTCCTGCCCGTTTTCCCCATCGTGTAGTACCCGCTTCCCCTCAGGGGTAAAGATGGCGAACGCCAGGGCGTCGTCATCCAGATGACCATGCCGGGCTTTTTCCGGCACGTCGCGCAGGCGTGCAGAGGCGTTTAGCTCATCGAGATCCATCGTCAGCAGGCGTTTAGCAAATAACATCTGCTGGGTATCGAACAGCTTATCAAGCTTGTCAGTGGTCTGCTGCCAGGCCACCACGCTTGCTGCCAGCCAGGCCGCCAGGGCCAGTATCAGAAAGAGAAAGGTGAGCCGCAGCTTCAGGCTCAGGCGTTGGGTCAGTTTCATGCGTCACCCAGGGTATAACCGATGCCATGCACGGTGCGGATAAACTCGCTACCGAGCTTGCGGCGTAAATGATGAATATGCACTTCAATGGCGTTGCTCGACACGTCGTCGTCCCATGTGTAGAGCTTCTCTTCGATCTGTTTACGTGGTAACACGCGCCCGGCATTGCGCAGCAGGAGCTCCAGCAGGGCAAACTCTTTCGGCTTCAGCACCAGCGGAGCGCCCTCCAGCGTCGCAACCAGCCTGACCGGATCCAGCGCCACCTTGCCGTGCTGAAGCAGGCTCTGGCTCTGACCATGGCTGCGGCGCACCAGCGCCTCCAGACGGGCCGCGACTTCGATAAGGGCAAAGGGCTTACAAAGATAATCATCGGCCCCCAGGCGTAACCCCTCCACACGCTGTTCAAGCGCATCGCGGGCGGTGAGGATCAGCACCGGCTCGCTGCGCCTCTGGTCGCGCCAGGCGCGCAGGATCGCCAGCCCATCGATCCCTGGCAGAGTCAGGTCTAAAACCACCGCGTCGTAAGGGGCGCTGAGTAACGCCGCCTGCCCGGTGTGGCCGTCGGTGAACCAGTCGACGCTAAAGCCCATTTTGGTGAGGCCTGCTTTGATGCCATCCCCGATAAGCTTGTCATCTTCTACCAGTAAAATGCGCATATTCCCTCCTTGATGCCGTCAGTAAACCCTCTGCTTCAGCCTGCTGTACAGTAAAAATAAATAAATTTTCCCCTTAAGAAGTTGTTAAGGTTTACCCTGTTTAATGGATTGCGAAACGACATTAAAGGGAGAGTTAAGATGAAAAAATATGCTGCAATTGCTGCCATCATGATGATGACCACGGCCCCGGTCTTTGCTGCCCAGGGGGGCTTTAACGGCCCGACAGCCGCACCGGCTCAGACGCAAACCGAGACCCAGAAGGGCGGTTTTGTCGATAACGACGCCAATCTGACCACGGCGGCAAAAGTGAAAGATCTGAAGGACGACAGCTGGGTGAAGCTGCGCGGAAATATCACTCAGCGCCTCTCTGACGACCGTTACACCTTCCGCGATGAGAGCGGCACGGTAGACGTCGAGATCGACCACAAACGCTGGAACGGCGTGACGGTGACCCCGCAGGATAAAGTGGAAATTCAGGGTAAAGTCGATAAAGAGTGGAACGAGTTTGAAATTGACGTGAAGCAGGTCATCAAACTGAACAAATAACCCTAAAAAGGACCGCTTAGCCGGTCCTTTTTCTTTGTGACTCAACACGCCAGATAGGGTAGTATCTGCGGCAATATTGCCTGAAGCCAACAGGTTTCTGAGTTGAGGAATCACAATTAATGAGCGATATGGCAGAGCGCCTCGCGCTACATGAATTTACCGAAAACGCCTACCTGAACTACTCCATGTACGTCATCATGGACAGGGCGTTACCCTTTATTGGCGATGGCCTGAAGCCGGTTCAGCGTCGCATCGTTTATGCGATGTCCGAGCTGGGGCTGAGCGCCAGCGCCAAGTTCAAAAAATCAGCCCGTACCGTTGGTGACGTGCTGGGTAAATACCATCCGCACGGCGACAGCGCCTGCTATGAGGCGATGGTACTGATGGCCCAGCCGTTCTCTTACCGCTATCCGCTGGTCGATGGCCAGGGGAACTGGGGGGCGCCGGACGACCCGAAATCCTTTGCGGCGATGCGTTATACCGAATCGCGCCTGTCAAAATATGCGGAAGTGCTGCTGGGCGAGCTCGGCCAGGGTACCGTTGACTGGGTACCTAACTTCGACGGTACGATGCAGGAGCCCAAAATGCTGCCTGCGCGTCTGCCAAATATCCTGCTGAACGGCACCACCGGTATCGCCGTGGGCATGGCGACGGACATTCCGCCGCACAACCTGCGCGAGGTGGCGAAAGCCGCCATTACCCTGATTGAACAGCCTAAAACCTCGCTGGACGATCTGCTGGATATCGTGCAGGGGCCAGACTACCCGACCGAAGCCGAGATCATTACCTCCCGCGCGGAGATCCGCAAAATCTACCAGAGCGGCCGCGGCTCTGTCCGTATGCGTGCGGTATGGAGCAAAGAGGACGGCGCCGTGGTGATCACCGCGCTGCCGCATCAGGTCTCTGGCGCGAAAGTGCTGGAGCAGATCGCCGCCCAGATGCGCAATAAAAAGCTGCCGATGGTCGACGACCTGCGCGATGAGTCGGACCACGAGAACCCAACTCGTCTGGTGATTGTGCCGCGCTCTAACCGCGTGGACATGGAACAGGTGATGAACCACCTCTTCGCCACCACCGATCTGGAAAAAAGCTACCGCATTAACCTGAACATGATCGGCCTGGACGGGCGCCCGGCGGTGAAAAACCTGCTGGAGATCCTCACCGAATGGCTGGCGTTCCGCCGCGATACGGTGCGTCGCCGTCTGAATCACCGTCTGGAAAAAGTCCTTCGACGCCTGCATATCCTCGAAGGTTTGCTGGTGGCGTTCCTCAATATCGATGAAGTCATTGAGATCATCCGTACCGAGGATGAGCCGAAGCCAGCGCTGATGTCGCGCTTTGGCATCAGTGAAACCCAGGCCGAAGCGATCCTGGAACTGAAACTGCGCCATCTCGCCAAACTGGAAGAGATGAAGATCCGCGGTGAGCAGAACGAACTGGAAAAAGAGCGCGATCAGCTGCAGGCGATTCTGGCCTCCGAGCGCAAGATGAACACCCTGCTGAAGAAAGAGCTGCAGGCCGATGCCGATGCCTTTGGCGACGATCGTCGCTCTCCGCTCCATGAGCGCGAAGAGGCGAAGGCGATGAACGAGCACGACATGCTGCCGTCCGAGCCGGTGACCATTGTGCTTTCCCAGAGCGGCTGGGTGCGTAGCGCCAAAGGTCACGATATCGACGCGCCGGGCCTGAGCTACAAAGCGGGCGATAGCTACAAAGCGGCGGTGAAAGGGAAGAGCAACCAGCCGGTCGCCTTTATCGACACCACCGGTCGCAGCTATGCCATTGACCCGATTACGCTGCCATCGGCACGCGGACAGGGTGAGCCGCTCACCGGCAAGCTGACGCTGCCGCCGGGGGCAACCGTTGAGCATATGCTGATGGAGGCCGAAGAGCAGAAACTGCTGATGGCCTCTGACGCGGGCTACGGCTTTATCTGTACCTTTAATGACCTGATCTCACGCAACCGTGCCGGTAAAGCGCTGATCAGCCTGCCGGACAACGCCCATGTGATGCCGCCGCTGATCGTTGAGAACGAAAGCGACATGCTGCTGGCGATCAGCCAGGCCGGCCGTATGCTGATGTTCCCGGTCAGCGACCTGCCAGAGCTGTCGAAAGGCAAGGGCAACAAGATCATCAACATCCCTTCCGCTGAAGCTGCCAAAGGCGAAGATGGCCTGGCGCATCTGATGATTTTGCCGCCGCAGAGCACGCTGACCATTCACGTCGGCAAGCGTAAAATCAAGCTGCGTCCGGAAGAGCTGCAGAAGGTGGTGGGCGAGCGCGGACGTCGCGGTTCGCTGATGCGCGGCCTGCAGCGTATCGACCGCATTGAGGTTGACGCGCCTAAGGCGTCGCGCGCAGGCGATAGCGAAGAATAACGCCATTTTCCCCCTCCGTTCTGGAGGGGGATCTCGCTAAAATTTCCTGTAAAGCCGTTGTTAATTCGTGCGTTGCGATTAACAATACGGGTTTGCGGATCCGTTCGTAATCCAGGTCCTGACTGAAATTGACATACCATTATCCGCTGTCAGGGCTTTTGAGGTCGCTATGCTATTAATTATTCGAATCATTCTTACCGTCATCTACTGCATTCTGGTCTGTATTTTTGGCTCTATCTGGTGCTTGTTCAGCCCGCGCAATCCTAAGCATGTCGCGACGTTTGGCCATATGTTTGGCCGTTTATCGCCGCTGTTCGGCCTGAAAGTGGAGCTGCGCAAACCCGAGGGGGCAGAGCAGTATGGCAACGCTATCTATATCGCCAACCATCAGAACAATTACGATATGGTCACTGCCGCCAAGATTGTGCAGCCGCCGACGGTGACCGTCGGGAAAAAAAGCCTGCTGTGGATCCCGTTCTTCGGCCAGCTTTACTGGCTGACCGGCAATCTGCTGATCGACCGTAATAACCGCGCCAAAGCGCACAGCACCATTGCTGAAGTGGTCAATCACTTCAAAAAGCGCAAGATTTCAATCTGGATGTTCCCGGAAGGTACTCGCAGCCGTGGTCGCGGCCTGCTGCCGTTTAAAACGGGCGCATTTCACGCCGCTATTGCGGCAGGTGTTCCAATTATTCCTGTGTGCGTTTCCAATACTTCGAATAAGATTAATCTTAACCGCCTGAATAATGGGCTGGTGATTGTCGAAATGCTGCCGCCTGTCGACGTCAGCAAGTATGGCAAAGATCAGGTGCGTGAACTGGCAACCCACTGCCGTGAGCTCATGCTGAATAAGTATGAGGCACTCAATAAAGAAGTTGCTGAAAGAGAAGCTGCCGGCAAGGTTTAAGCCGGATGAAAGGGAAACGACTTCCCGCCTTGTTCGTTTGTATTACATGGAGCCAATATGTCACTCAGTCGCCGTCAGTTTATTCAGGCATCCGGAATCGCCTTGTGTGCAGGTGCGGTTCCACTGAGGGCAAACGCCGCCGGGCAGCAACAGCCGCTGCCCATCCCGCCGTTACTCGAATCCCGTCGTGGTCAGCCCCTTTTTCTGACGCTGCAACGGAGCCACTGGTCCTTTAGCCAGGGCACACGTGCGCCCGTCTGGGGTATTAATGGCCGCTATCTCGGGCCGACGGTGCGTGTCTGGAACGGCGATGACGTGAAGCTGATCTACAGCAACCGTCTGGCCGAAAACGTCGCCATGACCATCAGCGGTTTGCAGGTGCCAGGCCCGCTGCTGGGTGGCGCGCCGCGCATGATGTCCCCGAGCGCCGACTGGGCGCCGGTGCTGCCAGTGCGCCAGCGTGCGGCGACGCTCTGGTATCATGCGAATACCCCTAACCGCACTGCCCAGCAGGTTTACAACGGCCTGGCGGGAATGTGGTTGATTGAGGACGAGGTCAGCAAATCGCTGCCTATTCCGAACCACTACGGCGTGGATGATTTCCCGATTATTATCCAGGATAAACGGCTGGATAATTTCGGCACGCCTGAATACAGCGAGCCGGGCAGCGGGGGCTTTGTGGGTGACACCCTGCTGGTTAACGGTGCCCAGAGCCCATACGTTGAGGTATCCCGCGGCTGGGTGCGTCTACGCTTGCTGAACGCCTCAAACTCCCGACGCTATCAACTGCAAATGAGCGACGGTCGGGCCTTACACGTTATCGCGAGCGATCAGGGCTTTTTACCGGCACCGGTATCCGTCAAACAGCTGGCCCTGGCGCCGGGTGAACGCCGCGAAATTCTCGTGGATATGACCAACGGCGACGAAGTGTCGATTACCTGCGGTGAAGCGGCGGGTATTGTCGATCGTATTCGCGGCTTCTTTGAGCCCTCCAGTATTCTGGTGTCGACGCTGGTTTTAACCCTGCGCCCGACTGGCCTGTTACCGCTGGTGACCGACAGCCTGCCGATGCGCCTGCTGTCGGAGGAGATCCTCTCCGGGTCGCCGGTGCGCAGCCGGGATGTCAGCCTGGGCGACGACCCGGGTATTAACGGGACGCTGTGGGACATCAACCGCATCGATATCACCGCTCAGCAGGGCACCTGGGAGCGCTGGACGGTGCGCGCGGACATGCCGCAGTCGTTCCATATCGAAGGGGTAAGCTTCCTGATCCGCAATGTGAATGGCGCGATGCCTTTCCCGGAAGACAGGGGCTGGAAAGATACGGTCTGGATCGACGGGCAGGTTGAGCTGCTGGTCTATTATGGTCAACCTTCGTGGCCGCACTTCCCGTTCCTGTTCCACAGCCAGACGCTGGAGATGGCGGATCGCGGTTCGGTGGGACAGATGCTGGTGAACCCGGCGCCGTAAGTTTTACCCTCACCCCGGCCCTCTCCCGGAGGGAGAGGGAGAAAAAAACTGCGCAAGGGCCTAAAACCGCATATGACCGTCCCCTCTCCCCTGGGGAGAGGGTTAGGGTGAGGGGAAAAAGCCCGCACATTCCCCCTTCAATTCCCCCACTGTTCCAGCGTATAATCCCGGCCCTTTTGTCTATTTTTTCTTCGGAAGCACTATGAGCGCAATCTCCTTGATCCAGCCGGATCGAGACCTCTTCTCCTGGCCGCAATACTGGGCAGCCTGTTTTGGACCGGCACCCTTTCTGCCAATGTCTCGTGAAGAGATGGATCAACTGGGCTGGGACAGTTGCGACATTATACTGGTGACCGGTGACGCCTACGTCGATCACCCGAGCTTCGGAATGGCCATCTGCGGCCGTATGCTGGAAGCGCAGGGCTTCCGCGTGGGAATCATCTCCCAGCCGGACTGGAACAGCAAAGACGACTTTATGCGTCTGGGCAAACCCAACCTCTTTTTCGGCGTGACTGCGGGCAACATGGACTCTATGATTAACCGCTACACCGCCGATCGTAAACTGCGTCATGACGACGCCTATACCGCCGACAACGTGGCAGGTAAACGTCCCGATCGCGCCACGCTCGTCTATACCCAACGATGCAAAGAAGCGTGGAAAGAGGTGCCGGTCATCCTCGGCGGAATTGAAGCGAGCCTGCGCCGTACCGCGCATTACGATTACTGGTCTGATACCGTGCGCCGCTCGGTGCTGGTGGATTCAAAAGCCGACATGCTGATCTTCGGTAACGGTGAGCGTCCGCTGGTGGAAGTCGCGCACCGTCTCGCCCAGGGCGAGCCGGTAGGGAACATCCGCGATGTACGTAACACGGCGATCATGGTCAAAGAGGCGCTGCCGGGCTGGAGCGGAGTCGATTCCCGTATCATCGATATGCCGGGCAAAATCGATCCGATCCCACACCCGTACGGCGACGATCTGCCCTGTGCAGATAACAAACCTGTTGAACCCAAAAAAGCCGAAGCGAAAGCTGTTGTGGTTCAGCCGCCGCGTCCGAAGCCCTGGGAAAAGACCTACGTTCTGCTCCCGTCCTTCGAGAAGGTCAAAAGCGACAAAGTGCTGTACGCCCATGCCTCCCGTATTCTGCACCACGAAACCAACCCGGGGTGCGCGCGTGCACTGATGCAAAAGCACGGGGAACGTTATATCTGGGTTAACCCGCCGGCGATCCCGCTCTCTACCGAAGAGATGGACAGCGTCTTTGCGCTGCCCTACAAGCGTGTGCCGCACCCCTCATACGGTAATGCCCGCATCCCGGCCTATGAGATGATCCGTTTTTCGGTCAATATTATGCGTGGCTGTTTTGGCGGCTGCTCCTTCTGCTCCATTACCGAGCACGAAGGGCGCATTATTCAGAGCCGTTCTGAAGAGTCGATCGTTAACGAAATCGAAGCCATTCGCGACACCGTGCCGGGCTTTACCGGCGTGATCTCCGATCTCGGCGGCCCGACCGCCAACATGTACATGCTGCGCTGTAAGTCGCCGCGCGCGGAGCAGACCTGTCGTCGTTTATCCTGTGTCTATCCGAGCATTTGCGAGCACATGGACACCAACCACGAGCCGACGATCAACCTCTATCGCCGAGCCCGCGATCTGAAAGGCATCAAGAAGATCCTGATCGCCTCCGGCGTGCGTTACGACATCGCCGTGGAAGATCCGCGTTATATCAAAGAGCTGGCGACGCACCACGTCGGTGGTTATCTGAAGATTGCCCCGGAGCACACGGAAGAAGGCCCGCTGTCGAAGATGATGAAGCCGGGGATGGGCAGCTACGATCGCTTCAAAGAGCTGTTTGACACCTACTCAAAGCAGGCGGGCAAAGAGCAGTATCTGATCCCGTACTTCATTTCCGCGCACCCCGGCACGCGAGATGAAGACATGGTGAATCTGGCCCTGTGGCTGAAACAACGTCGCTTCCGTCTGGATCAGGTGCAGAACTTCTACCCGTCGCCGCTCGCGAATTCGACCACCATGTATTACACCGGCAAGAACCCGCTGAGTAAGATTGGTTATAAAAGTGAAGAGGTGGTGGTGCCGAGAGGGGACAAACAGCGTCGTCTGCATAAAGCGCTGTTGCGTTATCACGATCCGGCTAACTGGCCGCTGATCCGTCAGGCGCTGGAGGAGATGGGTAAAAAGCACTTGATCGGTTCTCGCCGCGACTGCCTGGTACCCGCGCCAACGCTCGACGAGATGCGCGAAGCACGTCGTCAGAATCGCCATACGCGTCCGGCGCTGACCAAACACACGCCGATTGCGCATCAGCGTTCTCATGGTAGCGCAGGGGTTAAGAAGCCAGCGAAGCGTAAAGCCTCATCTTAATCGACTCTCAGGACGATTTTCGGCTGGCCTGTTTCACCAGGCTGGCCGACACTTCCTGCAGTTTCATCTTCAGGCTGCCCATCTCCGGGTAGACGAAATCATCGATCTTCCATGACATCCCGTCCGGGACAAGCTTCAGAATCAGCGTCCGTTCCCTCTCGTCGGATAGCGTATAAAACACCTGCAGGACAGTCTCATGTCTCCCGCGCTTGTCAGGGCTAACGCCGGAAACCTTCTGCAGCTTCACTTCCCCGTCCTGACAGCCGCACAGCGGATTGAAGTTCAGGTAGGGCACCTTATCGTGCGGCGTGACACGGATGTTTTCATGCAGGATATTTCTCATGGCCGGAGAGTAGAGCTGCTCCAGATTCACCCCATCGTCGTTATACAGCAGGGTAATAAAATCCTGTGGGGATTGAGCAGGCTGCGCCCAGGTAAAGAAAGGCAGCAGGGCGAGAGAGATCGCGAGACGTTTTTTCATTGAAAAATCCTTTTTCAGTGTAGGGAAAACGTCCCGATATTAAATGCACTCTAGATCTTCAGTCAGGCCGAAAATAACAACCCCCGGTATAACCGGGGGCTTTTCGGAATTTAACCACCAAACTGATCGGGATCCGGGCCTAGCCGCTTGCCCTGTTCCAGCTTCGCTATCTCGCCCAGCTCATCTTTATCGAGGCGGAAGTCCCAGACGTTGAAGTTCTCGACAATACGCGAAGGGGTGACCGATTTCGGGATCACCACCAGACCGCAGTCGAGGTGCCAGCGAATGACAATCTGCGCCGGGGTTTTGCCATACTTCTCGGCCAGATCGCGAATGATCTTCTGATCAAACACCCCTTCGCCGCCCTGCGCCAGTGGGCTCCAGGATTCGGTCTGGATTTTGTGAGTTGCATTCCAGGCATGAAGCTGACGCTGCTGCATCAGCGGGTGGAGCTCAATCTGGTTAATCACCGGGGCGACGCCCGTTTCATCAATCAGACGTTGCAGGTGATGGACCTGGAAATTACAGACACCAATGCTCTTTGCCAGACCCGATTTTTGCAGTTCGATAAGCCCTTTCCAGGCCTCTACGTAGTGGTCAATCGCCGGGACCGGCCAGTGCATCAGATAGAGATCGACGAAATCGAGTTGCAGCTTCTCCAGGCTCTCCTCTAACGCTTCGCGCGGGCGTTTCTGGTCATCGTTCCAGAGCTTGGTGGTGATAAAAAGCTCTTCGCGCGGCAAGCCAGCGCTGGCGAGCGCGGTGCCGACACCCTCTTCGTTTTTGTAGGCAGCAGCGGTATCAATTGATCGGTAGCCCACTTCCAGTGCTTTATGAATGGCGGACACGACTTCATCGTTACCGGCTTTCCATACGCCGAGCCCCAGCTGGGGCATTACGTTCCCGTCCTGAAGCTTGATTAAGGTTGGGTTTGCCATCTTTCCTCCTCCATTTGCTCAGCTACCGGGAGCGTGCCCCCGGCGGCGTGGTGTGCATTAAGTCTGGTCGAAATGCCGAAAAACGAAAGGCAGGCACGTAAAAACGCTTAGCGTGCGGCCTCGTAGATACGACGGCTCACCTCCAGGGTAATATCTTTCTGCTCGCCCAGCTGAGTCATGCCGTGCTCTTCAAGTTTTGCCAGCAGGGCAGGGATAGAGCTGCCGTCGAGGCCATAATCGGACAGGCGGGTCGGAGTGCCCATCTGCTCGAAGAAGTTACGGGTGGCGAGGATGGCCGCATCGATACGCTCATCTTCGGTGCCGCGGGTGATGTTCCAGACGCGTTCTGCGTATTGCAGCAGTTTGGCGCGTTTGGTCTCGCGCTTCTCATTCCACAGGGCAGGCAGCACGACTGCCAGAGTCTGGGCGTGATCCAGCCCGTGCATTGCGGTCAGTTCATGCCCCAGCATATGGGTTGCCCAGTCCTGAGGGACGCCCGCGCCAATCAGGCCGTTCAGCGCCTGGGTCGCGGCCCACATGACGTTGGCACGCACATCGTAGTTTTCGGGTTCTGCCAGCGCTTTCGGGCCTTCTTCAATCAGCGTCAGCAGAATGCCTTCCGCGAAACGATCCTGAATTTTGCCATTTACCGGATACGTCACGTACTGTTCTACGGTGTGGACAAAGGCGTCCACAACGCCGTTGGCGACCTGGCGCGGCGGCAGCGTGTAGGTATAAACCGGATCCAGCACCGCGAAGACCGGCTGAACGTGTTCGTTCATAAAGGCCTGTTTGTCACCGGTGCTTTTACGGGAGATAACCGCCCCTTTGTTAGATTCTGAGCCGGTTGCCGGCAGCGTCAGCACGGAGCCCATCGGGATGGCGCTGGTAATGTTGCTTCCGCCGGTTTGCAGGATCTCCCACGGGTCGATGCCGTCAGCGTAGTGGGCCGCGGCGGCGATAAATTTGGTGCCATCCAGTACGGAGCCCCCGCCTACCGCCAGCAGGAAGGTAATTTGTTCATCGCGGGCGATCTTGACCGCATTCATCAGGGTTTCGTAGGACGGGTTCGGTTCAATACCGCCAAATTCACGCACATCCAGCCCTTGCAGCGCGCTGTAAACCTGATCCAGAACGCCGGTCTTTTTCACGCTGCCGCCGCCGTAGGTAATCAGAACGCGGGCGTCGGCCGGGATCTGGTCACGCAGATCAGCGATGGCGCCTTTACCAAACAGGATGCGGGTTGGGGTATGGAGATTAAAATTGTTCATTGCTCGTGCCCTTAAGTGGGTGGAAAACGTGGCGGCGCAGAGTGCTGCCTGATGGTGTCCATTGTGAAGAGGGGGGGCGCGTCTCTCAATGCACATTCCTGCCGATGTCTTGCCCATTTCTACATCACGCTGGAGAAAATGCGAAAATATGCGCACAATGCCAGCATCAAAATCGCCCTCTGGAGCCCGCGAAAATGAACCGTCAGGAGACCTGTCAGCTATTAACGGCGCAGATTAACAGACTGAAAGTTAATGAAAATAATCTTAACCATCTGTTGCCCGATGTTCGTCTGCTTTACGGGACGCAACCCGGTACGCGTACGCCGGTGATGTATCAGCCAGGCATCGTTTTTCTCTTTTCCGGGCATAAAATTGGCTATATCAACGAGCGCGTGTTTCGTTACGACACCAACGAGTACCTGCTGCTCACCGTACCTTTACCCTTCGAATGTGAAACCTTCGCGACAGAGGCGGTACCGCTGGCGGGAATTCGCCTGAACGTGGATATTTTGCAGCTGCAGGAGCTATTGATGGATATCGGCGAAGATGCGCTTTTCCGTCCGATGATGGCGGCGAGCGGCATCAATTCCGCGACCCTCACCGATGAGATCCTCTGTGCCATTGAACGTCTGCTGGATGTGATGGAGCGCCCGCTGGATGCCCGCATCCTGGGCAAGCAGATCATTCGTGAAATTCTGTATCACGTGCTGCTGGGGCCGGGCGGCGGCGCGTTACTGGCGCTGGTCAGCCGTCAGACGCACTTTAGTCTGATCAGCCGGGTGCTAAAACGGATCGAGAGTCAGTACACCGAAAACCTGAGCGTTGACCAACTGGCCGCCGAGGCAAACATGAGCGTTTCGGCGTTTCACCATAACTTTAAATCGGTGACCAGCACCTCGCCGCTGCAATATTTAAAAACCTATCGTCTGCATAAGGCGCGGATGATGATGATCCACGATGGCATGAAAGCCAGCGCGGCGGCGATGCGCGTAGGGTATGAGAGTGCGTCGCAATTTAGCCGCGAGTTTAAGCGCTATTTTGGTGTCACGCCGGGGGAAGATGCGGCCAGAATTCGTATGATGCAGGGGATGTAACACCCTCTCCTGTTGGAGAGGGCGACATCAGGCGCGGCAGTATTTTTTGCGGATCACCACGACCAGGGTACCGATTAAGCCCGCCACCAGAAGAAACAGAGGCAGAATCATCAGGAAGGTCATCACCTGATCTTCGTGTCGTTTCACGAATGGAATCATGCTCAGGGCATAGCCAAAGGTGGTGACGACCCCAACCCACAGCAGGGCACTTAACCAGTTAAAGAACTGGAAACGGCGATTCGACAGGCCTGAGATCCCCGCCATCGTCGGCAACAGGGTGCGGACAAAGGCCAGAAAACGCCCGGCCAGCAAGGCCAGCAGGCCATGTCGATCAAACATGCAGGTGGCGCGCTGGTGATATTTATGTGGCAACTGCGCCAGCCAACTCTTCACAACCCGTGTATTGCCCAGCCAGCGACCTTGCAGATAGCTCAGCCAACAGCCGAGGCTGGCGGCGGAGGTCAAAATCACCATCGTGGGGGCGAAGTCCATAACGCCTTTGCCAATTAGCGCGCCTGCCAGAAGCAGCAGGCTGTCACCGGGTAAAAACGAGGCTGGCAGCAATCCATTTTCGAGAAACAGCGTTGCGAACATAACAAAATAGACAATCCCGACGATATGCGGGTCTGCCAGCGCTGCAAAATCGTGTTGCCAGAGCGCGGCAATAATTTCCTGGATGACAGCCATGGACTTTCCTGTGGAACAGCATGTATCGGTCTATTGTACTCCCATTTTCGCGCGCGGGGGTTGATCCCGGGCGCAACAAATACAGACATTTCTGCTGGTGGTGTGCAAAAAGAGGTCCAGGAGTCGTTTACAGCCCGCACTCTACACGATGCGCTCGAATCCTGCTGCTAAATCGGCAATTAAATCGTCCACGCTTTCCAGCCCAATGTGCAGACGGATCAGGGTGCCGGTAAAGTCGACATCGCCGCCGGGCCGCAGTGCCTGGATCTGCTCTGGCTGGTTTGGCAGGATCAATGATTCAAAGCCGCCCCAGGAGTAGGCCATGCTGAACAGCGTAAAGTTATCCAGGTAGTTAGCCAGCTCGTCGTCAGTCAGCCGTTTTTTCAATATAAAGGAGAAGAGGCCGCTACTGCCCGTAAAGTCACGTTGCCAAAACTCATGGCCCACGCTGCCCGGCAGTGCCGGATGGTTGACCCGCTCAACTTGCGGATGTCGCGCCAGCCACTGTGCCACCAACAGGCTACTTTCATGGTGCTGACGCAGGCGCACCGCAAGCGTACGCAGGCCACGGCTGGTCATATAGGCGGTATCGGCATCGACCATCTGCCCCATCAGATAGGCATTTTCGCGCAACTGTGCCCAGCAGCGTTCATTGGCGACTGCCGTGCCAATCATGCCGTCGGAATGTCCAATCAGGTATTTCGTGGCGGCCTGGATAGAGATATCGATACCGAAGTCCAGGGCCTTAAACAGCACTCCCGCCGCCCAGGTGTTATCAATCATGATAATGGCATCAGGCGCTTTACTGCGCACCGCCTTCACGATGGCGGGAACATCATGTACTTCCATGGTGATGGATCCCGGCGATTCCAGGAATACGATGCGCGTATTCGGTTGAATACGTTCCGCAATCCCCGCCCCGATGGAGGGATCAAACCAGTCGGTAGTCACTCCCAGCTTGCTCAGAATTTTGGTACAGAAGTCCTGACTCGGCTCGTAGGCGGTATTGGTCATCAGGATGTGATCACCCTGTTCGACAAACGCCAGTATCGTGTTGGCCACGGCCGCCGCGCCGCAGGGGAAGAGGGCACAACCTGCGCCGCCTTCCAGTTCGCACATGGCTTCCTGCAATGAGAAGTGGGTCAGGGTGCCGCGGCGTCCATAAAACAGCTCACCGTTGGCACGGTTACGGGTGGCCTGTTTTTTGGCCTCGACGGTATCGAAGACTAAAGAGGAGGCGCGCTGAATGACGCTGTTAACGGAGCCGAGGGTATATTTTTTACTGCGTCCCGCCTGAACGAGGGCGGTATCAAGATGCTTCTCTGTCATGTTCGCGCAACCTGTTTTATACGTCTGGACGTCCAGACTATCATGAAAGTAAAAGTGTGTGCCTTCTTGCTGGAAGAATAAACAGATAATTTTTTAAAATAGGGCGATGAAAGTTTTCCCTGCGTAAGCGCAAGGAAAAAACGGGCAAATTCATGCAGTATGCAAATACTAATGAGAACTACTATCAATTCGGAGATATTTTGATATTATTATGCTCAGAATTTGTGATTTGCGTCCTGGAGATACAGAGTGGGTAATAATTTGATGCAGACGGACCTCTCCGTCTGGGGCATGTACCATCATGCTGACATCGTGGTTAAGATTGTGATGATCGGCCTGATTCTGGCGTCCGTTGTCACCTGGGCCATCTTCTTCAGCAAGAGCGTGGAGCTCATCAGCCAGAAGCGTCGCCTTAAGCGCGAACAGCAGCAGCTGGCTGAAGCCCGCTCTCTGGACCAGGCCAGCGATATGACCTCCGCCTTCCACGCGAAAAGCCTGACCAGCCTTCTGGTTAATGAAGCTCAGAACGAGCTGGAACTCTCTGCAGGCAGTGAAGATAACGAAGGTATTAAAGAGCGTACAGGTTTCCGCCTGGAACGTCGCGTTGCTGCCGTGGGCCGTCATATGGGACGCGGTAACGGCTATCTGGCGACCATCGGGGCGATTTCGCCGTTCGTAGGTCTGTTCGGTACCGTCTGGGGCATCATGAACAGCTTTATCGGTATCGCTCAAACCCAGACCACTAACCTGGCGGTGGTAGCACCGGGTATCGCAGAAGCGCTGCTGGCTACGGCTATCGGTCTGGTTGCGGCAATCCCGGCCGTGGTTATCTATAACGTCTTTGCCCGCATGATTGGCAGCTACAAAGCCACGCTGGGCGATGTCGCCGCACAGGTTCTGCTGCTGCAAAGCCGTGACCTGGACCTCAACGCCAGCAATGTTAAGCCGGTACATTCCTCGTCGAAACTGCGTGTAGGTTGATTGTATGGCGATGCGTCTTAATGAAAATCTGGACGATAACGGTGAAATGCATGAAATCAACGTAACGCCGTTCATCGACGTTATGCTGGTTCTGCTTATTATCTTCATGGTTGCTGCGCCGCTGGCGACGGTAGACGTGAAGGTGAATCTGCCGGCCTCCTCCAGCCAGCCGCAGCCGCGTCCGGAAAAACCGATCTACCTGTCCGTTAAGGCAGATAAATCGATGTTCCTGGGCAATGACCCGGTGACCGATGCGTCTGTGATCCCGGCGCTCGACGCGCTGACGCAGGGCAAGAAAGACACGACGGTCTTCTTCCGCGCCGATAAAACCGTCGACTATGAAACCATGATGAAGGTAATGGACACGCTGCACCAGGCGGGTTATCTGAAGATTGGTCTGGTCGGCGAAGAGAAAACGGCAGCGAAATAAAAGTAAAAAGGCAACGTCAGTTGCCTTTTTACTTATCAGCTTCCTCTCCCCGTGGGAGAGGGCTGGGGTGAGGGCATCAGTCCGCACAGAACCCAAAACAAAAGGCAACGTCAGTTGCCTTTTTGCATATCAGCTCCCTCTCCCTGTGGGAGAGGGCTGGGGTGAGGGCATCAGCCCGCACAGAAGCCATAACAAAAAGGCAACGTCAGTTGCCTTTTTGCGTATCAGCTCCCTCTCCCTGTGGGAGAGGGCCGGGGTGAGGGCATCAGCCCGCAGAGGGGTTATGCCAGATGTTCCCCGCCGCATACCCCATGCACTTCTGCGGTAACATAGCTAGATTCCTGACTTGCCAGATAAACATATACCGGCGCCAGCTCTGCCGGCTGACCGGCACGTTTCATCGGCGTTTGCTGACCAAACTGCGGGATTTTCTCCTGCGGCTGGCCGCCACAAATCTGCAGCGCTGTCCAGATTGGACCCGGTGCCACCACGTTCACGCGAATCCCTTTCTCAGCCACCTGCTTCGCCAGCCCGCGGCTGTAGTTAAGGATCGCCGCCTTGGTAGAGGCGTAATCCAACAGGTGTGGACTTGGCTGATAAGCCTGGATAGAGGAGGTAGTAATGATGCTCGCACCGGCTGGCAACAGCGGCAGCGCCTCCTGCGTGATGTAAAAGAGGGCCAGCACGTTCACCGCGTAGGTCTCTTTAAATTGTTGGGTAGTCAGGTCGGCAATGTCCTCGACCGCCGTCTGTTTCCCCGCGACCAGCGCCAGCACGTCCAGTCCGCCCAGCGCCTCATGCGCTTTATGCACTAGCGAGCGGGCAAAGCTCTCATCGCTCAAATCGCCGGGTAACAGCACCGCTTTGCGGCCAGCCTCTTCAATCAGCTGCTTAACTTGCTGCGCATCCTCTTCTTCGGCAGGCAGATAGTTAATCGCCACATCCGCCCCTTCACGCGCGTAAGCAATGGCGGCAGCACGCCCGATGCCGGAGTCGCCCCCTGTCACCAGTGCCTTACGATTCTGAAGTCGGCCGCTGCCTTTATAGCTCTGCTCACCGCAATCGGGTACCGGATCCATTTTCGACTGAACGCCCGGCGCAGGCTGCTTCTGCTGCGGATACTCGCCGGTGTAGTACTGGGTGGTTGGGTCCTGAAGTTCGGTTTGATTCTTAGCCATAACTGCGCTCCTTGTTTGCGTAGAGAGAATCTAAGCTTAGGAGAATCAACTGCACTCTGAGAAATATTCAGGATAATCCTTAAGTTTTTTTACAACGGGAAGCGAAGCGGTAGACGTTAGTCGGGCGAGTGGGTGACGCAGAAAAGGTGGTCAGACAGGGTCGTTTTGCTGATGCTTTGCCAGATACTCCTCGTCGAGCGCGACGGTAGTGACGCAAGAGGCGCGATAGCCCCCATCAGCAAGTTTACGCGTAATGCGCAGGGTGGCCGTTTCGCGGGCCAGCAGATACTGATAGTTGCTCTCCAGTCGGGCCATAATTTTATCTTTCAGCGCGGGCTGGCGTTCAATTATGGCGCTGAGAGTGGCGCCGTAGATCTCTTCTTTGACCTGCAGGGGATAAATTTCCCGACGATTATGCCACTTCAGACGAACCAGCGCGGCCGGAATCGATACCAGTTCTTTGGCGATGCGCGCCATCTCTTCATTTTTGATCATTTTAAGCGTGTCGAGATTCTGCTTTAAGATAAACTCGTCGCTATTTTTATCATCTAAAGTCAAATATACATTGTTATTATCAACTTCTTTCATTTTATTCGTCCTCAAGTTGATAAAAAAGGGGCGTTTCCTTTTCGCAGGTAATTAAATTAAGCCAAATTTCATTACCCGCTTCATTTATTTCTTCGGTCTTTTCCGCCAATATTTGACTTAGTTCCTGCGCGTCAATTTCCCCTTCAGCTTGCAGGTCGTTTAGCAGGCGGGCAAAGGTCTCGATTTTAAAAACGCGAAATAAACGGTCTTTAATATGACGGTCATGCTCTTCCAGCAACATATTGCGTGACTGACCATTGCGGGTTACGCCAATTAATATATCTGGCGCATAATCAGCGAGCGTTCTTTTCCCCTTAGTTAAATTAGCGTCAGTTTCTGCTTCCGCCTGTTTCGGCTCCACTGAAGAAATGTGAAACCTGGACGGAACCAGATTCTCAGGCAGCATTTATATGTCCTTTAAATTCAACGGGGTGAGGTTGTTCGAAGCGTGAGATTCGTTGACAATAACATGAGGCAAATTTAAAATCAAAAAAAATGGAGCCTCTCATGAACAGCATTTTTTATACTGTCATTACATTGTTATTGCTTACTGCGGTTGTTCTTGTATTGATGCGCGATTTCAATAAAAGCAGCGATGATGCAGTCGGGCAGGCCTCGCCGCCGCCGCCGCCTCTGTCCAAAGAGGAGGGGGAGGACCATTTTTCGCTGTTAATGAATGCCATTACCCCGGTGTGGTATTGGCGGGTTAATCATGAATATATTGATTTTCTCCATGCCACAATTAAACGAATGAACATGGCGGAATTAAATAGTATTCCCGGCTTGTTTGACGCTCAACGCCGTTGTAGCGATCTCAACTCGGCGGTCTACAAATATTACGATAATATCAAAAAGCGCTGCCTGAACGGAGAAAAGGTCTCCCACTCCGATCTCGATGTGCTGAACCTGCGCCAGTGTTTCCGCGAATTTAGCATGGAGGCTTATCCGGCACTGGTGGTGCTGGTGTGGCCGGAATACCAGCGCCCGATGGTTAAGCCTGAGCATGTGTAAGGTCTTTATCGTTTAGTTGTTGCATACGAATTGCCTCCTTGCGATATACTGCACGCTGGTTTTTTTTCGCGGACAGGATCCTATGGAACGCTTTTTCGAAAACGCAATGTATGCTTCCCGCTGGTTATTAGCCCCGGTCTATTTTGGCCTTTCGCTGGCGTTAATTGCCCTCGGTATTAAATTCTTTCAGGAAATCTTTCACGTCCTGCCCCATATTTTCAGCGTCGCCGAATCCGATCTGATCCTTGTTCTGTTATCGCTGGTGGACATGACCCTGGTGGGCGGTCTGCTGGTGATGGTGATGTTCTCTGGCTACGAGAACTTCGTCTCTCAGCTGGATATCTCTGCCGATAAAGAGAAGCTCAACTGGCTGGGCAAGATGGATGCGTCTTCGCTGAAGAACAAAGTGGCGGCGTCGATTGTTGCAATCTCATCGATTCATCTGCTGCGGGTGTTTATGGACGCCAAAAATATCCCGGATAACAAACTGATGTGGTATGTGATTATCCACCTGACGTTCGTGTTATCGGCGTTTGTGATGGGGTATCTGGATAAGCTGAATCGCAGCAAGTAAGCCAAACCCGGACAGCCCTGTTGTAGCGCAGGGCTGTCCCTTTACCTCTATTTATCTGACGACGCCTGCCACAAGTTCAACTCCCCATCCGCCACATGACGATCAATCCTCGCCAGCTCGTCTGCGGTAAAGTGCAGGTTATCCAGCGACTTCACATTCTCTTCCAGCTGTTCTGGTCGGCTGGCGCCGATAAGCACTGATGTAACGCGCTCATCTTTTAACAGCCAGCTCAGCGCCATCTGCGCCATGGTCTGGCCGCGCTGTTCCGCCATCTCATTCAATAACCGCAGGCTGGCGAGGTTCGCTTCGGTCAGCATATTCTCCGTCAGTCCACGCACTTTTTTGCCTTCACGCTGCATGCGCGACCCTTCAGGAATGCCATTCAGGTATTTGCCGGTCAGCAGACCCTGCGCTAGCGGGGTAAAGGCGATACAACCCGTGCCGTTGGCCTTGAGCGTATCCAGTAATCCACTTTTATCGACCCAGCGGTTCAGCAAGTTGTAAGAGGGCTGATGAATCAGGAGCGGAATTTTCCACTCGCGCAGTAAGTCAGCCATCTTCTGCGTCCGCTCGGGCGAGTAGGACGAGATACCCACATAGAGCGCTTTTCCGCTCTGCACCGCCAGGGCCAGCGCAGAGGCGGTCTCCTCCATGGGCGTCGCCTCATCTACCCGGTGGGAGTAAAAAATATCCACGTAATCCAGACCCATCCGGCTCAGGCTCTGGTCGAGACTGGCGAGCAGATACTTGCGCGAGCCGCCTGAGCCATAGGGGCCGGGCCACATGTCATATCCCGCTTTGGTGGAGATAATCAGCTCGTCGCGGTAGGCGGCGAAATCCTGACGCAGCAGACGGCCAAAGTTCTCCTCGGCGCTGCCCGGCGGTGGGCCGTAGTTATTGGCGAGATCGAAGTGGGTGATCCCACAGTCGAAGGCTTTACGCAGCAGGGCGCGCTGGGATTCGAGGGGATGAACGTGACCGAAGCTGTGCCATAAGCCCAGCGACAGTGCGGGCAGACGCAGGCCGCTGTTACCACAGCGGCGGTACTGCATGGTTTCGTAACGTTCGGGGGAGGCGTTCCAGGGCATGATGTCTCCTTTATTATCGATAAATTTTCGAAACAGCGTTTTCATTCTATCCTTACAGAGCCCACAATTCATGGAGATATGCTATGACACGTCTCACCGCCAAAGATTTTCCGCAAGAGTTGCTCGACAGCTATGACTATTACGCCCATGGCAAAATCAGCAAACGTGAATTCCTCAACCTGGCGGCAAAGTATGCTGTTGGCGGCGTGACGGCGCTGGCGCTGTTTAACATGCTCAAGCCCAACTATGCCCTGGCGGAGCAGGTTAAGTTTACCGATCCCGATATTGTGCCGGAGTACATCACCTATCCTTCGCCCGAGGGGCACGGTGAAGTGCGGGGCTATCTGGTCAAACCGGCCAAAGCCGCCGGCAAGGTCCCGGCGGTGGTGGTGGTGCATGAGAACCGTGGCCTGAATCCCTATATCGAAGACGTTGCGCGTCGGGTCGCAAAGGCGGGGTATATCGCCCTGGCGCCTGATGGCCTGAGTTCAGTCGGCGGCTATCCGGGTAACGACGAAGAGGGGAAGGTGTTACAGCAGAAGGTCGATCCCACCAAACTGATGAACGATTTCTTTGCCGCTATTGCGTTTATGCAGCAGCATCCGGAGGCCACCGGCAAGGTGGGGATAACCGGATTTTGCTATGGCGGCGGAGTCTCTAACGCGGCGGCGGTCGCCTGGCCTGAGCTCGCCTGCGCCGTCCCGTTCTATGGTCGTCAGCCCCCGGCGGCAGATGCCGCGAAGGTCAAGGCACCGTTGCTTCTGCACTTTGCCGAACTGGATAAAAACATTAATGAAGGCTGGCCCGCCTGGGAGGCGGCGCTGAAAGCAAATAATAAGGTTTACGAGGCCTATATCTACCCCGGCGTGAATCATGGCTTTCATAACGACTCGACGCCACGTTACGACGAAGCGGCAGCGGAGCTGGCGTGGAAGCGCACGTTAGGATGGTTTGAAAAGTATCTGAGCTAAGCGCAAAGCGCCCGGTGCGCGCAAGGGCACCGGGCATAACGTTATCAGAAGCTATAGCTTAAACCGGCCTGCACGCTGGCGTCGTTATCCACATCGCCGGTGCCATAGTAAATGCCCGTATTGACCGAGAAGTTATGGGCAACAGTGGCGTTGATCCCCGCACCGAACATGCCCATCGTATTGTTATGACCCTGAGTATTGTGATAATCCGCCGCCTGGATATCCGTATCATCGCTGAACTCTTTCTGGAAGCGGGCATCCACCCAGGGGGTGATCTGCACGTTCTTATTGAGATCGGTGAGGGTGGTGGAGAGACGCAGCCCTGCGCCGCCGTTCCAGGAGGAGACCTGGCTGTCGGCGAAGGTCACCTCCTTGTCAGAGAAGCCGTTGGCTTTGGTCTGATCCCAGCCAAGAATGGCGTACGGCTGTAGCAGCGTCTCCCCTGGCAGGAGCACGTTCACCCCAGCACGCGCCTGCGCCATATACAGGTTGCCGTCGGTGGAACCGTGCAGAGCTTCGGTCATGCCGCTGGTGTTGCCGGTCACGTTGTTGGCGGAGAGGGTGTAGCGCATATCGCCATAGCTGAAGCTACCGTCCGCGAACAGGCCCCAGTCACGGCCATTCATTGCCTGCTCCCAGCCGCCATAAAGGCTGTAATAGTTACCGTAGACGGTATCTTTGAAGCTATCCGGGCCGCTCTGGGTATCATCCACGCGACTGCGGGTCCAGGCCAGGGCGACACCGCCGGTCACGCTGTCACCGTTGGCGAGCGCGTGCGTCCAGTCAACGCCGCCCTGCGCGCCCTGGGTGATGCTGGTGTAATCCACATCGTTGCTGAAGGTGCCGTTCTGATAGAGGAAATCTCCCCATACCTGCGCCCCCTCCTGCTGCGTCCCGGTCAGGGCAGCAAGATGCAGACGATCCAGGTGACTGGTGATGTCGTCGGTGACCTGGTGGCCCGCCTGTTCGGCGGCATCCAGCCCGGCGATCAGCCCCTGAACATCGCTCGCCAGAGAGCCTCGCTCACTGTTAAAGACGATATTCCAGCTCTGGCTGTTGTCTGCGGCGAGCAGCGTTTGCGGGGTGACATCCCCATTGGCGGCGACAATGTCCAGGCTGTTATCGTAGTTATAGGCTCCACTCCGGTTCTCAACCTGCTGCTCACCATTGGTAAAACGGGCGGCTGCGTAATCTTGTGGCGCACCCTCTGTGTTTGTCGTAAAGGTGCCGATCACCAGGTTTTGCTGATTCAGCGCCGAGGGGGTGATGTTATTCACCACGACCGCGTTGTCGCTGCCGGTAATCTGGCCGAAATCGACAAAGCTATCGGTACTCATATTCACAACGGCATTACTGCCCGTGGTAGCGGAGACAAGACGTGAGCCATTTTGTAGATTCCAGCTCGTGGCATCGTTAATAGTATCGATAGTAATGCTGTTCGCGCTGGTGGTGTTGATGGTTTCGAACTGATTAATCTGCCCGGATATAGAGCTGCCCGCATCCATGGATAGGGTATCGGTGCCGTCGCCGCCTGACACGTTGCCGCTGACGTGGGAGTTATTGACCAGCACGACGGTATCGTTGCCGGTGCCGGTGGTGATATCGCCATTGACGTTGGCGTTATTTTGCAGGGTAACCGTGGTATTGCCGCTATTCTGGCTGGTATTCACATCACCATTAATGGTGCTGTTATCTACCAGTATGGTGTCGGTGGCGTTGCCGTTGAGGGTGACATTGCCATTCACCACGCTGTTATTCGTGACTGAGAGATCGACCTGACCTTTATCATTGATGATGCCCACATCCCCGGTCACGGTACTGTTATTCAGGGTTAAACTTTCGTGGGTAGTGCCATACATCGCAATCGCCACATCGCTAAAGGCATCCAGGTTGATATCGCTGAACGGTTCGGTCTTACTCAGTGTGTCCACGAGTGTTTTCATCTTCTTCGCCACCTGGCTGTTGCTGGCGTCGAGAGTGGCGTTGGTCAGCGAGACGGTGACATCCGAAGTGGCACTGCCGGTATAAATGCCGGCGTTGTCCATGGTGCTATTACTGATAGCAATATTTTGCGTGCCCGCCCCCGCGCTGATAATACTGCCGTGCAGGACACTGCCATTGCTGACATTCACGTTGTGGGCCCCCTTATCAAGAGGGTCAACATAGATGGCGGCGCCCATCATATAGCTTTTATTTTTCCCGCCGTATTCGATCGCGCTGTTTTCACCGTTCAGGGTGGCATGATCGATATTGACCGTAGTATTGGTAGTATCCTTAGCCGATCCGACTTCGACCATATCCACCTTAGCGTTATTGGTGACATTAATATTGGCGGTACCGCCGGTACTGCCCTGAATATAATAGCCTGTCATATCCGTGCCAGAGACGGTTAAGGTTTGGCTATCGGTTGGCGAGCGGTGACCATCCATATAGATATCGGTTGCGGTTTTATCGGCCATAACGGCGTTAGTCGCGCCCTTATCCTGATAATAATTGCCGTCATCGTAATGGGAGAGGCCGCAGGTTTGGGTCGTATCACCATTTTGACAAGGGATGGCGGTGCCCGCCTAGGCCTGCGCGGCGAAAGATGTTAAAGCCAGTAATACACATTGTGACAATACTGTCCGTTTTACGGAATGACGCATTTCAAATCCTCTTTGAGTCCAGAAAAAAGTGGACTCTTTTTAATTTAAAATTGCGTAATTCAGAAACGTCTGACGGGTAAAGGATGTAATGAAATTTAAAAATTGACCGCGCTAAAAATATGGCAATTAACTTAATTAAACCTGATTAATCAAAATAAATATATTCTTAAGGTGAATGTGATGGATTTATTAACGTACAAAAAGCGGGGCTTTTAGGCTGAAGGCGGGCGATTCATTGGCAACGCTTCTCAACACCCTAATCCTTTCGGATTATGCGGGTAATGAATGGCGAGGATGACTTACATTTGTTAATTCTATGACATGTAAAAACACGTTATTTCCAGGGATATTTCCCCAGCATGATTATCGTTTCTCCGCTAATTAAAGGTGAATGAAAAGTTTTATAAAATTACTCGCGAAAAGGTATAACTTCCTTTTTTCTGCCGATAACGGGATCAGGAGTCGCTTTCGGGCGATATCTTCCTCACGGTAAGGAAAAAAAATGCAAATGCTTCGTAATTTCACGATCCGTTTCGTTCTGCTGACGATTCTTGGGATCTTTTGTTTAATGTGGGCAGGCGTCGGGCTGTATAGCACCTGGTCCCTTTCTAAAATGTCGGACGGTAATGAAATCGACCGCCAACTGGTCAAACAGATGACGGTCCTGAGCCAGGGCAACGATCAGTATTTTCGTTTCGTGACCCGCCTGACCCGCGCTATGGATGTTAAAGCGGCAGGAGGCTCGCCAGATCTCGCGCCTGTACAGCAGGCGCTGGATAACATGAGCAAAAAACTGGCGGAGATGAAAGCCATGTCTCCGGGGCCGATGGATGCGCAGGTCTCAGCCCAGGTCATTGCCAGCTGGCAGGCGTTACTGGAAAACGGCGTCATCCCTCAGATGCAGTTCGCACAGCAGGGCAACGTGGACGGTTACCGTCAGCAGGCCAATAACGTCACGCCGCCGCTCAGTCGCGCGTTTGGCGCCAGCGCTGAAAACTTCAATAAAGCCGCCGATCGCCTGCTGGATACGACCCGCGTGATGGTAGACAACTTCACCAGCATCACCCGCACGGTGATTATCGTGGCGACCATCATTGGCCTGTTGATCCTGCTGTTTACCGATCGCTATCTGGTCGCCATGCTGGTGAAACCGCTGGATCGTATTCGCGAACATTTCCGCCAGATTGCGCAGGGCGACCTCAGTCAGCCTATTACCCCCTTTGGCCGTAACTGTGTTGGTCAGCTGGTGCCGCTGCTGAGCGCCATGCAGGATAGCCTGCGCGAAGCGGTCAGCACTATCCGCTCGGGCAGCGATAACATCTGGCGCGGGGCGACGGAGATCTCCAGCGGCAATAACGACCTCTCATCACGTACCGAAGAGCAGGCGGCCGCGCTGGAAGAGACCGCCGCCAGCATGGAGCAGCTGACGGCCACGGTGAAATTGAACGCAGATAATGCCCGTCAGGCCAGCCAGCTTGCGGATGTGGCCTCGACTACCGCCAGCCGGGGCGGTGCGCTGGTTGAAGATGTGATCAGCACCATGACCGGCATCTCGGACAGCTCGAAGAAAATCGCTGAGATCACCAATGTGATCAACAGCATCGCCTTCCAGACCAACATTCTGGCGCTGAACGCTGCGGTGGAAGCGGCGCGTGCGGGCGAGCAGGGGCGTGGTTTTGCGGTGGTGGCGGGCGAAGTCCGTAATCTGGCCAGCCGCAGCGCCAATGCGGCGAAAGAGATCGAAGGGCTGATCGCTGATTCTGTCTCCCGGGTGGAGCAGGGTTCGCAGCTGGTTAACGACACGGGCACCACCATGGAAGCGGTGCTGCGGGCGGTAACCGAAGTGACCACCATCATGAAGCAGATTGCCGCCGCCTCGGAAGAGCAGAGCAAGGGCATTTCGCAGGTGGGCGTCGCCATCACCCAGATGGATGGCGTGACTCAGCAGAATGCGTCGCTGGTGGAGCAAGTTTCCGCCGCCGCCTCTGCGCTTGAGCGCCAGACCGAAGAGCTACAGCGGTCGGTGCAGAAGTTCCGTCTCTCAGCTCAGGAGCCTGTCGCCGCGCCGCCAAGCGCCCCGGTTCGCCTGAAACCCGCCGCGGCGTCAGCCGCAGAAGACTGGACCAATTTCTAAGGATCTGAAAATGGCCGCCTCGCGCGGCCAGCATTCGGCCTGACGCGGCGCTATCGCCTGACGAGCTCCGCGTCGGAGATAAGTTGGGTGACCTGTGACAGGTGGCCAATTTTCACTTCGCTGGAACGTCGGAACTTACTCTTGTCGATCAACAGCAAGGACTGGCTGGCGCGGCTAAGTAGCTGGGTTTTAAAACGGGCATTATCGGGCGAGGGATCCCACATAATGCCCTGCTCATCTACCCCCTCGCAGGAAAAGATAAACAGATCGATCTCCAGCGATTTCAACTGGGTGACCAGCATGGGGTTCACATAGCAGCGGTATTTACGCTCAAGGGTACCGCCGGAGCAAATTAGCGTAACGCGTTCGCGTCTGGCCATCTCCTGGCAAATCGGCAGGCTATTGGTAAACACCGTCAGGGCGATATCGGGGAGCTGTTTTGCCAGATGAAAGCAGGTCGAACTGGCATCCAGCGCCAGTGTCATCCCTTCGCTCACCCAGTCCAGCGCGAGGCGAGCAATATCGGCTTTGTCGGCGTAATGGCTTTTCAGCCGCGCGCCAAAGGGCTCACCGCCGTCTTGCCTGTCCGGGTGGATCGCCCGCGCCCGCCCGTGATGGCGCACAATCTTCCCCTGCTCCTGCAGCGCTTTCAGATCCCGGCGTATCGTCTCTTTACTCACCGCCAGCGCGTCGGCCAGCGCGTCCGTCGTCAGCCAGTCGCACGTCGCCAGCCGCTGAATAATGGCCTGCTGACGGCTGTTTTTCATGTTCCGGTTTCCAGACGGGGGAGAGAGAGGGGCGTCTGCCCGAGGGCGACGCCGTTTTTACCGGTATGTTTGATCTGATACATCGACCGATCGGCGCGCTTGAGGGCATTCACAAAGTCATCCTCCTCCTGCACCTCATCAATGCCCACCGACGCGCCCACCCGCGCCTGGCCATTGTCCAGCTCAAAGGGGGTGAGGGCGGCGTGCAGACACTGCTGAGCAATGCGCGTCACCTGCAGGCTGGAGAGTGCAAGGGGGAGTAAAAGCACAAATTCGTCGCCACCGAGACGCCCGACGATGCTGTCTGGTGGGCAGCTTTCCCGTAAACGCTGGCTAAGCTGGATCAGCAGTTCGTCACCGCTGCGGTGTCCGAAGGCGTCGTTAACGTCTTTGAAATCATCAAGATCAATAAAGGCCACGCACAGCGGACCGTGGGCTTTAAGCTGTTCAAAGTGTTGCAGCAGCGCATGACGGTTAGCCAGCCCGGTGAGCGGGTCGTGGTTAGCCAGCTGCGCCAACTGCTCTTCGTACTGCTTCTCTTTGGTCATATCAATATGGGTGCCGGTCACCTTCAGCGGCGCGCCGTTTTCATCCCATTCGGTCACGCGGCCCCGGTCAAGCACCCAGGTGATGGTACCGTTTCTGTGCTGCATACGGTGCAGCGCTTCATAGAAGGGGGTCTTACCGTTCAGATGATCGTAAAACGCGTCCAGCACGTCTTGCTTGTCATCGGGATGGAGGTGCTCCCGCCAGACCTCAAACTGGGCGCTAAGCTCTTTCGGCTGATAGCCCAGCATCGAACCCCATCGGCGGTTATAGATAATCAGCTTGCCGCTGGGAATATCCAGCTGCCAGAGACAGAGACCCGTCCCGTCCAGCGCAGCGCTCAGCTTACTGCGGGCGTCACGTGCTAGCCTGACGAGCCGGGCATTGTGCTTTTTGAGATTCTGAATCTGTTGTCTTAACGCCTGCTCTGACATGAAAAGGCTCATCGGTAAATAAGAATGATTCTTGCGCGATTACCGGATGGTTGTAAACATGCCGTTGAAAAAAGAGAGGGATTTGCGTTAAGGCACGCCTGCCCGCTCTACCTCTAAAGGGGCCGGGACACGCGGCGCGCAATCGTTATATAATAAATTACATAACGAATGTGAGGCTACGATGAAACAGCGTTTTTGGCAGGTATTACCTTTTCTTTTTCTGGCCATTTCTCCGCTCTCTTCTCAGGCGTCGCGCCAGATTACCGACCAGATTGGTCGTCAGGTGACGATCCCGGATGAGGTGAATCGCGTGGTGGTACTGCAGCACCAGACGCTGAACTTGCTGGTGCAAATGAACGCCAGCGATAAAATCGTTGGGGTGATGGCGAACTGGAAGCAACAACTCGGCGATGGCTATGCCCGCCTTGCGCCCGAGCTGAACCAGAAACCCATGCTCGGCGATCTCACCCATGTGGATCCGGAAAAGCTGGTTGCGCTAAAACCGCAGGTGGTGTTTGTCACAAACTATGCGCCGCGGGAGATGATCGACAAGATCGCTAGCCTTGGGATCCCGGTGGTGGCGATTTCGCTACGCCACGACGCCCCCGGAGAACAAGACAAACTGAACCCCACCCAAGCCGATGAAGAGAAAGCCTACGATTTGGGGCTGCGGGAAGGGATCACCCTGATTGGCGAGATCGTGAATAAGCCGGCAGAAGCGAAGGCGCTGATTGCGGCAACGGACGCGGGACGCAAAAAGGTGCGCGATCGCCTGCAGGCGATCCCGGCCGCAGAGCGCGTGCGTGCCTATATGGCGAACCCGGCGTTAACCACCTACGGCTCCGGAAAATATACCGGTTTAATGATGGCGCATGCGGGGGCGCTGAATGTGGCCGCCGCCACCATCAAGGGCTTTAAAACCGTGGCGATGGAGCAGGTTATCGCCTGGAACCCGCAGGTAATTTTCGTGCAGGATCGCTACCCCTCCGTGGTCAATGAGATTAAAACCTCTGCGCAATGGCAAACCATTGATGCGGTGAAAAATCAGCGCGTCTACCTGATGCCCGATTACGCGAAAGCCTGGGGTTACCCGATGCCGGAAGCGATGGGGCTGGGCGAGTTGTGGATGGCGAAAAAACTCTATCCCGGGAAGTTCAAAGACGTGGATATGCGTAAAGAGGCTAACGCCTGGTATCACCGTTTTTACCGCACTGACTACCAGGGCATCGATTAATGCGCGTCCTGGCGGCAGGCAGTTTGCGCGGGGTCTGGCCCTCGTTACTGCGCCACTTCCCGGAGCCCGTAGAGACCGCTTTTGGCCCGGCGGGGCTGCTGCAGGAGCGTATTGCGGCGGGTGAAGCGTGCGACCTTTTCGCCTCGGCAAACCTTGCCCATCCCCGGGCGCTTAATCCGCTCGCCGTCATCCCCTTCGCCCGCAATTCACTCTGCCTGACCGTGCGCAGTGATGTGCTGCAGCAGGGGGATAACTGGCTATCGCTGCTGACCCGCGCCGATTTACGCCTCGCCACCTCGACGGCGGGGGAAGACCCTTGCGGAGATTATGCGCAGACGTTATTTGATCGCATGGGCGATAGCGGCGAGGGGGTAAGAGCCCGGGCGAGGGCGCTGGTCGGTGGGCGACACTCTGCGCCGATTCCTGCGGGCAAGCTGGCGGCGGAGTGGATTATCCACAGCGGCCAGGCTGAGCTGTTTATCGGCTATGCCAGCTATGCCTCCAGGCTGCGCACGATCCCCGGCTTAACCGTGATTCCTCTCCCGGCGCCTTACAACCCCTGCGCGGAGTATGGCTGTGCGGTGATAACCCCTGCAGGGCAGCGGCTGGGCATGTTTTTACAGTCAGAGGTTGCGAAGGGGATCTTACGCGAAGCGGGATTTGAGGCATAGCCGGGCGGCGAACCACCCGGCCTGCGCTTATGCCTGGCGCTTATCTTCTGTGTTGGTGTCAAAATCGCTGGCGGCGTGGCGTTCATGCAGCTGTTCGTTCAGCTCGCCGTAGGTACGGTTCACAATACGGCCCCGTTTGACGGCTGGGCGGTTGGCCACCTCTTTCGCCCAGCGCTGCACGTTTGTGTACTTCTCTGCATCCAGGAACTCGGCGGCGTTGTACACGCTGCCCAGCGCCACGCAGCCAAACCATGGCCAGACGGCGATATCGGCAATCGTATACTCATCGCCTGCCACGTAGCGGCCGCGCGCCAGCTGTTTATCCAGCACGTCGAACAGACGTTTCGCTTCCATGGTAAAGCGATCGATCGCGTATTCGATCTTCACGGGGGCGTAGTTATAGAAGTGGCCGAAACCGCCGCCAAGGAAGGGGGCAGCCCCCTGCAGCCAGAAAAGCCAGTTCAGCGTTTCGGTACGGCCTGCCGGGTCTTTCGGCAGAAAATGACCATACTTCTCGGCCAGATAGAGCAGGATATTGCCAGATTCAAACACCCGGGTCGGCGGGGTGGTGGAGTGGTCGCGCAGCGCCGGGATCTTGGAGTTAGGGTTCACTTCGACAAACCCGCTAGAGAACTGATCGCCCTCACCAATGCGAATCAGCCAGGCATCGTACTCGGCGTCGGTTACGCCCAGAGCCAGCAGCTCTTCGAGCAGAATGGTCACCTTCTGGCCGTTCGGCGTACCCAGCGAATAGAGCTGCAACGGATGCGCGCCGACGGGCAGCGCTTTTTCATGCGTTGCGCCGGAAATAGGGCGGTTGATATTGGCAAACGCGCCGCCGGTGTTCTGCTTCCACTCCCACACTTTCGGTGGCTGATAGTTGTTGTCTGACATGTTGACCTGCCTTTTGCATGATGTGTTGAGGCAGTTTAGCAGGAGATTCGTGAACCCTTTAACGTTGCGAGCGCATAAGGTTATGCGCTATTCCACATTGCGCTTATATATATCAAATTCGGTATAAGCTTAATCGAAAATCGCATTTTCATTGTTAATGCGAAAGGGCGTAAAGCTGCCTATGATGCTTGCACATATATAAAAACGGGCAGTAATAAACACTTTATCAGGCAAGGAGTTAGTGAGATGCGTAAGCTTCTGTTTTCGGCAGTTGTGGTTTCGCTCGCGTTAGGTCTGGCGGGTTGTGATGAGGCAAAAAATAAAGAGGCGGCCAACGCGCCTGCCGCCAACAATGACGCGCCTAAAGCGGGCGGTTCGTTAATTATCGGCATTACCTCCGGCGACCCGCTGGCCGTGAATCCGCTCTATGCCAGCGACCGTACTACGTTAACTATCATGCAGGCGCTGTATGCACCGCTATATAGCTTCAACGAGGGGAAAATCGAATGGGGGCTGGCCGAAAGCCTGACGCCCGCCGCCGATAACCTGAGCTATACCCTGACCTTAAAACCCAATCTGAAGTGGCAGGATGGCCAGCCGCTGACCGCCGACGACGTGGTCTTCACCTTCAATAAACTGCTCGACCCCAGCCAGCACAGCTTCTTCCGCAGCATGTTTACTTACGGCGGCAAACCCGTGGTGGTGAGCAAGGTTGACGATCGCACCGTTAAGTTCACCCTACCGCAGGTGAGTGCGGCATTTACCGGTACGCTGGTACAAATTTACCCCATCCCGCAGCATGTTTTCGCCGGTGAAAGCGATTTTGAAAAGAGCGCCAAAAACGATACGCCGGTCGGTTCCGGGCCGTTCAAATTTAAAGAGTATCGCGCCGGGCAGTACTATGCCCTGACGCGTTTCGACGATTACTGGAACGGCAAAGCGAAGCTCGATTCCGTCACCTACCGTTTTGCCAAAGACAGCAACTCTGCCAACCTTGCGCTGCAAAATGGCGAGATCAACATGAAGATGGTGGATCCGCAGGATGTGTCACGCCTGAAAAACACCGGTAAATTCGACTTTGTGGTCTATCCGGAAGGGCGTCTGGCCTATATGACGTTCAACCAGAACGTGCCGGTCATGAAGAGCAAAGCGCTGCGCCAGGCTATCGCTTACGCTATCAACAAAGACGAGCTGACCCAGACCGCCTTCACCTCGCTGGATTATGCGAAACCCGCCGCCTCGTTCCTGACGCCGGATACCCTCTACCAGACCGCCGACGTAGAGCAGTACAAGTTCGATCAGCAAAAAGCCAAAGCGTTGCTGAAGGACTCAGGCGCGCCAGAAAACCTGAAGCTGCGTCTGGCCTACGTGAATACCAATAAAACCCAGGAGAGCCAGGCGCTGTACATCCAGCAGGCCCTGAAGGGAATTGGGGTGATCGTTGAGCTGATGCCGCTGGATTCCAACGCCATGTCGCAGCGCAGTCTGGACATGAACAACACCGCGTGGGATCTGAATCTGGGTGGCTACATCATGGGCGCAGAGCCGGACGGCTACAAATCACTGTTTATGAGTAACGAGGCCTACAACTACGCGCACTATAAAAATCCGCAGTTTGATGCCCTGTGGGATAAAGGTGCTGTGGAAACCGATGCCAAAAAACGTGCGGAGATTTACAAGCAAATCCAGCAGACCGTGGCGAGCGACATGACCTATTACCCGATCGCCTATACCAATGCGATCGTTGCCGTGGATAAACGCTTCGGCGGCACAAAAGAGGCGGAGCCGAAGCCGGTTTATCTGTTCCAGGACTTATCAAAAATCTATCAGAAATAAGCGGTTGCCCCGGCCATTTCGCCGGGGCCTTACGTCAAGGTAAGTCGTTTAAGGGCATGTCGTGAACACATTACTCACGCGTCGGTTGCTGCAACTGCTGCCGATGCTGTTCTTTATTTCGCTGGTGGCGTTTTTGCTGGTCAAACTCGCTCCTGGCGACCCGGTTGCCGCCTATATCACGCCGCGGATGGCGCCGGAAGATATCGAGCGCATCCGTCAAAGCCTGGGGCTGGATAAGCCGCTGGTCACCCAGTACCTGCTGTGGCTGAAAAACGTCGCGCAGGGCGACCTGGGTTACTCGCTTATCTATCACCGCCCGGTGCTGGAGATGATCGCCGAGCGCATTCCGGCCACCCTGGGATTGATGGGGGCGTCGCTGCTGCTGGCCATCGTGCTGGCCATTCCTCTCGGGCTGCTTGCCGGGGCGTTTAAACATCGCTGGCTGGATCATCTGCTGAATCTGTTTGCCTATATTGGCATCTCGGTGCCGATCTTCTGGTTCGGCATACTACTGATCACCGTGTTTGCCGTACAACTCAACTGGTTTCCCAGCATGGGGATGCGCACCATCGGCATGGAAGATAACTGGCTGGATGTGGTTCGCCACGGCGTGCTGCCGTGCATTGCGCTCACCTTTTACAATCTCTCAAGCTATGTGCGCTACATTCGCTCCAATACCATCACGCAGCTCTCTGCCGACTACGTGCAGACCCAGCTCGCGTACGGCGCGACCCGTTCCGGCATTCTGTTCCGCCATGTGCTGAAAAACGTGCTACTGCCGGTGATTACCCTGTTCGGCCTGTCGTTTGGGGAGCTGGTGGTCGGGGCCTACGTGACGGAAAGCGTCTTCTCCTGGCCGGGCATGGGGTTGCTGGGGATCCAGTCGATCACCTCGCTGGATTACCCGTTGATCATGGCGATCATCATGCTCTCTTCCATGATGTTGATCGTGGGCAACCTGATCGCCGATCTACTGTATCGCTTCGCCGATCCCCGCATTCGTACTCTGAGGTAACCCGGATGAGCAGACGCTGGCAGCAAGTTCGTCACCAGCTGCGCCGCAACCGTCCGGCGCAGTTCTCGTTATTTGTCCTTTTTATCTTTGTTGTCGCCGCGCTCTGCGCGGGGCTGAGCCCGTTCGACCCGGATCAGATGGCGCTGAACGCCCGTACCCTGCCGCCGGACAGTACTCACTGGTTTGGTACCGATGAGTACGGGCGCGACTACTTTACCCGCGCCCTCTACGGCGGGCAGATCTCGCTGATGGTCGGTTTTCTGGCGATGGTTTTCTCTACGCTGATTGGCACCCTTGTCGGCACGATCAGCGGCTATTTTGGCGGCTGGCTCGATAACCTGATGATGCGTATCGTCGATATTCTGATGGCGATCCCGGCCTTCTTCCTGCTGCTGGTGGTGAACGCTTACCTCAAGCCAGGCGTGGATAACATCATTTTTATCATCAGCCTGCTGACGTGGATGAACATGTCCCGGCTGGTACGTGCCGAAACGCTTTCGGTTAAAGAGCGCGAATATGTGCTATATGCCCGTGCTTCCGGCGAACAGCCGCTACGGATCATCGTGCGCCATATCATTCCCGGCGTGCTGCCGACCATTATCGTGGCCGCCACGCTCAATATCGCTTCGGCGATCCTGATGGAGTCGACGCTGAGCTTCCTTGGGCTTGGCGTACAGGCACCGGCCGCCTCCTGGGGAAGTATGCTCAACAACGCCCAGTCGTACATTGGCGAAGCGTCGTGGCTGGCGATGTTCCCCGGCATTCTGATCCTGCTGACGGTGTTCAGCTTTAACGTATTAGGCGACGTATTTCGTACCGCCTTTGAGCCGGGAGCGAACCGCGATGAGTAACTTGCTCGAACTCGATAATCTGCAAACCACCTTCCATACCCGACAGGGAGATGTCCATGCAGTTCGCGGTGTGAGCTTTCAGGTGCAGCCGGGGGAACTTATCGGCATTGTTGGCGAATCTGGCTGCGGCAAGAGCGTGACCTGTAAATCCATTATCCAGCTTCTGGGGAGTAACGGCCGCATCACCGGTGGCAGTATTCGGTTTCAGAATGCCGATCTGGCGCAAAAAACGCCGCAGCAGATGCGCGCCATTCGCGGCAATGAGATCGCCATGATTTTCCAGGATCCGATGACCGCCCTTAACCCGGTGCTCACCATCGGCAAGCAGATGTCTGAGATCCTGATGCGTAATAAAGGGCTGACCAAAAAAGCGGCCAAAGCGGCGGCGCTGTCGATGCTGGAGCAGGTCGGCATTGCCGAGGCGGAACGGCGCTACAATCAGTATCCCCATGAGTTCAGCGGCGGCATGCGCCAGCGGGTGATGATAGCCATTGCGCTCTCCTGTAACCCAAAGCTGCTGATTGCCGACGAACCGACCACCGCTCTGGACGTGACGATTCAGGCGCAGATATTGCGTCTGCTGAAAAGTCTGCAACAACAAACCCAGACCGCCATCCTGCTCATCACCCACGATCTGGGCGTGGTGGCGCAAGTGTGTAGCCGCGTCGTGGTGATGTATGGCGGGCTGGTGATGGAAGAGGGGAGCGTTGAGGACATTTTTTACCGTCCGGCGCACCCCTATACCCAGGGGCTGTTGGCCTCATTGCCCCGTCCGGGCGAGGTGAATCAGCGATTATCGCCGATCGAGGGCACGCCACCTGGCTTGCTCAATCCGCCTCCCGGCTGCCCCTTTGCCGAGCGCTGTCCGAAGCGGATGCCGCAGTGTGATCGGCAGCCAGCGTTTTACCGGATGGACGAAGGCCACCGCGCCGCGTGCTGGCTATGGGCCGATAAGGAGGTTCAGGCATGAGCGAACAACGTACTCCATTAGTCAGCGTGCGTGAGCTACGCAAACACTATCCTCTAAACGGCGGGCTACTGCGAAAGGGGGCGGCGGTAAAAGCGGTGGATGGCGTCAGTTTTGACATCATGCCCGGTGAAACCTTTGGCCTGGTGGGGGAGTCAGGCTGCGGCAAATCGACCCTCGGACGCGCCATTTTACGCCTGTTTGCTATCACTTCCGGCGAGATCCACTTTGCCGGGCAGAACATTGCCCAGGCCAGCGAGAAACAGCTGAAACCGCTGCGCAGAAGGATGCAGGCGATTTTTCAGGATCCCTACTCCTCGCTCAACCCCGGCATGACCGTGCAGCAGTTGGTTGCCGAGCCGATGCAGATCCACGGCTACAGTCGGGAGGAGCAGCGTGAACGTACCGAAACGCTGCTCTATAAAGTGGGGCTCAAACAGGAACATCTGCAACGTTTCCCCTATGAGTTCAGCGGTGGCCAGCGTCAGCGCATCAGCATTGCCCGCGCCTTGTCCGTGCGCCCGGAGTTTGTACTGTGCGATGAGCCGCTGTCGGCGCTGGATGTCTCGGTGCAGGCGCAGGTGGTGAATATCCTGCAGGATTTACAGCAGGAGCTGGGGCTCACCTATCTGTTTATCGCCCACGATCTGTCGATGGTGCGCCACATCTCCAGCCGCATTGGGGTGATGTATCTCGGTAAGCTGGTGGAGGTCGCACCCGCGAATGCGCTCTATCAGCATCCGGCCCATCCCTACACGCGTGCTTTGCTGGCGGCGGTGCCCCAGCCCGATCCGCGCATCCGCAATCTTGATAACGCCACGTTGCGGGGCGAGATCCCAGGGCCGACCTCGGCGCTGCCAGGCTGTCGTTTTTGCAGCCGTTGCCCCCATGCGATGCCGGTGTGTCAGGCGCAGGAACCGGCGATGCAGGAGATCGCGCCGGGGCACTTTACCGCCTGTTGGTTATTTAAAACGTAACAGGAGCCACCCTCTCGCCCGGACGAGAGAGGGTGGCGCTTATCCCAGCAGTCGCTTCACCCATACCGCAACGTCGTCACCGCTGCCCAAATCGGGCTGCACCAGACCATCGACCATAAAGGTTGGGGAGACATGGATCCCATTCTGACGTGCATATTTACAGTGCCACTTAATTTCCGTTTGCAGTTCCGGGCGCGCAAAGGCGTCGGCAAGCTGCACCCCGCTGTAACCCTCGATGCGCGCGATAATCTCCTCGGGCGTCGCCTGCATATTCGGCCCGCTACAGTGGTCGGTAAATTCAAACTCTTCCCGGCGATCGGCCACCGCCTGCATCACCTTGTGTGCCGCCGCTTTCCCCTCGGGCAGCGTCGACGCCGCCAGAATGCAGCGCACAATCACGCCGGAAAAGAGATGCCAGGGCTGCGACTGTAAACGGATTTTGACGGTGATCTTATCCTCGCCAGCCTGTTCCAGCAGCGCGTTTAACTTATTAAAGGCCTTGACCGAAAACGGGCAGGTCGGTTCCAGGAACACTTCAAAGATGCGTGGGCCGTGACCCCACTCCAGCGGCTGCGCCTGTACGCTCATATTGACTCCTGTGTTGTCTGTTTTTCGTTATTGCTGCGGCGAATAATTTGCCACGCGGGTGTATGATAAATCCACCTCTGTCAGGTTAATTACAACGTGCAGACGACGACAACCCCCTAAAAAATTGCCGCCTGCCTTTATTAGGTTGGAAACATGCGTAAAGGAACGTTAAGCAGTGATGCGCCATTCGGGACATTATTAGGCTATGCGCCGGGAGGCGTGGCGATCTACTCCTCGAATTACAGCTCCCTCGATCCGCGAAATTATCCGGAAGATGCCGATTTTCGCAGCTATACCGGCAATGAATATATGGGGCACAAGTGGCAGTGCGTTGAGTTTGCCCGCCGCTTCCTGTTCCTGAATTACGGCTTTGTCTTTACCGATGTGCGCATGGCGTGGGAGATCTTCTCTTTACGCTTTGTTCGTCAGGTAGTGAATGACGATATCCTGCCGCTGCAGGCCTTTGCTAACGGCTCTCAGCGCGCGCCGGAGGCGGGGGCTTTGCTTATCTGGCAAAAGGGTGGTGAGTTCCACGAAACCGGCCACGTGGCCGTCATCACGCAACGGCTGGGTGATAAGGTGCGCATTGCGGAGCAGAATGTTATTCACTCTCCGCTGCCGCTGGGACAGCAGTGGACGCGCGAACTCAGAATGAGCGTGGAGAACGGCTGCTACCGGCTCCATGACACCTTCAGCGACACCGAAATTCTGGGCTGGATGATTCAGACCAGCGACACCGAACACAGCCTCCCGCAGCCTGAGGTAAACGGCGAACTGCTGAATATTCGCGGCGCGCGGCTGAAAAACAACCGCCAGTTTGATGGCAAATGGCTCAATGAGAACGATGCGCTGCAGCAGGCCTACGTGCGTGCCAACGGCCATTTTATCAATCACGATCCCTGCCACTACTTCACCATCACCGAAAGCGCCGAGCAGGAGCTGATCAAAGCGACCAACGAGCTGCACCTGATGTATCTGCATGCCACCGACAAGGTGCTGAAAGATGACAACTTACTGGCGCTTTTCGACATTCCGAAAATTCTCTGGCCGCGCCTGCGTCTCTCCTGGCAGTGGCGTCGTCACCATATGATTACCGGCCGCATGGATTTCTGCATGGATGAGCGTGGCATCAAGGTCTATGAGTACAACGCTGACTCCGCGTCGTGCCACACCGAAGGTGGCCTGATCCTGGAAGAATGGGTGAAAAACGGCTATCGCGGCGGCGGACATAACCCGGCGGAAGGGTTACTGGAAGAGCTTTCTGGCGCCTGGAAGCACAGCCAGGCCCGCCCCTTTGTGCACATCATGCAGGACAACGATGTGGAGGAGGATTACCACGCGCTCTTTATTCAGCGTTCGCTGCTTCAGGCGGGGTTTGAAACCAAAATCCTGCATGGGCTGGGGGCGTTAAGCTGGGATGCGGCGGGTCAATTAATTGATGATGAAGGGCGGCTGGTCAACTGCGTCTGGAAAACCTGGGCGTGGGAGACGGCCATCGAGCAGATCCGCGAAGTCAGTGAAACCGAGTACGCGGCGGTTCCTATCCGTACCGGCCATCCGCAAAACGAGGTGCGCTTAATCGATGTGTTGCTGCGCCCGGAAGTGTTGGTCTTTGAACCTTTATGGACGGTGATCCCCGGCAACAAAGCCATTTTGCCGGTGCTGTGGCAGCTCTTCCCTCACCATCGCTACCTGCTGGATACCGATTTTGAGGTCAACGCACTGCTTAGCCAGACCGGGTATGCCGTGAAGCCTATCGCCGGGCGCTGCGGTAGCAATATCGATCTCATCAGCCCGCAGGAGGAGCTACTGGATAAATCGAGCGGCAAGTTTGTCGATCGCAAAAACATCTACCAGCAGCTGTGGTGTTTGCCGAAGGTGGACGAGAAGTATATCCAGGTCTGTACCTTTACCGTCGGCGGCAATTACGGCGGTACCTGCCTGCGCGGTGATACTTCGCTGGTGATTAAGAAAGAGAGCGATATTGAACCGTTAATGGTGGAAAAAGATCGGTAACCTCCACCCATCCTGACGCTCTCTTCCCCTCCGCAAGCGACCCTTGCGGATTTTTTTTATCGGCGAGCGAAACCTTCGGGTCTTAGCGTGCGAACTATGATTCATAAAGTACGTTTTTTCCTGATGGAGCTGACCATGAAACTGTTAAACACCCTCTCTGCTGCTGCGGTACTGACCTTTTCCCTCTTCACCCTGAATGCCAACGCGGCGCTCGAGGTGGGGGATAACGCGCCCAATTTCAGCCTGAAAGGGGCGCTGGGGGGCAAGCCGCTCACCTTCTCGCTTCAGCAGGCATTACAGAAAGGCCCGGTGGTGCTCTACTTCTTCCCGGCAGCCTTTACCAAAGGCTGCACCCTGGAGGCACATGCTTTCGCCGAAGCGAGCGATGATTTTAAAAAGCTGGGGGCGACCGTGGTTGGGGTCACCGCCGGGAATGTCGATCAGGTGGATGAGTTCTCGAAGCTGGAGTGCCGTGATAAATTTGCCGTGGCCGCCGATCCCGGCGCGAAAGTGGCGGGCGAGTACAAAACGCTGATGCAGATGAACGGTAAAACGGTCTCTGACCGCACCTCCTACGTCATCGCCCCCGACGGTAAAATTCTGATGAGCTATACCGACCGTAACCCTGACCAGCATATCCAGAAGTCCATGGATGCCGTGAAGCAATACGCGAACACACATTCATAATTAGTTTTGGGGCCCGCTATGTTAACCGCCATTCTGGCCGCCTTCGCCGGCGGCATTATCCTCAATTTTATGCCGTGCGTTTTTCCGGTGATTTCGCTGAAGGCGCTGGGGCTGTTGTGACATCAGGGAGACCGGGCCAGCGCCCGCACCGAAGGGCTCGGTTTTTTACTGGGCGTGATTTTTACCATGCTGGCGCTGGCTGCCGTGTTGCTGGCGTTGCGCGCTGGCGGTACCGCCGTGGGCTGGGGCTTTCAGCTGCAATCTCCACTGGTCATTACCGCGCTGGCGCTGATTATCCTCGGCGCGGCGCTGAACCTGCTGGGGGTGTTTGAGGTGGGATTATCCCTGCAGCGAGCGGGTGAGATCTCAGGCGGGCGCGGGGCATTTACCCGTTCGGCGTTAACCGGCGCGTTGGCGATTGTGGTCGCTACGCCATGCTCTGCCCCCTTTATGGCGGGTGCGGTAGGGTATGCGCTGGTGCAGCCGCCAGCGGTTTCGCTGGTTATCTTCCTTTCGCTGGCGCTGGGGTTCGCCGCCCCCTTTACCCTGATTTCGCTCTTCCCGGCGATCGCCGCTCGCCTGCCCAGACCGGGCGCGTGGATGGATATCCTCAAACGCGGGCTGGCGTTTCCGATGTTTGGCGCCTTTGCCTGGCTGGTGTGGGTATTAGCGCAACAGGCGGGAACCACCGCGCTGGCGGCAATGCTGGCCTGTGCCGTGGTGGTGAGCTTCACCGCGTGGCTGTATGGGATGGCCCAGCGCAGACGTTTCGCCGGGCGTTCGTATAAAGTGCTGCTGGCGGTGACGGTGGTGCTCTTCGTGGCGGCGATTACGCCCCTGCCGGGCATCATGCAGATGCAGTCCGTTACGGCAGAACCGGCCGTTGCGAGCCAGGTCGCGCCGGTGAAGTGGTCGCCGCAAACGGTGGCAGAGATGCGCGGCCACGGCAAAGCTATCTTTGTGAACTTTACCGCCTCGTGGTGCATCACCTGTCAGGTGAACGATCGCACCTCGCTCTCTACCGCGGCGGTGAAGCAGGCGCTGTCGCGCACTGGCACCATTTATATGGTGGCGGACTCCACCAAATTTAACGCCGATATCGACGATGCCATGACGGCCTTCGGGCAGGGCGGGCTGCCGCTGTACGTGGTCTATCCGGCCGACGGTAGCGAACCTAAGGTGCTGCCGCAGGTGCTGACCCCGTCGATTGTGGTGAACGCCCTCGATCGGGCGGCCGGTAAAAAAGCGTGAGGTAGTTCGCATGGCGAATGATGGATAGCAATCTGGCTCCGCGCGAGACCTGGCCCGGGCTGATGGCGCGTGCACAGGCCGGGGATCGCGACGCCTATTCCCTGCTACTCCGGGCCCTGGTGCCGGTGATTCGGGCGCTGGTCCGTAAGCAGATTGCCGATCCTGTGCTGATCGATGATGTGATTCAGGAGGTGCTGCTCACCGTGCACCGGGTGCGTCATACCTACGATCCGGCCTGCCCCTTTTTACCCTGGCTGATGGCGATCGCGCAGGCGCGTGCCGTGGATGCGTTACGCCAGCGCGGACGGCGACAGCGGCGGGAAAGCGACGATGAGCCGCTGGCGGAAGGGGTCTGGACCGGGAATATCGGGCAACAAGAAACCGAAGAGGAGCTGGCGTTGATTTTAGACCAGCTTCCGGCGCGACAGCGCCAGATTGTGGAGCATATCCACCTGCAGGAGATGAGCCTCGCCGAGGCCGCCGCGCGGCATAACCTGACTATTTCGGCGGTCAAATCTCTCCTGCACAGAGCCTTAACCAATCTTCGCCGGATGGGAGCGAACCATGGCCGATCATGATCTCTTGATTAAACAATTGAGCCGCGAGGCGACGCCCGTGACGCGCCCGCAGGCCCGCAATCTGCGGGTGCTCACCTGGATGCTGCTGGCGCTCCCCTGCGCAGGATTAAGCAGCCTGCTGGTCAACCGTGCCGCCACCGACTGGTCTGCAGCGGGATCCTGGCTGGCGGTGGTGCAACTCTCTCTCGCTTTCCTGGTAGGGGGGATGGCGATTGCGAATGCGTTCACCCTGAGTATTGCCGGGCGCAAGCCGCTGAGCTGGCGCTGGTTTGCGCTGCCCCTGCTGCTGTGGGCCGTAGGGGCGCTGTTCAGCCTCAATTCATCGCCTCCTGCCGGGCATCACAGCGACGAAGTGAACTGCTATGCCTTTATGCTCACGGTCAGCGCCCCGATGGTGGTGATTGTCATTGCGTATCTGCGCCGCACCCGGTCGCTCTATCCTCTGCGCACCCTGGCGACCGCCGGGGCCGGGGTCGCCAGCATGGCGCTGACGCTGCTCACCTTTTGCCACCCCGTTGAGATACACCCGTTGGATTTTCTGCTGCATATTGCCGCCATCCTCACCATTGTCAGCGCAACGATAGTGTTGGGCTGGAGGCATGTAGTGATAAGCTGAATACCTCTCAGTGAAGGTATTCAGGAGAAGTAATGACGCAGGCAATCATGCTGCAGGGCACCGCCTCGGACGTGGGAAAAAGCGTGCTGGTGGCCGGGCTGTGCCGGATCCTCCATCAGGATGGCTGGCGCACCGCCCCCTTTAAATCACAAAACATGGCGCTCAACTCCGGCATCACCCCTGACGGTAAAGAGATGGGGCGGGCGCAGATCATGCAGGCCGAAGCGGCGGGGATCCCCCCGGATGTGCGTATGAACCCCATTTTGCTGAAACCCACCTCTGACTGCCAGGCGCAGGTGGTGCTGATGGGCGAGGTGCTGCGCGATATGGATGCCGTTCGCTACCACGATTTCAAACCCCGGCTTCGCGAGCAGATTGCCGCGGTGTACCAGAGCCTGGCGCAGGAGTACGACCGGCTGGTGCTGGAAGGGGCGGGCAGCCCGGCAGAGATCAACCTGCGCGACCGGGATATCGTCAATATGGGCATGGCCGAGATTGCCCGCTGTCCGGTGATCCTCGTGGCCGATATCGATCGCGGCGGCGTCTTTGCGGCGATCTACGGCACCCTGGCCCTGTTGCAGGAGCATGAGCGCTGGCGGGTGAAAGGCGTCATCATCAATAAATTTCGCGGCGATGTGTCGCTGCTGACCCCGGGACTGCGGCAGATTGAGTCGCTCACCGGCGTGCCGGTTCTGGGCGTGCTGCCCTGGCTGGAGCTTGATCTGGAAGAGGAAGATAGCGTGGTGTTACAACGCCGCGCCATGCAGCAGGGGCAGCGCAGCGTCGATATCGCCGTGGTGCAACTGCCCTACATGTCCAATTTCACCGACTTTAATGCCCTTTCCGCGCAGCCGGACGTGCGGGTGCGCTATGTCCGCGATCCGTACCAGCTTGCAGGCGCAGATCTGATTATCCTGCCGGGTAGCAAAAGTACATTGCAGGATCTCACCTGGCTGCGGGAGAGCGCGATGGCGCAGGCGCTGCGGGTGCAACACCGGAACGGCGTGCCGCTACTGGGGATCTGCGGCGGATATCAGATGCTAGGCAACACCCTGATAGATGAGGTGGAGTCCGGCCTCGGTACGCTGCCAGGGCTGGGGTTGCTGGAGACCGTCACCCGTTTCGCCCCACTTAAAACCACTACCCTGGTCGATGCCAGACTGGCTGAACTTCCCGGCTGGCTGGCCAGCGCTTCAGGCTTGACGCTGCGCGGCTACGAAATCCATATGGGACAAACCACCCTGGCTACCGGCGCGCAGCCGGCCCTGTACCTGCAAAAAAATGGTCAGCCCGTCGCCGACGGCGCGGTGAGCGACGATGGTCTGGTCTGGGGTACCTATCTGCACGGTCTGTTCGACAACGACATCTTTACCCGTACCCTGGTGGACAGCCTGCGGGTGCGAAAAGGACTCGCCCCCCTGGAAACCTTGCCAGACTACGCGGCCTATAAAGCGCAGCAGTTTGACAAGCTGGCGGCGAGCATGCGCCAGCATCTCGATCTACAGAGCATTTACCGGATTATGCGCGAGCATCAGGAGCCGATGGCATGATTTTAGTTACGGGCGGGGCGCGCAGCGGCAAAAGCGCGCAGGTTGAAAAGCTGGTTGCCGGACAGTGTCAGCAGGTGCTCTATATCGCGACCTCCGTCGTGACGGACGAGGAGATGGCTCGCCGCATTGCGCAGCATCAGGCGCAGCGCCCCGCACACTGGCGCACCTGGGAGGGATACCGTGCGCTCGATCGGGTGCTACGCGAGCAGGTGCAGCCGGGAGAAGGGGTGGTGCTGGAGTGCATCACCACCTGGCTCGCTAACTTGTTGTACGAGGCCTCCGGCGGTGCCGATCCGGATACGCTCGATTTCGCGCCGCTGGAGATCTGGCTGCAGGAGCAGGTGGACGCGCTGATTACCGCCTGCCAGCACACGGCGGCACCGGTATTTATTGTTACCAATGAGCTGGGGATGAGCATCACCCCGGAAAATCGCCTCGCACGTCACTTTGTCGATATCGCCGGCCGGGCCAACCAGAAGCTGGCCCTGGCCGCAGACGACGTATGGCTGATGGTCTCAGGGATTGGAGTCAAAATTAAATGAAGCTGAATTTACTCTGGGCCACGCTGCGGCTAATGACCCGTTTCCCGGTGCCGGAGAAGTGGGCCGATGGCGTCGAGTTTCGCCAGCTTGGGCGTGGCGTGCCCTATTTCCCGCTGGTGGGGCTGTTTGTCGGCGTGGTGGCCGCGCTGGCCGCGTTGCTGGTGAGCCAGACGGGCGGCGGCATTTACCTGGGGGCCGCCGTCTGGGCGCTGGCGATGGCCCTGCTGACGGGCGGCTTCCATCTCGACGGGCTGGCCGATACCTGCGACGGGATCTTCTCTGCCCGTAGCCGGGAGCGGATGCTGGCGATCATGAAGGACAGCCGCCTCGGCACCTTCGGCGGGCTGGCGCTGATCTTCTGCATTCTGCTGAAGGTGATGGCGGTGACGGGCTTATCCTCTCGTCCCCCTGCGGAACTCTTCGTGCTGCTGGTCTGTGCGCCGGTTGTCTCACGGGCAGGGCTGGTGCTGGGGATGTATGGTCAGCGCTATGCCCGGGAAGGCGAGGGGCTGGGTACGCTGTACATTGGCGGCATTCTGTTTCACGAAGCGGCGATAACGCTGCTCATCGGCGCGCTTATCGTGGTGGCGCTGACCGGACTCCACGGCGTGGTGGCGATGCTGGTCACCTGGGGGCTGATGGCGTGCCTGGTGCGCTATTTGCGTACCCGTTTAGGCGGCCAGACCGGCGATACCCTTGGCGCGCTGGCAGAAACCGGCGAGACGCTGTTTCTGCTGGCCCTGATGTGGAGCTAAACCATGCGCCTGGTTCTGGTACGTCACGGGCAAACCGCAGCCAATGAGAGCGGCCTCTTTTACGGCAGCACCGACCTGCCATTAACCGATAAAGGCATTGAGCAGGGGCGGCGAGTGGGGGAGTGTCTGGCGACGCTCACCTTCGGGCAAATTCACTGCAGCCAGCTTCAGCGCGCGCAGCAAACCGCCCGGCTGGTGGTGCCCAACGGCATTATTACTAACAGCGATCCCCGGCTCAACGAGATGCACTTCGGCAGCTGGGAGATGCGCCACCACAGCAGCATTGCCGAAGAGGAACCCCAGGCGTGGCAGCGCTGGGTGGATGACTGGCAGAACGTCACCCCCGGCGGCGGTGAGCCCTTTGCCGAATTTGCCGGGCGGGTAAAAAGCGTTGCCGACGAGTTGGCGCAACAACAGGATGACGGTGACAGCCTGGTCGTCGCTCATCAGGGCGTATTAAGCCTGATGCTGGCCCACTGGCTGCGTATGCCGGCAGAGGCGATGTGGCACTTTCCGTTTCAGCAGGACAGCTGGACGATGGTGGAAAATCGCGGTGGGTTTATGATCTTACGCCACTTTAATCATCAAAGTCTTTTTCGTTCAGAACAGTGAGAATAACACCGATGCAGAGCATAGAAGCGCTGGTGGCGGCGATCGCCCCGCTGGACGCAGAGAAAATGGCGCAGGCCGCGCAGCACATTGATGGTCTGGTGAAGCCGCTGAATAGCCTTGGCAGGCTGGAGGCGCTGGCTATTCAACTGGCGGGTATGCGGGGGCTGCCGCCGCTGGGCGATCTGGCCAAAGAGATTATCGTGATGTGCGCCGACCACGGTGTCTATCAGGAGGGGGTTGCGCTGGCTCCGCAGGCGGTCACCCGTCTTCAGGCGCAGAATATGCTCAATGGCTCCTCTGGCGTCTGCGTGCTGGCGAAAAGCAACCAGACGACGGTGCTGCCGGTGGATGTGGGCATTAACGGCGACCCACTCGACGGGATGCTCAGCCTGAAAGTGGCGCGGGGCAGCGATAACATCGCCGTCGGCCCGGCAATGCGTCGCGAGCAGGCGGAACAGATCCTGCTGGCGAGCGCTGAGCTGGTAAAACAGCGAGCCGCAGCGGGGATCGCGGTGTTGGGTACCGGTGAGCTGGGGATGGCGAACACCACCCCCGCCTCGGCGATGATCAGCGTCCTGTGCGGCTGCGATCCGCATGAGGTGGTGGGGCATGGTGCAAACCTGCCCCCCGAGCGGCTGCAGCACAAGGAGGCGATTGTCAGGCAGGCCATCCGCGTTAATCAGCCCAATCCCGCCGATGCGCTGGACGTGCTGGCGAAGGTAGGGGGGTATGACCTGGTGGGGATGACCGGGGTTATCCTGGGGGCCGGGGCCTGCGGACTGCCGGTGGTGCTCGACGGATTTCTCTCTTACGCTTCGGCAATCGCGGCCTGCCAGATCGCGCCGGCGGTGAAACACTACTGTATCCCTTCCCATTTCTCGGCAGAGAAGGGATCGCAGCGTGCGCTGGAACATCTTGGTTTACAGCCCTATCTCTGGCTCGACCTCCGGCTTGGCGAGGGGAGCGGCGCCGCGCTGGGCATGTCGATCGTCAGCGCCGCCTGCGCCATGTATAGCCAGATGGGCGTGCTGGCGCACAGCGGCATTGACCTTAAGGCTTAACCGTCCTCATTAGCTGTCGCTGATGAGTGCGCCCGAGCAGCAGGACGGTGGTGAGCGCGCCGAGCAGGGCGCAGAACATATCCGACTGGGTATCCCAGGGATCGCCCTGGGTCCCGAGGAAATCATCCGCGCCTTGTCCCATCGCCAGCGCCGCCCACCACTCGATCAGCTCATAGGTGGCGCTAATGGCCAGCGCAATGCAGCAGACCAGAAACGCGGTCATTTTGCGCCCCTGAACGTAATGACCGCGCAGCAAGATCTCCCGCGCGGCCAGGGCCGGCACCAGCCCCTGGAAGAAGTGACCCAATTTGTCGTAGGGGTTGCGGCTGAGGTCGAACAGCGCCTGCACCTCAAAACCGATGGGCACTTTGGCATAGGTGTACATCCCGCCGACCATCAAAATGAGGGCGTGGAAGAAAATCAGAATGTAGAGCAGCGGGGTTAAGGGATAGCGCTGATGGGTTGCCAGCAGTAGAGGCACAACGATCACCACCGGCGTGACTTCCATCAGCCAGGTGATACGGTCGCCGGTATAGACACCGGTGTAGATCAGGACAAGCAGCAGGATCAGCGCGCCGCCTTTTAATGCCGGGGAGAGCGTGGTTGCAGTCATAGCATTCTACTTATTGAAAAATGACTACTATCGACCTGCAGGGGTAAAAATTCAATGGCTGGCAAAGGGATAAAAAAACGGGGCCCGTAGTGGCCCCGTTTTTCAGCTGTGGTTATCAGAACATCTTACGTAAACGCAGACTGAAGGTATGCGCCTGGTAACGGTCACCTGCCTGCAGATCGTAACGGGCATCAATGCTCAACTCGTTTGCGTCATATAGCGTGCTACCAACCGCCAGACCGGCCATATCTTCGACCGGGGCCGCGCCTTTGGTGATGAAGCTGGTTTCACCAATGGTATCTGCGGCGTAGGTCGCACGGCTGCTCATTTGACGGTTGTCATACTGGTGGATCCAGGAAACCTGTGCGAATGGCGTCAGCTTACCCAGACCAGTGTCGAAGGTTTTTTCGATGCGGGCACCGATATCACTCACCACCGATTCAGAGTGGGTGCTGCCCACGTCCAGCGCCATGCCGTTTCCGCCTGTCTCGGTATAGCCATCAACATGCTGATAACCGTAAGTCAGGCTGGCGAGCGGCGTGACGACCACGTCTGCCGGCAGGGTGATCGGGTAACCGAACTCGGTCTGCAGGGTGACGGAAGAGCCGTTAAATTTACCCTGAGCGGAGCCGGAGAAACCGGTGAACTCAGCGCGACGAACGGAGCTGTAGTTCTGACGGTTCAGCCCTGCGGAGAGGTTCAGGTACCAGGGTTCGCCGGTATAACCTGCGTAAGCAATCACACCGTAGTTATCGGCGGTAGAGGTGTTACCACTCAGGTTGTCTTTACCGTGAACAGAGGTGTTGCTGTAGTTCACCGCCGCACCCAGACGCCAGTCGTCGCCCAGCGCGCGGTCGGCGCCGAGGATCAGACCGCCGAATTTGGCGGAGTAACCGCTGATATCGCGGGTGCTGTCCTGACGGGCATAACCGCCAAACGGCTGACCCCAGACGATCCAGTTCGCGCTATAGTCGTCGCCGGTCGCCACGCCCGTGGTGCCGGAGGCCTGTGGATTGCGTACGGCATCAATGTGTGCGCCAACCACGGCCTGCGCGGTAGAGGTTGCTACCCCTGCTGCGGTGCTGGTGTTGATGTTCTGACCCGGAGAAAGCTTCTCGCCCACGCGGTTGGCTTCTGCAGTGCCATCGATCGCTAAAGAGGCGTTATACAGTTCAAGCAGCTGCGGGGAAGCGATGCCAGAGTAGTTGCTCAGACCGCCCAGCGCCGCGGTTGCGGTTGGCGTGGTAGCCCAGCTGTGTTTACCTGGCTGTGCAGGTTCTGTCGGCTCAGGTTGTGATGGCTGAGTCGGTTGCGTCGGCAGAGTCGGCTCAGGTTGCGCCGGCTGAGTTGGCTGAGTGGGCTGCGTCGGCGTCGGCTGAGTCGGAGTCGGCTTCGTCGGCGTTGTCGGCAGAGTTGGGGTCGGCTTTGTCGGCGTAGTCGGTTGAGTTGGCGTCGGCTGCGTCGGCTGCGTCGGCGCTGTCGGCTCAGGTTTGGTTGGGTTCGTCACCACATCCGGTTCACTGTTCTGTGGGCCCACGGTCAGCACCAGGGCTTTATTGGCATCAACCTCATACACTGAACCGTAAACCTTGCCGTTATAACCGACGGCTTTATATTTCAACGCGCTGGCGTTGTATTGCGTGTCCGCGCCCTGCGCGTTAATCACCACATAGCGCTGACCTTCAGCGAATTTGTAGGTGCTGCCGGTACGCAGTAGGTTAACGCTGGAACCCGCGTCGATGACGGCGTTGCCGCTAACGTTCAGGCGGCCGTAGCCACTGTCGCTCAGCAGGTCGAGGTCCTGGGTCGCCAGATCGGAGATCCCGGAAATCAGCGTCGCAGCGGCTTTTTGATGGTAATCGCCGGTGATGCTGATGGCGTTATTCACCTGCAGCGAGGCCGCGTCGTTCACCACGGTGCTGTTGTTGGTCAACACGTTGTCATTCAGCAACAGGGAACCGGTACCAAAGATGAGATCGGATTTGGTGGTGGTAATGGTGCCGACAGTGTTGAGACCATCAAGGCCGGTCAGCACGCCCACGGAGTGATCGCCGCCGTTAATTTTCAGCGCGACAGGGCTACGGGATTCAATAATGCCCTTCACCATATTGGTGTTAGTCAGCGTCACGTCAGCGCTGGCATTGCCATTATTGATGTCGCTGTAAATATAGAGCGCGTAGGTCTGGCCGCTTATCACGCCGTTATTCACAATGGTCATGGCATCCGGCGTGGTATTGAAATTAATCAGGTAAATACCTGAGTAACTACCAACGATCTCGCCGTTATTAACGATACTCTTGATTGAGGTAGTGCCGGAGGTACTGTCAAAGATACCAATGCTGCCGTGGATCGTGCCATTATTCTCGAGGGTATTGATGATACCGTAGTTGTGAATGCCGCTGTTACTGGCCTCAATGGTATTATCGTTAATCAGCGTGGTGATGGTGCCCTGGTTATAAACCCCTGAGCTGTCACCCATCATATCCTCAGTGGCGATCAGACTTCCGGTGTTATGCAGCGTACCGATGGAGCCGCTGTTGTAAATAGCGCCATTGTTGCCAAATCCTGGCATATTTCCTGATTCGGTTGCGATGACCCCGGCGTTATTTAAATTATCAATTCGCCCCAGGTTACTGATACCGCGTGGCCCGTTAATTGTGCCATCAACTGCGTTAGTCAGCGTGCCGATATTGCCGGCATTATCAATCGCGCCAGTATCGTAATAATTAAGGCTATAGCTGTCGGATGAAAATTCAATTTTGCCATGGTTGATGAAGTTTGAAACTACACCGGCAGAACTGACTTCAAGAATACTGCCATAGTGATAGCGATTGACGCTGGCAAGGGTGCCATTGTTAATCAGTGTACCGACATTACCATCAATTTGGGCAATATTAAGATTGCTATAAGAATTATTGTCAGCCATATCCTGAATATGGCTGTTATTAATAAGGGTTCCAACAGTAATACCCGAGTTCACCGCTAACGCCGTGGTGGGGTTACCGATCAGTGGGTCATCAATAATGACGCTATCAGCAGAGGTCGTGATAACGAGATCGCGGTAATGACTCCAACTTATTGATAGTGTTTTATGTTCAGATAATGCCCGATGACTTTGTCATGCAGCTCCACCGATTTTGAGAACGACAGCGACTTCCGTCCCAGCCGTGCCAGGTGCTGCCTCAGATTCAGGTTATGCCGCTCAATTCGCTGCGTATATCGCTTGCTGATTACGTGCAGCTTTCCCTTCAGGCGGGATTCATACAGCGGCCAGCCATCCGTCATCCATATCACCACGTCAAAGGGTGACAGCAGGCTCATAAGACGCCCCAGCGTCGCCATAGTGCGTTCACCGAATACGTGCGCAACAACCGTCTTCCGGAGCCTGTCATACGCGTAAAACAGCCAGCGCTGGAGCGATTTAGCCCCGACATAGCCCCACTGTTCGTCCATTTCCGCGCAGACGATGACGTCACTGCCCGGCTGTATGCGCGAGGTTACCGACTGCGGCCTGAGTTTTTTAAGTGACGTAAAATCGTGTTGAGGCCAACGCCCATAATGCGGGCGGTTGCCCGGCATCCAACGCCATTCATGGCCATATCAATGATTTTCTGGTGCGTACCGGGTTGAGAAGCGGTGTAAGTGAACTGCAGTTGCCATGTTTTACGGCAGTGAGAGCAGAGATAGCGCTGATGTCCGGCGGTGCTTTTGCCGTTACGCACCACCCCGTCAGTAGCTGAACAGGAGGGACAGCTGATAGAAACAGAAGCCACTGGAGCACCTCAAAAACACCATCATACACTAAATCAGTAAGTTGGCAGCATCACCGATTTGCAGGTTGAATGATTTAAGTGTTTGCAGCGAATAATCGAACGAAGTTCGATGGAGAGTCCGGCTCCAGAAAGCAAAAAACCCGCCATAGGCGGGTTCTTCTAAATAGTGGTGCCCGGACTCGGAATCGAACCAAGGACACGGGGATTTTCAATCCCCTGCTCTACCGACTGAGCTATCCGGGCAACGGGCCGCATTAAACCCGATCCGCCCATTCTCGTCAACGAAATTTGTTGTTTTCGCTACAGACTGCACACTCTCTCGCCAGATTGCTGCGAACTCAGGCAAAAAAGGCCGTCCACAGGGCCGAGAGCGGCATAGCGATGATCAACGCGGGAAGCATATTCACCACGGCGAACATCTTAATGCCGCAAATCCGCAACCCGGTTGCCAGCAGCAGCAGGCCACCCACGGCAGTAAAATCGGCCATCATCGCGGGAGTGGTGAGCGGCAATATGAGTGTGGCACAGGTCGCCAAAGCAAGCTGAATCAGCAACATCGGCACGCTAATCGCCGCCACGGCGATACCCAGCGTGGTGGCAAAGATGGTGGCGGTGAAGAAATCGAGAAATGCCTTAGCGATAAGAATGCTCGGGTCGCCGGTCATCCCCTCCTGCATCGAGCCAAAAATACCGGTGCCGCTGGCGCAGAAGAGAATAATGATTGCCACATAGCTCTGAATAAATGAATCGTGCGCGCCAGCAGCGTTCTTGCCGCGCGAGATCAGATTTTTGGCTTTGCCGACAGCGCCATTAATACCTTTTTCCAGATAGCAAAATTCGCCGATCAACGCACCGAGCAGGGTCGCCAGCACCATCACCGGCAGGTTGGCGCACTTGATGACCAGCAGAATGCCGATACCCAGCGAGGCCAGACCAAAAATCGACGGCATGGAGGAGCGAATACGCTCAGGTAAACGCTGGCTTAAAACCGCGCCAAGCACGCCGCCCAGCAGCACGGCACTTGCATTGATAAAGGGGCCGATAACCAAAATGGACTCCTGTTAATTACTCATTGATATTGCATTATTATTACTCTTTTCAGAGAGTAATCGCCAATTCTTAGCCGCTTTTCTGCATAAGGATTCTTCCTTGCGCCCCCTGGCGAAAGGTGACATTATTGCGCGAATTTTCTCCTTCAGGATACGGGGCCGCCTATGAATATGTTGTATGTCGCTTTGCGAATGGCTGGCCGTATCTCCGCTTTCTCCTCTATCCTCACCATGCGGTGAGGGTATCGCACGCTCGCTGCAGGACAGCAGTAAAATCAGACATGCTCTGCTTTTACTGATGTCTGGCGGTCGGAGCTGAACTCCGGTCAGACACATTCGTTGGGCAGGGTTGTCACCCTGTCCGGGGCTTTTTCTCGCCTTTAACGGGTATTTGCGCTTATGAAAACAATGAAAATTGCCGTCAGCCGCGAGCTGGTTTCCGCCTTGTCCACGCACCGGGAAGTGGTGACGCTGGATAACACCGATTTTACGGATGTGGCGGCAGTCGTCATTACCCTCGCTGATAGTCACAGCGGTATCCTGGCCTTACTGAAACGCACGGGGTTCCAGCTACCTGTATTTATGTTCTCGCAAGAGCCGCTGGATGCGCCTGCCGGGGTTGCCGCCGTCATCGCGGGTAAAGCGCAGGAGTGGCTGGAGCTCGAAAACGCCGCCTGCCACTACGAAGAGACGCTGCTGCCGCCATTTTTTGACACCCTGACCCAGTACGTTGCCATGGAGAACAGCACCTTTGCCTGCCCTGGCCATCAGCACGGTGCCTTCTTTAAAAAGCACCCGGCCGGGCGTCAGTTCTTCGACTTTTTTGGCGAGAATCTCTTTCGCGCCGATATGTGCAACGCCGACGTCAAACTGGGCGATCTGCTGATCCACGAAGGCTCGGCCAAGCATGCGCAGAAATTCGCGGCAAAGGTCTTTAACGCCGACAAAACCTACTTCGTGCTGAACGGCACCTCTGCCGCTAACAAAGTGGTGACCAATGCGCTGCTCACCCGTGGCGACCTGGTGCTGTTTGACCGCAACAACCATAAATCAAACCATCATGGAGCGCTGATTCAGGCCGGTGCGACGCCGGTCTATCTGGAGGCGGCGCGAAACCCGTTTGGCTTTATCGGCGGGATTGATGAACACTGCTTTAACGATGACTATCTGCGAAAATTGATTCGCGAGGTGGCACCCGCGAAGGCGAACGATGCACGTCCGTTCCGCCTGGCGGTGATCCAGCTCGGCACCTACGATGGCACCATCTACAATGCTCGTCAGGTCATCGACAAAATTGGTCACCTCTGTGACTACATCCTGTTTGACTCGGCATGGGTCGGTTATGAGCAGTTTATCCCGATGATGGCTGACAGCTCACCGCTGTTACTGGAACTGAACGAGAACGATCCAGGTATTTTTGTCACCCAGTCGGTGCACAAACAGCAGGCCGGGTTCTCGCAAACCTCGCAAATTCACAAAAAAGATAACCACATTCGCGGCCAGGCACGCTTCTGCCCGCATAAGCGCCTGAATAATGCCTTTATGCTGCATGCCTCTACCAGCCCGTTCTATCCGCTGTTTGCCGCGCTGGATGTGAACGCCAAAATGCACGAAGGGGAGAGCGGACGCCGTCTCTGGGCTGAGTGCGTCGCGCTGGGTATTGAAGCGCGTAAAGCGATTATCGCTAACTGCAAAATGATACGTCCGTTTATTCCGCCGGAGGTAGGCGGGCGACCCTGGCAGGACCATCCCACCCACGCGATTGCCAGTGAACTGCGCTTCTTTAGCTTTGAGCCGGGAGCAAAATGGCATGGCTTTGAGGGCTACGCCAGTGAGCAATATTTTGTCGATCCCTGCAAGCTACTGCTGACCACCCCCGGCATCGACGCGCAAACCGGGGAGTACACCGACTTCGGTATTCCGGCGACTATTCTGGCGCACTATCTGCGTGAAAACGGGATTGTGCCGGAGAAATGCGACCTCAACTCAATCCTCTTCCTGCTCACCCCGGCGGAGAGTGCAGATAAGATGGCGCAGCTGGTGGCAATGCTCGGCCAGTTTGAACAGCACATTGAAGACGATACGCCGCTGGCGGATGTGCTGCCCACCATCTGGCAGAAGTATCCGGTGCGCTACCGCGACTACACCCTGCGTCAGCTATGCCAGGAGATGCACGATCTGTACGTCAGCTTTGATGTGAAAGATTTGCAAAAAGCGATGTTCCGACAGGAGAGCCTGCCGCCGGTGGCGATGAACCCGCAGGATGCTAACCAGGGGTTTATCCGCGGCGACGTGAAGCTGGTGCGTATTAGCGAAGCGGAAGGGCGTATCGCTGCTGAAGGGGCGTTGCCTTATCCACCGGGCGTGCTGTGCGTTGTGCCTGGCGAAGTGTGGGGCGGGGCGGTACAGCGTTACTTCCTGGCGCTGGAAGAGGGGGTTAATCTTCTGCCCGGCTTCTCACCGGAGCTACAGGGAGTCTACAGCGAAAAGGATGCGGACGGAATTAAGCGGTTGTACGGCTATGTGCTGAAGTGATGCACAGCCCCTCTCCCGCGGGAGAGGGGCAACATCTTACGAGTGTGCGATGGGCTGAACGCCATCCGCAGTACGAACATGTTTGTATTTGAACAGAGCCATGAAGGCAAAGAACAGCACCACGGAGTAACCGGCGAAGATTAGCCATACCGGCTGCCAGTCGGTAATGCCGTTAGTGGTATACATCTCCACAACCTTACCGCTCACAATCCCACCGAGAATACAGCCGAAGCCGTTGGTCATCATCAGGAACATCCCCTGCGCACTGGCGCGAATTTCAGGGCGAACCTCTTTCTCGACAAACACGGAACCCGAGATGTTGAAGAAGTCGAAGGCGCAGCCGTAGACAATCATCGACAGCACCAGCAGCACGGTGCCGAAGGCAGACGGGTCACCGTAAGCGAACAGACCAAAGCGCAGCATCCACGCGGCGATACTGATCAGCATCACGTTCTTGATGCCATAGCGGCTCAGGAAGAACGGGATAGTCAGGATAAACAGCGTCTCGGAGATCTGCGAAATCGACATCATTACCGACGCGTGTTCAACGATAAAGCTACCCGAGAAGAGCGGATCGTTATCAAAGCTGTGCAGGAACGTATTGCCGAACATGTTGGTGATTTGCAGTTCAGCGCCCAGCAGCATCGAGAAGATAAAGAAGATCGCCATGCGTTTATTTTTGAACAGCGCAAACGCATCCAGACCGAGCATGCTGCTCCAGCTCTGGTTTTTCTGCTGGTTGGAAACCGGGATATGCGGCAGCGTCAGGGTGAACAGCACCAGCAGTACGGAGAGCGCCGCGCCGATATAGAGCTGCATATGGCTCAGTTCGAACCCAGAGAAGCTCACCGCCCACATCGCCATGATAAAGCCGATGGTGCCCCAGATACGGATTGGCGGGAAGTCGGTCACGATATCCATACCTGCCGTTTTCAGGCGATAGTAGGAGATCGAGTTGATCAGCCCAAGCGTTGGCATATAGGCCAGCGAGTTAAGCAGAATGACCGCAAACATCGCCCCAGGCGTGGTCACCCCGGCCGCCATAAATAGCGTTGCTGCGCCTACAAGGTGACAGAGTGCGTACAACCACTTCGCACTGATCCACTTATCCGCCACAATCCCCAGCAACGTCGGCATAAACACCGCCGCGATACCGAGCGAGCTGTATACCGCCCCGATGGATGCGCCATCAAATTTCAGCGTGACAAACATGTAGGAGCCGAGCGTGGTTAGCCAGCTCCCCCACAGGCAGAACTGCAGAAATGACAAAATTTTAAGCTGCAGCTTAAGGTTCATGTTGCTTTCCTCACAAGTGAGCGGGCTAATTGTTAGTGTGTAAACATTCAGGGGGGGCTATTTGGTGCAATTCTATCAGTGGACGGCCTGATGTTTTGTTACCTCCCGCAAAAAAATGCAATCCTCATTAATTTGCAGTTTGGATTGTGATGCAAATAACATTTTCGTATGGCAGGAGGGCGTTGTGGCGTTCCCCTCACCCTGCCACAGGGAGACGGGGCAGGGTGAGGGGAAAGTGTGGACTAACGGCGACGATAGTTTTTCTGCGCCGTATTCACTTTGTAGAGGTAGCGACGGGATTCACCGGACGGATGGCGGGTGGTCAGGGTCTGATAGACATCACCTGGCGCCATGCTGTTGATGATATTCGCCGCCTGCAGCTTATCGCTGGAGAAGACGCGCAGCACGCTGCCCGCACCGCCGTTGTAGGCGGTGATCACCGCATAACGACGCGACGTAGGGTTATCAATGCCGCTCAGGTAGACATTGTTCAGCATCGCCAGGTAGGCGGTGCCGGTATCAATGTTACTGGCAGGATCGAACAGATAGCTACGGCTCGGCGTACCCGATTTCCCCTGTGAACGGAACACGTCTTTCCCGGCGCTGTGCTGCACAACCTGCATCAGGCCCAGCGCATCGGAACGGCTGACGGCATACGGGTTAAACGAGGATTCAGTCTGCATAATCGCAAGGATCAGCGACTCATCGACGCCATACTTACGCGACGCCTGACGCACCATACCGATGTACTTATGGGCACGTTTATCAAGGTGGTTCGGTACCAGATTGATGGTGACGCTGTAGATAATTTTCAGGCCGTTGGTGCGGCTCTTCATGCGCGTTTGTAACAGATAATCGGCGAAGTTCGAGGCGCGACCTTCCCAGCGAATCGGCTGGCCGGTCTGGTCCACTACCTGGCCGTACAGGAACGGCTCTTTAGAGATGGTGATGTCGTCGGCATCAGAGTAGAGATCGATAGTGCCCGGATCGTCACCCATCAACAAGGTTTTGATGATGGCCTGACGCAGGCGTGCCGCAGGTTCTGTGCCTGCAATGGTTTCAATCGTGATCGTACCGTCATCAAAGTTGATGTGGCTACGGGTCTGATACGCGTCGGTATATTTAACGTAATCTTTTGGTCCGGCAATCAGGACCTCGTTAAATCCCCAAATATTTTCAATGTTATGGGCAAACTGCCCCATCAGAATGTCAAAACCGTTAGTGTCTTTTATCCAGGCTTCGTTATAGCTATCGCCTTTATTTTTCGAGGAACAAGAAACAAGCAACGGCGCAACAAGGGCTAGCGCTAAAAATTTTTTCATCATTCCGGGAGTGCGTGTTGTGAGCAGTGAAAAGGGCCATCTGGCCCTTCATTATTTTTCCGGCGGCGTATAGCCTTCGATGTGAACATCCTTACCTTCGAACAGGAAGTTGATCATCTCCTGCTCCAGTAATTTACGATGTTCAGCGTTCATCATATTGAGCTTCTGCTCGTTGATGATCATGGTCTGCTTATGCTGCCACTGCGCCCAGGCTTCTTTGGAGATCTCGTTATAGATGCGCTTACCCAGCTCGCCTGGATAAAGCTGGAAGTCTTGACCCTCTGCGTCACGTTGCAGGAAGGTGCAAAAAATTGTTCTGGCCATAATCATTCCTCTTTGTCGCGCCGGGGCTACGCTATTGCCCCAACACGTAATTGCTGTAACAAGCGCTCTACAGGTGCCGCCAGTCCCACTGACGGTGGCTGCGCTAAGTTATACCAGAGACCGGTTCCCTCATCCATGCGCGCGGTGAATGAGGACACAGGAAGCCACATTGGCACAATATCCAGATGGAAATGGCTAAAGGTGTGGCGAAACGCGGTTAACTGCCGAAGATTATCGGCATTAATCTGCCGATCCGCCAGCCAGGCGCGTAGCCCGGCTTCGTCGGCAAACTGCGGGAAACAGAACAATCCACCCCACAGCCCGCTCGGCGGACGCTGGGCCAGGAAGACGTTCTCATCATGCTGCAGCAGCAGAAAATAGCCGGTGCGCTCTGGCAGCGTTTGCTTAGGTTTTTTGCCAGGGTAGTTAGCCCATGAATGGTTGGCATAGGCTACGCAGAGGTTATTAACCGGGCAAAGCTCGCACTTTGGTCTGGAGCGGGTGCAGACCATCGCCCCTAAATCCATCATTGCCTGATTAAACTGCTCAACCCCTTTGGCCGGCGTCACCGCGTCGCTTAACGCCCATAGACGCTTTTCGACCTCTTTTTTTCCGGGCCAGCCGTCAACGGCGTAGCAGCGGGCGAGCACCCGCTTAACGTTGCCGTCCAGTATTGGAAAATGTTTGCCCAGCGACAGGGAGAGTACCGCCCCGGCGGTGGAACGCCCGACACCGGGCAGCGCCGCAACCTCGTCAAAGGTTTCCGGGAACTTACCCTTATGGAGCGTGGCAACCTGCTGAGCGGCTTTGTGCAGATTACGCGCCCGGGCGTAATAGCCAAGCCCGGTCCACAAATGCAGCACTTCATCAAGGGGGGCATTCGCCAGATCGGTTACCGTTGGGAAACGCGCCATAAAGCGCTCAAAATAGGGGATCACGGTGGCGACCTGCGTTTGTTGCAACATCACCTCAGAGAGCCATACTTTGTAGGGCGTTTTTTCAATTTGCCAGGGCAGGGTTTTACGCCCGTATTTGTCGTACCAGTCCAGCACCTGGGCTGAAAATTGAGAGGCTTGCATGGTCTTCGATTCGCGATATCAGGGGGGCGAATTGCAGCACAGCGGCAATCGGCTGTAAACCGGATCTTTCCCATGCTTGCATAGATGCCTTAACTTTGGATAATGCCCGTTTCCCGAACATACTCACAAGCAGACTACTCTTTTATGAAAAACGACGTCATTTCACCGGAATTTGATGAAAACGGCCGCCCGCTGCGCCGTATTCGCAGCTTCGTCCGCCGTCAGGGGCGCCTGACCAAAGGTCAGCAACATGCGCTGGACAACTACTGGCCGGTGATGGGCGTTGAGTTCAGCGAGCAGCCTGTCGATTTTGTCGAACTGTTTGGCCGCGACGCGCCCATCACCCTGGAAATTGGTTTTGGCATGGGCGCTTCGCTGGTCACGATGGCGAAAGCGCGCCCGGAACAAAATTTCCTCGGTATTGAAGTGCACTCCCCGGGCGTGGGCGCATGTCTGGCTACGGCCCATGAAGAGGGTGTCGAAAACCTGCGTGTGATGTGCCACGATGCGGTAGAAGTGCTGCACAAAATGATCCCTGACAACTCACTTAACATGGTTCAGCTCTTTTTCCCTGACCCATGGCACAAGGCGCGTCATAATAAACGTCGCATTGTGCAGGCACCCTTTGCTGAGTTAGTGAAGAGTAAGCTTAAACTGGGTGGCGTTTTCCATATGGCGACCGACTGGGAAGCCTATGCAGAACATATGCTGGAAGTCATGTCGGGGCTCGACGGGTATAAAAACCAGTCGCAAAGTAACGACTACGTGCCGCGTCCGGACTCCCGGCCGGTAACCAAATTTGAACAGCGTGGCCATCGTCTTGGTCACGGCGTATGGGACTTAATGTTCGAGAGGGTGAAATAATGGCAAAGAACCGTAGCCGTCGTCTGCGTAAGAAAATGCACATCGACGAATTCCAGGAAGTAGGTTTTTCCGTTGCATGGCGTTTTCCGGAAGGCACCAGCGTAGAACAGATCGATAAAGACGTTGATGCGTTTATCGAAGAGGTTATCGAACCTAACCAGCTGGCCTTTGATGGCAGTGGCTACCTGGCGTGGGAAGGTCTGATCTGCAAACAAGAGATCGGCCGTTGCACGGAAGAACATCAGGCTATCGTCCGTAAATGGTTAGAAGACCATAAATACGAAGAGGTACGCATCAGCGAACTTTTCGACGTCTGGTGGGACTAATTAAACATATGGGGCCAGCATTTGCTGGCCCATTTTGTCTGAGGGAGTTTTTATGATGCGCAAAACGCTGCTGGCAGCGGCACTGATGGCAACCGCCTTAACGGCGCATGCGGAATATAAATGTGAAGTGACGCCGCGTGACGATGTAATCCTGAGCCCGCAAACCGTGCAGGTGAAAGGCGAGAACGGCAATCTGGTCATTACCCCGGATGGCAGCGTCATGTTTAATGGCAAACAAGCGAGCCTGAGCGCAGCCCAGCGTGAGCAGGCGAAAGATTATCAGGCCGATCTGCGCTCCGCGCTGCCGTGGATCGACGACGGCGCCCGTACCCGCGTAGAAAAGGGCCGCGTGGCACTGGATAAGATCATCGCCAAAGAGGTGGGGGAGAGCAGCAACATGCGTACCCGCCTGACCAAACTGGATGCCCAGTTGAAAGAGCAGATGAACCGCATCATTGAACGCCGTCCCGACGGCCTGACCTTCCACTACAAAGCTATCGACCAGGTGCGTGCCGACGGCCAGCAGCTGGTGAACCAGGCGATGGGCGGTATTTTGCAGGACAGCATCAACGAGATGGGTGCAAAAGCCGTGCTGAAAGGCGGCGGTAACCCGCTGCAGGGCGTGCTGGGTAGCCTGGGCGGATTACAGACTTCGATTCAGAACGAGTGGAAGAACCAGGAAGCGGATTTCCAGGCCTTCGGCAAAGATGTCTGTAAACGCGTGGTGTCGCTGGAAGAGAGCAGGAAGGCGCTGGTAGGGACGCTGAAGTAAGTTTCTTTACCCCTCACCCTAACCCTCTCCCCAAAGGGGCGAGGGGATAGTTTGCTCCCTCATCTCGTAGGCGAGGGGATAGTTTGCTCCCTCATCTCGTAGGCGAGGTGATGGTTTGCCCCCTCTCCCTTTCAGGGAGAGGGTCGGGGTGAGGGTAGCAGCGTTTGCAGTGTCTCAAGAATTTTTTCTAATACCACCTCTTCATTATTCCAGAGTTCGTTGTTCCAGAATCGAATGACGTACCACCCCTTTTGGTTTAACCACAACGACCTTTGCTCATCGTAGTCCTGTTTTTCATCATGTTGCCCGCCATCCAGTTCAACCGCCAGTCGCGCTTCGCAGCAGGCAAAATCAAGAATGTAGTGGCCCACGGGATGTTGTCGGCGAAACTTGTAACGTGAGAAACGGCGACCACGCAAGAGATACCAGAGGTGCCTCTCTTCCATTGTCAGCTCACGCCTGAGCTGTTTTGCGTAAATTTTTAATTTATCCATCCCCACACTCTGCCAGCCTTTTCTTCAGCTGGCAGAACGGGATGCAAAATCCGGAAGCGGTCTTCAGGAATCTTCGGCGAGGAACAGCTCGAGAAGGGAGTTTAAGAACAGTTTGCCGTGCTCGGTGATCTGCCAGTATTCATCACATTCGGTGAGATACCCCTGCGCCAGCGCCTCGTCAATCTGAGGACGAATCACCGACTCCGCCAGCCCGGTATAGCGCGAGAACTCCGCGCGCGGTGCGGCTTCCAGCAGGCGGAAACGGTTCATAAAGAACTCAAACGGCTTATCCGCTGCCTCGACGTCGTGCTGACGTTCCAGATAGCGGCCTTCCATGTACCCGCGCGGATGGCGCGTTTTAGCTGTACGCAGGATGCGCCCTTCCGGGAAGGTCACTTTGCCGTGCGCGCCGCAGCCTATCCCCAGATAATCGCCAAAGCGCCAGTAGTTCAGGTTGTGCTGGCACTGGTAGCCCGGCTTCGCATAGGCGGAGGTTTCGTACTGCTGATAGCCCGCAGCGGTCAACAGCTGATGGCCTTGCTCGAAGATATCCCACAGCGCGTCGTCATCCGGCAGTACCGGCGGGCGAGAGCCAAACAGCGTGTTTGGCTCAATGGTTAGCTGATACCAGGAGAGATGCGGCGGATTAAGTTCGATCGCCTGACGCAGGTCATCCAGCGCTTCGTCGAGCGACTGGTCCGGCAGGCCGTGCATCAAATCAAGGTTAAAACTGCGAAGGCCAAGCCCCGTTGCCAGATGCGCAGCGCGCTTTGCCTCGTCCGGGCCGTGAATACGCCCCAGGCGCTTTAATTTCGGCTCGCTAAAGCTCTGCACGCCGATGGAGATACGATTCACCCCTGCACGCTGATACTCGACAAAACGGTCGGCCTCAACGGTGCCGGGGTTGGCTTCCATCGTAATTTCAGCATCCGCTGCCAGGTTCAGGCGCGCACGCACGCCATCCAGCAGCGTTTGCATCGCCGGGCCTGAAAGCAGGCTCGGCGTACCGCCACCAATAAAAATGGTCTTAACTTCACGTCCCTGTGCGTAAGGTACATCGGCGTCCAGGTCGGCCAGCAGATGCGCAACATAATCATCGTGCGGCACTTCGCCCTTCAGCGCATGCGAGTTGAAATCGCAGTACGGACATTTCTGCACGCACCACGGGATGTGAATATAAAGACTCAAAGGTGGCAAATTAGCCATTACGTAATGCTTCCAGTAACTGTTTCAGGGCGCGTCCGCGATGGGAAATCGCGCTTTTCTCTTCGCGGGTCAGTTCCGCAGCGGTTTTGCCCTCAGACGGGACAAAGAAAATCGGGTCGTAGCCAAAGCCGCCGTTGCCTGCCGCCTCACGGGTAATTACGCCCGGCCAACTGCCGTGACAGACAACAGGCGTGGGGTCTTCAGCGTGGCGCAGATAAACCAGCACGCAGTGGAACTGCGCGGTGCGCTGGTCGTCAGGCACATCCTTCAGGGCAACAAGCAGCTTTTCCAGGTTTTGCTGGTCGGTGGCATCTTCACCAGAGTAACGCGCGGAGTAGATCCCCGGCGCACCGCCAAGATAATCGACGGCCAGGCCGGAGTCGTCAGCAATGGCCGGCAGGCCGGTAATCTGAGCGGCATGGCGCGCTTTCAGAATGGCGTTTTCGATAAAGGTCAGGCCTGTCTCCTCGGCGGAATCCACGCCAAGCTCGGTCTGAGCGACCACGTCCAGCCCAAAATCATTTAAAAGCGAGGCCAGCTCGCGCACTTTACCGGCATTACCGGTAGCGAGAACAACTTTCTGCATGGTTTAGTCCTGTTCTGTCAGCGCCGCGACTTCCGTCGGGATATTTTGCGGGTTGAGGATTTTTACCTGTTTATGCCGCCCCAGTTCACCTTTTTCAATGATGACCTGGCTTTTGGCGACGCGAAACTGTTTAGCCAGATATTTGGTCAGATGCGCATTGGCCTGGCCATCAACCGGCGGGGCGGTGATGGCGACCTTAAGCTCGTCGCCATGCAGCCCAACAATGCTGTCGCGGCTGGCTTTCGGCTGAATATACAGCCGTAAAACCAGCCCGTCAGCGCAGGTGCTTACGGCACTCATAGCGCCATCCACAGCCCCGGCAGCAGCATGTTGCCCGTCGCCTGTAACAGCTCGGCGATCCCCATGTTGGCCACGTACAGCAGCAGTACAAGGATCATCGGGGAAAAGTCGATCCCGCCCATCGACGGCAGCAGGTTACGGATCGGGCGAAGTAAAGGGTCTGCCAGCTGGATGAGGGCAAACTCTACCGGGCTACGGCCCTGGCTTACCCAGCTCATGATCGCCATCAGCAGCAATACCCAGAAGATGAGCAGGCCGATGGTCTTCAGCAGGATCAGTACGGCGGCAATCCAGATGATAGGCTGGAAGCTGACCACCATAAACAGCACGATGGCTTTGATAAAGCAGAGCACCAGTGCCACTAGCAGCGATGCGCTATCAATCGGCCCCATCGGAGGGATAATACGGCGTAGTGGCCCAATGATCGGCTGGGTGATTTTAACGACAAATTGTGAAAAGGGGTTGTAGAAATCACAACGCGCCCACTGCATCCATACGCGCAGCAAAAGCACCATCGTATAGAGTTCAATGACCGTCGAGAGCAGGAAAGTCAACGTCTTCATGGCGTTCCTCAGGTTTCCTTATTATTGGGTGTAGTCGCGCGCACCGAAAATGGCTGTGCCGATGCGCACCATGGTACTGCCTGCCGCAATGGCGGCGTCCATATCGTCCGTCATGCCCAGTGAAAGCGTGTCGACGGTTGGGTAGCCCGCTTTGAGCGCCTCAAATGCTACAGCCATTTGCTGTGCCACGGCAAATTGCCTGTCGTAATCCGCTTCCGGCGCCGGGATCGCCATCAATCCACGCAGCTGGAGTCCGGGCAACTGCGCCACGGCCTCTGCCAGTGCATCAAGTTCAGAAAGCGCGATTCCTGACTTGCTATTCTCATCACTAATATTGATTTGAATCAGCACGTTAAGTGGAGGCATTTCGGCTGGACGCTGCTCGCTAAGCCGCGTGGCTATGCGCAGACGATCGACCGTATGGCACCAGTCGAAATGTTCGGCGACAAGGCGGCTTTTGTTCGACTGCAACGGCCCAATAAAGTGCCATTGCAGATCGCTTCTGCCCGCGTCATGGAAATGGCGGATTTTTTCTACCCCTTCCTGAACATAGTTTTCGCCGAATGCGCGTTGGCCTGCGTCAATCGCTTCTGCGATGGCGCTCGCAGGTTTGGTTTTGCTGACTGCAAGCAACGTAACTTCTTCTGAAACACGGCCGCAACGCGTTGCTGCGGCTGAGATTTTATCCCGGACCTGTGCCAGGTTATGCGCAATGTCGTTCATTTTCCGAGGAGATTCGTGTGGATATGGAAGAAATTGTGGCCCTTAGTGTAAAGCATAATGTCTCGGATCTACACCTGTGTAGTAATGCGCCACCGCGCTGGCGACGCCGTGGAAAGATTGAGCCAGCCCCTTTTCCCCCGCCGGATGTCGCCGCGCTGCTGAATGGCTGGCTCAGCGAAGAGCTGCAGGGCGAGTGGATTGCCCGCGGGCAGGTCGATTTTGCCATCACGGTAGGGGAGGCGCGTCGCCTGCGCGCCAGTGCCTTTGCCCACACGCAGGGCTGCTCCCTTGCGCTGAGGCTGCTGCCGCACTGTTGTCCGCAGCTACGCGCGCTGGGTACGCCGCGTACGATGCCGGAGCTGCTGGCGAACGATAACGGCCTGATACTGGTGACCGGGGCAACGGGTAGCGGAAAATCGACCACGCTGGCCGCCATGGTCGATTATCTTAACTGCCACAGCGACGGGCACATTCTGACGCTGGAAGATCCGGTAGAATTTATTCACCAGAGCAAGCGCTGTCTGGTGCAGCAGCGCGAAATAGGCTTACACAGCCGCACCTTCGCCGAGGCATTACGTGGCGCATTGCGTGAAGATCCCGATGTGATTTTGCTGGGGGAATTACGCGACAGCGAAACCATTCGTCTGGCGCTCACCGCCGCCGAGACCGGGCATCTGGTATTGGCGACGCTCCATACGCGCGGCGCATCGCAGGCCATTGAACGGCTGGTCGATACCTTTCCCGCGCAGGAAAAAGATCCGGTGCGTAACCAGCTGGCAGGCAGTTTGCGTGCGGTACTGGCGCAAAAGCTGGTTAACGATAACCAGGGCGGGCGAGTGGCGCTGTATGAGCTGTTGGTCAATACCCCCGCGGCGGCGAACCTGATCCGCGAGGGCAAAACGTACCAGTTGCCCGGCGTGATTCAGACCGGGCAGCAGATGGGGATGCAGAACTTCGACCAGAGCCTGGCCGAGCGCCGCGCCCAGGGCCGGGTTTAACGGACGTTCAGGGAGTAGACCGCCGGAAGTGCGCCTGCGGTGGCAAGGATCTCCAGTTTGATCTCTTGCACCCTGAGCGGGGGCGCAAAACGGTGCTCACAGACGGAGTGGTGATTATCTGTTACTTCAGCGAGCAGGACCTGATCTCCCCACAGGCGATAATGGGTAATGCAGTGCGGCGTAATGGCCCGGTGATGGCCCATCTGCACGCTCTCCATTGCGTTGTCAAAATCGTTATCCTGCACCAGCGTCAGGTGGGTAATCTCCTGCGGATTGGACCATCGCCATACCACCTGCGGTGCAGGTTCATCAGCCGCGGGAGACCAGGCGTTGGCTTGCTGTTCCGGGCGCAGGCGGCCATTCAGCAGGTTTTGCCTGCTGTAGCACTCCAGCGGCGTATCCAAACGGATGGCCGGGAAGATCTGCTGCGGATGACGGCGCGGCAGCCAGAAGTCAAACTCATCCACGCCATAATCGCCATCCGCCACCTGGCGAGTATGTTTCGCCACCCGGGCGTTCAGACTATTAAAGACGGTCATCAGCCCAGGCAAATGCGTATCCGTCAGCGCTATCTCCACCTCTTCGCTGGCGTTGAAGGCGACAAAAACGTACTGATCCCGATCACTCTGCCAGTCGAAGTTGCAGGTGTAATCGCCCTCTTGTCCGACATCCAGCGTCACCCCGGCGTAGCAACATTCTGGCGTAAAGTTACCGCTCTTTTCGCTCCCCAGCAGGGTAACGGTGAGCGACTGCGGTCTGCGGGCGCGCAGCGTAAAGGTCATGGCAGGCAAGGTGTCACCACGGCGAACCGGCAACAGTATTGCCATGCGCGCCGTCAGGGAGTGCCACTGACCATTTGGCGCCAGCGCGCGGAGGAGATACTCGCTGCTGGTGGTGACAGTGGCGCCTTTTGCCGGGTCTTCCAGCCACTGGCGCGGGATGTAACAGCCCGTAGTCTGCAACTGCTGCTGCAGTTCACCAATGCGGCCCGGCTGCGCAAACGCCTGCGGCGTCAGCTGATGACGATGACAGAGCGCCGCTGCGCGGCCCACCACCTCCCCAAGCAGGCCGCAGGTGCACATCACCCTTGCGCTACCAAAGGCAACATGCGACGCAGAGATCAGCCTGCCGGTCAAAAACAGGTTGTCCAGAGAGCGGCTGTAGAGCGAGCGAAAGGGAATGGTGTACGTCCCTTTACTGTGGAACTGTCGGCAACCATCGTGTGTACTGTACACCCCGTCCGCAGGGTGCAGGTCGATAGACCAGCCGCCGTACGCCACCGCGTCGTAATGGTCGCGCTGTTCAATAATGTCCTGCTGGCAGAGTAGATGATCGCCCATAAAGCGGCGGCTCTCGCGCTTGCCGGGGATCGCGCCCACCCACTCGATAGTCAGGTTGTCCGCATCGGGGAATTCGCCCGAATTTTTAATATAGTTCCAGACCCCCCAGACGATTTTCCACAGCTCCCATTTGATGGTCTCGCTCTCATGAACGGTGTCGAGGCGGCCTCCCCACTCAAGCCACCACAGATCGCAGCCGTTGAGGGTCGAGGTCAGTCGCTTATAACGAGGGATGGCGGTGATGTCATCAAGCGCAAAGGAGGGGGGGACAAAATTTACCGGCTCAGCGGTGCGCTTAGTGTAAAAATAGATCGAGTGCCCGAGCTTGTGTCCAAAATGCTCCCCTGGGGCCATTTTCTCCCCCAGTTCATCCGGCGACTCGGCCCCTTCGCGATACTCAGCCCCCGCCAGAAAGCCCAGGACGCCATCCCCGGTGGCATCGCAAAACTGGCTTGCCGTTACGGTATAAAAGGTTTCATTAATGGCATTGAAGGCTTTGACGGCGGTCAGGCGAGCCTGCTCTTGAGTGATCTCATATACGGCGGTATTAAGCAGCAGGGTCAGACCCGGCTGACTTTTAGCGAGATCGAGCAGTACCAGGTCAAACATCACCGGGTTCCCCTCTTTGTTTCGCCAGAGGTTCTCCTCCATGATCTCACCCATGATGCCGCCTTCACGCGCCCAGCGATTATTGTTGCCCATGTGCGAGGTGGCGCCGTTTGCCCACAGGCGTACTTCGCTGGAGGCGTTGCCCCCTAATACGGGGCGGTCCTGAATGAGTACGACCCTGAGCCCCTCCCGGGCTGCCGCCAGGGCCGCGCACAGCCCGGCCAGGCCACCACCTGCCACCAGCAGGTCAGCTTCCAGAGAGGTGCCAGGAAAGGTTCTGGCCTCGCGTTGGGGATAGATATTCATTACCTTGTATCCTTCTGAACTGGCGGTAGAATCGACTCACTTTTCGACACAAAATGAACGTGGCTATGTCATCACAACCGAACCAAAGCCTTATTGAGGGCATTCGCTGTCTGCAGTATCTGGTCTCCAGTGGTCGCGCTATTGGCTGCCGGGAGCTGGCGCGTCTGATGGGCATTAACACCACCCGCGTTAACCGTCTGCTGATGACCATGGCTTCTATTGGCCTCACCATGCAGGATGAACAGCGTCGCTATCTGCCGGGACCTGGGATCCACGCACTGGCGGCGCAGGCGATACGTGGCTCAGAGCTCTTCTCCCGTGCGCTACCGGCGCTGGAACGCCATGCCCCGCGCGATATCGTGGTGGCGTTGGGAGTATTGTGGGAAGACCAGGTCATCTATATCTGGCACTCCGTTCCCGGCAGTCAGGCGACGCAGGCGCTGGCTGGCTTTCATATGCTCCCTGCCTGGCGTTCGGTCATCGGCATGTCACTGCTGGCTGCCGAGAGCGACGAGGCCTTGATGGCGCGTTTTACCCCGGAACAGTGGCAGAACCTGGCACCGCATGTGGCTCAGCAACGCGAACAGGGGCAGGTTGTGTGGCACCATGACGATGGCGAAGTCTCCATGGCCCGGCCCGTTGGCGAACATCAGGCTGCACTGGCCTTTGCCGGGATGTGGAACCCTGATGAACAGACCATTCAGACTCGCCTCGAACAACTGGATACGCTTAACCAGCAGTTGCTGCAAAAATCACCTTAATGTTTCTTTTATAGAAACATTAATCAGAAAGCAAAAAAGGGCCAGCTGAAGTGTGATGGCGATCGAGATATTGCGCGCATTTGCCCGGCATGCCGGGCATCAAAGGAGAGGGGTCAGAAACCCTGTTCGAAGTAGCTTTCGAGAATAATTACCGCAGAGGCTGAATCCACGCTGCCTTTATTCAGCGCGCGGAATCCACCCTGTTCAAAGAGGCCGGAGCGGGCTTCCACCGTGCTCAGCCGCTCATCATGCAGTTTCACCGCCACGCCAAACCGGCCATGGATTTTATTGGCAAACTTACGCGCCCGGGCGGTAAGCGGTTGTTCAGAACCGTCCATATTCAGCGGCAGGCCCACAATGACCTCATCAGGTTGCCACTCTTTTAGCAACCGCTCAATGAGGCTCCAGTCGGGCGTACCGTCTTGCGCTTTAAGAGCCGTCAGCGGGCGCGCCGTGCCGGTAATGCGTTGGCCAATGGCTACGCCGATACTTTTGGTGCCAAAATCAAACGCCAGCAGGGTACCGCTCATCAGGCATGCCCCGCGACGCCAGGCATAGTCTGGATATCAATGCCAATCAGCTTCGCAGCATCACGCCAGCGGTCGGCGATAGGGGTTTTGAAGAGGATGTTCAGATCCGCCGGCGCCGTAAGCCATGCGTTATCCAGAATCTCCTGTTCCAGCTGGCCCTTTTCCCAGGACGCATAGCCGAGCGCAACCAGCACATCGGCGGGCTGATTCAGGGTACCCAGCGTCTCGAGAACATCGCGGGAGGTGGTGATGACGGTGTTGTCAGAGATGCGAATGCTGGAAGAGAAGCCCGGCGGGGTATGCAGGATGAATCCGCGATCTTCTGCCAGCGGCCCCCCCAGCATCACCGGTTTGTCGAGGCGGATTTCCGGCACGCGCTCATCCTGGGCAATTTTCAGCTTATCCAGAATGCCTTCAACATTAAGATTTTCCAGCGGTTTATTGATGATGATCCCCATTGCGCCGTCATCACTGTATTCGCAGATATAGACTACGGAACGACGGAAAATCGGATCCTGGAGAGCAGGCATGGCAATAAGAAAGTGATGCTGTAAATTCATTGTCAGAGGTTCTGTTTCCTGGTTTAAAAAGCGACAGCGCCCAGTATGCGTACAAAGAGGGGCGCTGTCACTAACAGTATTTCGAACGAAATTATCCCTTCAGACGCGTTTCAATCGCATCCATCAGCATGCCGGTAATAGAAACCGGGAACGCCGCTTCGATTTCGCGAATACAGGTTGGGCTGGTCACATTCACTTCCGTCAGACGATCGCCAATAATGTCGAGACCCACAAATATCAACCCTTTGGCTTTCAGCAGCGGGCCGACGCGACGGGCAATTTCCCAGTCGCTTTCGCTCAGCGGACGGGGCTCACCGCGACCACCTGCCGCCAGATTACCGCGGGTTTCGCCACCCTGCGGAATACGCGCCAGGCAGTAAGGAACCGGTTCGCCATCAACAACCAGCACGCGCTTATCACCGTCCACAATGGCGGGCAGATAGTTCTGCGCCATACAGTAACGGGTGCCCAGTTCGGTCAGGGTTTCGGCAATCACGCCGATGTTCGGGTCGCCCTCTTTGACGCGGAAAATAGACGCACCGCCCATCCCGTCCAGAGGTTTCATGATGATGTCGCCGTGTTTCTGCCAGAAGGCTTTCAGCTGTGCTTTGTTACGGGTCACCAGGGTTTCTGGCGTCAGGTCTGAGAACCAGGCGGTGTAGAGCTTCTCATTACAGTCGCGCAGGCTCTGAGGCTTGTTGACGATCAACGTCCCTTTCTCTTCAGCACGCTCAAGGATATAGGTGCAGTAGATAAATTCAGTATCGAATGGCGGATCTTTACGCATCAGGATCACGTCGAGTTCGGCCAGAGGCAGATCCTGCTCGGAGCCAAATTCGTACCATTTGTCGTAGTTCTGCTCGACGTTAACAATGCGGGTGCGCGCACGGGCTTCGCCGTTAATCAGATAAAGATCGCTCATCTCCATATAGTGGAGCTGGTAGCCGCGACGCTGCGCTTCCAGCAGCATGGCAAAGCTGGAGTCTTTCTTGATGTTGATGCTTGTGATGGGATCCATCACGATGCCGAGCTTGATCATTCTTCTTCTCCGTTAATGCTTCAACCCAGATCGCCAAATCGCACCTGAAGTGCGGTAATGGCAGTGAGTGCAGTCGTCTCAGTACGCAGAACGCGTGGCCCCAACAGAATATCAGTAAACTGATAGCGCGCGGTCATGGCGATTTCATCCGCTGACAGCCCGCCTTCCGGGCCAATCAGCAACCGTACGCGCTCAACCGGTAGCGGCAGGGTATTGATGCTGGCGCTGGCGCGCGGATGCAGGTTGAGCTTAAGCCCTTGCTCCTCTTCAGCGCACCAGGCTTCGAGATCCATCGCCGGGCGGATCTCCGGGACGCGGTTGCGACCACACTGTTCACAGGCGGCAATCGCGATTTTTTGCCACTGCTGAAGCTTCTTATTCAGCCGTTCAGCATCCAGTTTAACGCCGCAACGCTCAGAAAAAAGTGGCGTAATGAGGCTTACACCCAGTTCGATCGATTTCTGGATAGTGAATTCCATTTTTTCGCCACGCGACATCACCTGGCCCAGGTGAATATGCAGCGGAGATTCACGATCATCCATTTCGCCGCGCACAACGCGCACCAGCACGCTTTTTTTATCCGCGCGGGTAATTTCCGCCTCAAAAACCTGATTCGAGCCATCAAAAAGCTGAATCGCCTGGCCTGCGCCCATGCGTAATACGCGGCCGACGTGGTTCGCCGCATCGTCAGAGAGGGCAATTTCGCTGCCAGCGGTAATCAGGTCCGGGTGATAGATGCGAGGAGTGCGCATAGTCAGAAATTCCATGTGTCATACGGTGATACAGACACGCCTCCAGGCCCTGGCCTGAAGGCGTGTCTGTCTAAATCAGTTGCCGCTAGTGTAGGTTAGCTCTTTTGCGCCTGGCAAGCGCGCTGCACGTAAGGGTTGTGATTCCCCTGAACTTTTGCAATGCGTTCGTCGCGCTGGCACTCCCACGGGGAGACCGGGTAAAGCTTGTTCCAGGCGTTGAACAGCTGGGTTTGCTGGCGAGAAAGAGTGAGGTTGTAGCGGTCACGCATATAGAAATAGGTCCGGGCAATGCTGCCCCGTGCCCTGGCTGGCGGCTCGGCGACTTTCTCTTTGAAATCGACCTTCATGGCGCACTGGCCATATTGACCTTCACCGCCGTTCCACTGACTGTACATAAAGTTGCCGCGATCGCCGTTAACTTCGCCCACCGCGGGCTGCAGATTGTGCATATCACTCTCTATCTGGCGATAGACGGGGTCTTTAGCGCAGTTTTTTCGTCCGCCGTCCTGCCAGCACTGCCGCTGGTGGCCAAATTGCCATGCCGGGACTACGTGCTCCCACTCAATACGGCTGGCGCGGTTCTCGTTTTTGCGAACCTTGTAGCCACAGGACTCAAGGTCGACGACCCCTTTTTTGCCCTGCCAGTTAATTTTACAGCCACAGTAAAAATCACCGGGCACATCGGCGTTAATCTTCACGCCGGCGGTTTTGGCCTGAGAGAAACTGTGAATACCTTCGGCCAGCGCGTGACCAGAGACCGCGGCAGCCAGAAGGGCAACCGCGAGAGAGTATTTACGGTACATCGTGAACTCCGTAGTAAAACGAGCCCGCAACGTAGCGAATGTTGTTCTTGTATGCAATCAGTCAGATCAGGAATGTTCCTGAATGTTCGCAGTCTATTCTGCGGTTAGCGCCTCGCCACACTTTACGCAGCGGTAAGTCGCTTCACCGCGCACCACCCGGTTATGGCGGCGTACGGTCAACTGATGCTGCTGGCACGCGCAGCGATAGGGGAAGGTATTACGGCGTACAGAATCCAGCTCGAACTGGTGGGTGCGGCGCGCCGGGACGCCGAGGACGCTCTCCATCATCCATTTCCACTCTTTACCGTGCGGGGCAACGCGCCCGAAATGTTTCCAGACCAGCAGATGGGCCAGTTCATGCGGCACCACTTCATCGATAAAGGCTTGCTGATTTTCCATCATAAGCACCGGATTAAGGCGGATCTCGTATGGCTCAAGCCATGCGGTACCAGCCGAGGTGCCACGCTGCTGATAAACCAGCTTCGGTTCCGGATAACTGCGCCCCAGTTTCAGGTTGGCCTGGGCGAGTTTTTCCCGCAGGCTGCGCATAACGGCTTGCTGGATAGCGATGGGAAGACGGGGTGTTTTCATAGGGGCAGAGCATAAAGCGGGAGGCGGGGAGGCGCAATAGCCATCCTCCCCGTTTGAAGATTAGTCGTGAGCGCCGATTTCGCGAAGCTTACGTCCTTTCATCAGGTTACGTTCGATGTGTTCTAGCGAGACGTGTTTGGTCTCAGGCACCAGCCACAGGGTCAATACAATGAACAGCACGTTCAGACCGCCATAAACCCAGAAGGTATTGGCATTGCCCAGCGTATTGAGCATGGTCAGGAAGGTTGCGCCGACGATCATGTTCGCAATCCAGTTGGTGGCGGTGGAACAGGTGATACCGAAGTCGCGGCCTTTCAGCGGCTGGATTTCAGAGCACAGTACCCAAATCAGCGGACCGGCGCTCATTGCGAAGCCAACGATAAACATCAGCAGCATCGCTACGGCAAAGTACTGCGCGGTCGGTGAGTTGATACCCATGTGCATCATGGTACCCAGCACGCCCATACCTACCGCCATGACCAGGAAGCCCAGCGTCAGGGTCGGTTTACGGCCCCAGCGGTCAACCAGGCCGATGGCGATAAAGGTCGCCAGCACGTTAGTCAGCCCGACGATCACCGTTCCCCACATCTGCTCGGTGGTGTTGGTATAACCCGCCAGTTCAAAGATTTTTGGCGCGTAATACATGATGACGTTCATACCGGTGAACTGCTGCATGACCTGGAGCAATACCCCCAGGAAGACGGCACGACGGAAGTTGCTGTTCTCTTTAAACAGCGCCCAGCCGGACTGTTTTACCTTCAGACTTTCGCGGATCTCTTCCAGTTCATTTTTGGCCTCGGCGCTGGTGTCTCGCAGACGTAACAGCACCCGTTCCGCATCGTGGAAGCGGCGTTTTGCGGCGAACCAGCGCGGGCTATCCGGCAGGAAGAAGACCCCGATCAACAGCAGAATCGCCGGGATGATAATGACGCCCAGCATCCAGCGCCATGCGCCGCTATAGCTGAACGCGGTATCGGACAGATAGGCACCGAGGATACCGATGGTAATCATCAATTGATACATAGAGATCATGCTGCCACGGATTTTTTCCGGCGCTATTTCAGAGAGGTAGAGCGGGGCGGTATAAGAGGCTACCCCTACCGCCAGACCCAGTAATACGCGGGAGAGGATCAGCACTTCCACATTGGGTGCGGCGGCTGAAAAGAGTGAACCGGCCACGAAGAGGATCGCCCCAATCATCAGGCTCTTTTTACGCCCGAGTTTGAAAGAGAGCCAGCCGCTGCCGACGGCGCCCACAGCGGCGCCAAACATCATTGAGCTCACTACCCACTCCTGGGTGTGGGCACTAATTTTGAATTCATCGGTGATGAAGGGTAATGCACCGGCAATGACGCCGATATCCAGGCCAAATAGCAATCCTGCCAGGGCTGCAAGGAAGCAGACGAAAAACGTCATGGCTTTATTGGACGTACGCCCCTGTTTTTTATTGTCAGGCATTATGCCCTCCAGTTGGGTTATCAATTTTATCGATGTAAAGGGTAGGTTATTAGATCGTGAAGTTATGTGATACAGGTCACATTGGTGTAATCGGTTACACCAGATCGCGATCGTAAAGTAAATTAAGACTTTGAAAATATAGAGTTAAAATAGTTGATGCGCATCGTATTTGCGCCAGTTTCAGACTTAACCTAAAGGGGATGTAACAGCAGAAGAAAGGGATTCATGCAAAGAGAATATTCTGAAAGCGCTGCCGATGACAGGTGATGTAAGCGGTTTCATATCGTGTTGAAAACGTCATAAAGCCAGGGCAGGACGATAAAAAAAGGCCAGCGCGAGGCTGGCCTTGAAGAGAGGTCGGTCGTTTATTTCAGACCGGCTGCGTCACGCAGCAGGGCTGCTTTGTCGGTTTTTTCCCATGGGAAATGTTCGCGACCAAAGTGACCGTATGCTGCGGTCTCTTTATAGATTGGGTGCAGCAGATCCAGCATCTGAATCAGGCCGTATGGACGCAGGTCGAAGAACTCGCGCACCAGCAGAGTCAGCTGTTCGGAAGGCACTTTTTCGGTACCGAAGGTTTCCACCATGATGGAAGTCGGTTCAGCCACGCCGATTGCGTAGGAAACCTGAATCTCACAGCGGTCAGCCAGGCCAGCGGCAACGATGTTTTTCGCCACATAACGTGCCGCGTACGCTGCGGAACGGTCAACTTTAGACGGGTCTTTACCGGAGAACGCGCCGCCGCCGTGACGAGCCATGCCGCCGTAGGTATCAACGATAATTTTACGACCGGTCAGGCCACAGTCACCCATTGGGCCACCGATAACGAAACGGCCAGTCGGGTTGATGAAGAATTTGGTCGCGGAGTTCAGCCATTCGGTCGGCAGAACGGGCTTGATGATCTCTTCCATCACCGCTTCTTGCAGGGATTTCTGATCAATATCTTCCGCGTGCTGGGTGGAGAGAACAACCGCATCGATGCCAACAATTTTGCCGTCATCGTACTGGAAAGTTACCTGGCTTTTCGCATCCGGGCGCAGCCACGGCAGGGTGCCGTTTTTACGCACTTCAGCCTGACGCTGCACCAGACGGTGGGCGTAAGTCACAGGTGCTGGCATCAGCACGTCGGTTTCGTTGGTCGCATAGCCGAACATCAGGCCCTGGTCGCCCGCGCCCTGTTCCAGCGGGTCAGCACGGTCAACGCCCTGGTTGATGTCAGGAGACTGTTTGCCAATCGCGCTCAGTACGGCGCAGGAGTTGGCATCAAAGCCCATATCAGAATGCACATAGCCGATTTCACGCACCGTGTTACGGGTGATCTCTTCGATATCAACCCATGCGCTGGTGGTGATTTCACCGCCAACCAGAACCATGCCGGTTTTGACATAGGTTTCACATGCCACGCGGGCTTTTGGATCCTGTTCCAGGATCGCATCCAGCACCGCATCGGAGATTTGGTCAGCAATTTTATCAGGATGTCCTTCTGATACAGACTCGGACGTAAACAGGTGTTTTGCCATGTTTTATTTCACCTAAGGAGAATTTAGTTAGCTCAAACTGTCGTGTGAGGTCGTTATAGCGGAGTTTTCCGCCAGAACGTGCAGGTAGTGACACTGGCAGTCTGAGTGTTAATCAGTATGGATGGATTAACATCTGGACGGCTATTTTAGGTCACTTCTTCGCCCCATTTCCAGCTTTTTTTGAGATAGCTCCCACTACGTTGAAAACCCGACTGGAAATTTTTCAGGACACCACTGGCAATGCGCATATTTATATTTTGCTTTTTACCCATCTTCTCGGTATAAAACGCCGCGCACGGCTTCGACATAATAGCGCTCGATGATCTCATCGGGACGCCACTTCCAGCCGGGTTAAGCAGTGAACTTTTCGCTTTGGCTTGTGGGTCTGTCTTTCGGGGCGCCCGTGGAGGTGATTCAAGATAATGAACCGTCGTTTTCTGCCTTGTCAGTCCCGCCTTTCTGGCCGGAGTGCACTCCCCGTTCTCTACAAATCTATTCTGCAAACCTGCCGATGTTATACCCATCTCGGCGCTTCTCAGGATTCCAGGGCCGGTTACGCTTTGTGAAGTCTGAACAAGGGCGCTCTTGTTAATACAAGAGTTTTCTCGTGGTTTCGCCGAACCTTGTCATACTTAGTTCGGTTACGTGTTTTACAATGATATGAACAAGAAACCGGTCGCACGGCCCGGCTTCCAGCATTCTGTGCTGGAAAACTGGTCGGTTAATGGGTTGTTATCGCAGTTTAACGCTGCGATAGTAGTCAACTGTTTTACACTTTTTAGTAAGAGTTGAGGTTCGCAATGTCTGACGACATGTCTTCATTTTCGCCTTCGTCAGCAGGCGAACAGGGTGTACTACGTTCTATGCAGGAGGTTGCGATGAGCTCCCAGGAAGCCAGCAAGATGCTGCGCACATACAATATTACGTGGTGGGGTAACAACTACTACGACGTCAACGAACTGGGTCACATCAGCGTCTGCCCGGATCCTGACGTACCGGAAGCGCGCGTCGATCTCGCCCAACTGGTGAAAGCACGTGAAGCGCAGGGACAGCGTCTGCCTGCTCTGTTCTGCTTCCCGCAGATCCTGCAACACCGTCTGCGTTCCATTAACGCCGCGTTTAAACGCGCCCGTGAATCCTACGGTTACAACGGCGACTATTTCCTGGTTTATCCGATCAAGGTTAACCAGCATCGCCGCGTTATTGAATCCCTTATCCACTCCGGCGAACCGCTGGGGCTGGAAGCTGGCTCTAAAGCCGAGCTGATGGCGGTACTGGCGCATGCGGGCATGACCCGCTCGGTGATCGTCTGTAACGGCTATAAAGACCGCGAATACATCCGTCTGGCGCTGATTGGCGAGAAGATGGGCCACAAGGTCTATCTGGTCATTGAGAAGATGTCCGAAATCGCTATCGTGCTGGAAGAGGCCGAGCGCCTTAACGTGGTACCGCGTCTTGGCGTGCGTGCCCGTCTGGCGTCTCAGGGCTCCGGCAAATGGCAGTCCTCCGGCGGCGAGAAATCCAAATTTGGCCTGGCGGCAAACCAGGTGCTGCAGCTGGTAGAGATCATGCGTGAGCATGGTCGTCTGGACAGTATTCAGCTGCTGCATTTCCATCTCGGTTCGCAGATGGCTAACATCCGCGACATCGCCACCGGCGTGCGCGAGTCGGCCCGTTTCTACGTTGAGCTACATAAGCTGGGCGTGAACATTCAGTGCTTTGACGTGGGCGGCGGCCTGGGCGTGGACTACGAAGGTACGCGCTCCCAGTCGGATTGCTCGGTGAACTATGGCCTTAACGAATACGCTAACAACATCATCTGGGCGATTGGCGATGCGTGTGATGAGCACGGTCTGCCGCACCCGACCGTGATCACCGAATCGGGTCGTGCCGTTACCGCACACCATACGGTGCTGGTCTCGAACATTATCGGCGTTGAGCGCAACGAATACACCGAAGCGACCGCGCCGGCGGAAGATGCCTCGCGTGCGCTGCAGAGCATGTGGGAAACCTGGCAAGAGATGCACGAGCCGAGCACGCGTCGTTCGCTGCGTGAATGGCTGCACGATAGCCAGATGGACCTGCATGATATTCATATCGGCTATTCATCCGGGGCGTACAGCCTGCAAGAGCGTGCCTGGGCAGAGCAGCTTTATCTGAACATGTGCCACGAAGTGCAGAAGCAGCTCGATCCGAGCAACCGTGCGCACCGCCCGATTATCGACGAACTGCAGGAGCGGATGGCGGACAAAATGTACGTCAACTTCTCGCTGTTCCAGTCGATGCCGGACGCATGGGGTATTGACCAGCTGTTCCCGGTCCTGCCGCTGGAAGGGCTGGATCAGGTACCTGAGCGCCGTGCGGTGCTGCTCGATATCACCTGTGACTCAGACGGTGCCATCGATCACTACATCGACGGTGACGGGATCGCCACTACCATGCCAATGCCGGAGTACGATCCGGAGAACCCGCCAATGCTGGGCTTCTTCATGGTCGGGGCGTATCAGGAGATCCTCGGTAACATGCACAACCTGTTCGGGGATACCGAGGCGGTGGATGTCTTTGTCTTCCCGGATGGCAATGTAGAAGTAGAGCTCTCTGACGAGGGCGATACCGTGGCCGATATGCTGGAGTATGTCCAGCTGGATCCGAAAAAACTGCTGACCCAGTTCCGCGATCAGGTGAAGAACACCGGTCTGGACGATCAGCTCCAGCAGCAGTTCCTGGAAGAGTTTGAAGCGGGTCTGTACGGCTATACGTATCTGGAAGACGAGTAAGTGAACCTCCCTCTCCCTGTGGGAGAGGGTAACAGACCGCCGGGCGTGTGATGCCCGTTTATCGGGCCCGGGAATGTCGGCCCGATAAGGCGAAGGCGCCCTCCGGCAGGATGCTATACTCACTTGAACCCGTATGGATTACCGGCGATAATTCGCCCCAATATGCGATTTACGAATCAATCCCTTCCTCGTCGGGTTTAACGACGCGGAGGGGATTTTTTTTCATCTTTTTTAAACATCGACGTTAAATGAGGTCAGGACATGAGCACCTTAGGTCATCAGTACGATAACTCTCTGGTATCTAACGCGTTTGGTTTTTTACGCCTTCCGATGAACTTCCAGCCGTACGACAGTGACGCGGAGTGGGTGATCACCGGGGTGCCATTTGATATGGCGACCTCTGGTCGCGCGGGTGGCCGTCACGGCCCGGCGGCGATCCGTCAGGTCTCCACTAACCTTGCCTGGGAACATCACCGTTTCCCGTGGAACTTCGACATGCGTGAGCGCCTGAACGTCGTGGACTGCGGCGATCTGGTGTATGCCTTCGGCGACGCGCGTGAGATGAGCGAAAAGCTGCAGGCTCACGCCGAGAAGCTGCTGGCTGCCGGTAAGCGCATGCTCTCCTTCGGTGGCGACCACTTCGTGACCCTGCCGCTGCTGCGCGCCCACGCTAAACACTTCGGTAAAATGGCGCTGGTGCACTTCGATGCGCATACCGACACATACGCAAACGGCTGTGAATTTGACCACGGCACCATGTTCTTCACCGCGCCGAAAGAAGGGTTGATTGACCCGAACCATTCCGTGCAGATCGGTATCCGCACCGAGTTCGACAAAGACAACGGTTTCACCGTGCTGGATGCCTGCCAGGTGAACGATCGCGGCGTGGATGACATCATCGCCCAGGTGAAGCAGATCGTTGGCGATATGCCGGTGTACCTGACCTTTGATATCGACTGTCTGGATCCGGCGTTTGCACCGGGTACCGGTACGCCGGTCATCGGCGGGCTGACCTCTGACCGCGCCATCAAGCTGGTGCGCGGCCTGAAAGATCTGAACATCGTGGGCATGGACGTGGTGGAAGTCGCGCCGGCTTACGATCAGTCCGAGATCACCGCGCTGGCCGCGGCGACCCTGGCGCTGGAAATGCTTTACATCCAGGCGGCGAAAAAGGGCGAATAACCTTTACGCGCTGAGTGCTGCTGTGCGACGCATGCGCAGCAGCAACACTCCCCCCGCCAGCAGGGTGATCGCCTGCGACACCACCAGCACCGGAAAGCCTGAGCTCACCGACCCCATCGATTTCATCACCATCCCCATCAGCAGCGGAATAAAGGCGGCGCAGAGATTGCCGATCCCATTAATAATTCCGTAGGCGCTACCGACCGCTTCTCGCGCCGCGTGATGCTGAATCACCGCAGGAATGGCCGCCCCCTGAAGTCCCCAGAAGATATTTGCCGAGAGCATAAACAGCGCAAGCCACAGCGGCTGGTGACTCAGCATCAGCGCGATGACGGACAACGCCGTTAGCAAGCCGCCCACCACAAACAGCACCGGGGCCTGCTCCGGGCGCATTTTGTCGAGCAGTACGCCGCCGAGAAATTTTGAGCCAAGGCTTAACAGGAAGGGGACCGCGGCAAGCAGCCCGGTCGCGTGCAGCGAGAAGTGATGCTCATCGCGCAGCCAGGCGGGGAGCCATGCGCTGCTACCCCAGAGATAGCTCAGCGTGGCGATTTCAACCAGCAGGATCAGGCCGAGCAGTGGCGTATGCCAGGCGAGGGTAAAGGTCTGCATAAAACCCGGTTTTTGGATGGTCGTCACCTCGCGCGGCGCGGGCAGAAAATGCCAGATCGCACCGCCGCCCAGCACCAGGTTGATCGCTGCCAGGGCATAAAACGATCCGGCCCAGCCGAGGTGCGCCATCAGCCAGGTAATCAGCGGAAAGCCCACCGTCAGCCCCAGCGAAACGCCCAGCGCGGTGACAGCGTTGGGTTTGCCGATCTCCTCCGCGCAGAAGTTATCGCTGATAAAGCGGGTTTTCAGCGAAAAGAGTGGCCCTTCGGCAACGCCTAAAATCACCCGCGCGATGAGCATCCCCATCAGCGAGCCGAGCAGCGGTGAAATGGCACACACCGCTGCCCAGATGGCAATGCTCATTAACAACCCCTGGCGATAATGGAGTTTGCTTTCAATAACCGGCGTTAAGAGTAACGCGGAAAAACCATAGCCCAGCAGAAAGCATGTCATTAGCATTCCCTGTAACATTCTGTTTTCATTTAACTGAAAGTGTTCGGCGAACTCCGGGTTTAAAATCATCACCGAAATATTAACCCGGTCGACATACGAAATAATAATTAGCAATAACAGTGCTATCGTACCTTGCCATCTTGCCGTCATCATGCTCGCCTTATTGATTGATTTTTTATAAATGTGATTGTCACGCAAGTAAAATGGTTCACCAGTGAAACTCGTTGTTAATAAACAATAAAATTAAAATAAGTTTCACAGGTGAAACTCCGCGTGCACCCCTTTTATTTATTTCTAATGACGAATGATAAAATTAGTCAATATCTTTTGGTGAATATTTACGTCCATTACTAAAACGTATTTCCTCACGCCTAAATAATGAAAATTTCATATCGCTGCATTTTTTCGTGATCCTTTGCACACTTAGTTAATTAATTGGCTTTTGTTTAACAAATTCGTCACATTGCCGCTTGACGAAAGATTCATCGCTTTTATATTGACCGTATTAAATAAGAAACAGAGTTTCATATATGAAACAAAAGCCTGGAGGATCGCGATGAGCTGGATAGGCGTATGTGACGCAGAACAAGTACAGGAAGATTTCCCTTTTAGCGGCAACGTCGAGGGTAAAGAGATCGGCGTTTATTTAATTGACGGTGAATATTACGCGCTGGAAGACGTATGTCCGCACGCCTACGCGCTGCTGAGCCAGGGCTTTGTGGAAGACGGCAAAGTGGAATGCCCGCTGCATGAGGCGGTTTTTGATGTCAAAACCGGCCAGTGCCTGCATGGCCCTGGCGGTCGCAACCTCAACCGCTACCCGGTTCGGGTCTTTGAAAACCAAATCCAGATTACCTTTGTCGAGGAGACCGTGGCATGAGCGAGACCCTGAACTTTAACCCGGCGCTGCCGGAAAGCCGCCAGTTTACCCCTCCGGCAGAGGGCGGTAACGGCGCGATCCACAAGCCGGGCGAATACCCGAACATTATCTGGCAGACCCGCAGCCGCGAGCCGGAAAACTGGGAGCTGCACCTTATCGCCACCCTGGAAGAATTGTTTGAGTAGGGGGCGGAAACCCTGCCGGAGCTGGTGAACGGTCTGAACTCCGCACGCCTGCACGACCAGCAGGGCGAGCCCTGGAGCGAGAACAGCTTCCAGGCATTCTTACAGGTTAACGGCTACTGAGGACAACGCGATGACGACTCCCGTACAACACTATCTTGATAAAGGTCTGCGCGGCCTCTGGTATCCGGTTCTGGCGAGCTGGGAAGTGCAGTCTGCGCCGGTGGGTATTACCCGTCTCGGCGAGCAGATTGTGGTCTGGCGTAACAAAGACGGCCAGGTGCAGGCGCTGGAAGATCGCTGTCCACACCGCGGCGCGCGGCTGTCTATGGGCTGGAATCTCGGCGACCGCATCGCCTGCTGGTATCACGGCGTGGAAGTGGCGGGTAACGGCGAGGTGAAAGATGTACCCGCGGTGGATAAATGCCCGCTGGTCGGCCAGCAGTGCGTCCGCAGCTACAACGTGCAGGAGGCGCATGGGGCCATCTTCCTGTGGTTCGGCGTTACCGCTGACCAGCAGCCGGATGAACTGAGCTTCCCGGATGAACTCGCCGACACCGACAATTTCAGCAACTTCCTCTGCACCGCCGGGTGGAAATGCAACTACCAGTACGCGCTGGAAAACGTGATGGACCCGATGCACGGCACCTATCTGCACTCGTCGTCGCACTCGATGGCGGAAGGGGACCGCAAGGCGGAGATGGTGCTGCAGCCGACCAAAACCGGCTTCATCTTTGAGAAAAAAGGGCAGAGCGGCATCAACTTCGACTGGGTAGAGCTGGGCAACAGCGGCACCTGCTGGATGCGCCTCTCCATTCCTTATAAGAAGCGTTTCGGGCCGGGCGGCCACTTCTTTATCGTCGGCATGGTGGTGCCGGAAGATAACGACAACTGCCGCGTCTTCTTCTGGCGTATCCGCCGGGTGCAGGGCTGGCAGCGCGACATGTGGCGCTTCATGTACCGCAACCGCCTGGAGAAACTGCACTGGGAAGTCCTCGAACAGGACCGCGTGGTACTCGAAAGCCTCGCCCCGAACGCCCGCGAGCATGAATACCTGTACCAGCACGACGTCGGCCTCTCCCGCCTGCGCCGCATGATGCAAAAGGCGGCAAAAGAGCAGCTGGCGATGCGGGAAGAACAGCAGGGAGCCGCCTGATGAACGGCCTGCTGAGCGGGAAGCGCATCGTCGTGACCGGCGCCGCGCGCGGGCTGGGCTATCACTTTGCTAAAGCCTGCGCAGAGCAGGGGGCGGCGGTGGTGATGTGCGACATCCTGAAGGGCGAGCTGGCCGAAAGCGCGCACGGGCTGCGTGAGCAGGGCTATGAAATTGAATCCCACATAATCGATCTGGCCGATCCGCACGCCATTGAGCAGGTATTCAGCGCCATCGGCGAGCAGGGCCAGATTGACGGGCTGGTGAATAACGCAGCCATGGCGACCGGCGTGGGGGGCAAAAACATGCTCGATTACGATCCGGATCTCTGGGATCGGGTGATGAGCGTTAACGTCAAGGGCACCTGGCTGGTGACGCGCGCCGCCGTGCCGCTGCTGCGCGAGGGGGCCGGGATTGTGAACGTCGCTTCCGACACCGCGCTGTGGGGTGCACCGCGCCTGATGGCCTATGTTGCCAGCAAGGGCGCGGTGATTGCCATGACCCGCTCGATGGCCCGTGAGCTGGGTGAAAAACGTATCCGCATCAATGCCATCGCGCCGGGATTAACCCGCGTCGAGGCGACCGAATATGTGCCCGCCGAACGCCATCAGCTGTACGAAAATGGCCGCGCGTTAACCGGCGCGCAGCAGCCGGAAGATGTGACGGGCAGCGTGGTCTGGCTGTTAAGCGATCTGTCGCGGTTCATTACCGGGCAGCTGATTCCGGTCAACGGCGGTTTTGTCTTTAACTGAGGCCTGGTGAATATGGAAAACGATCGTGAAGTGAAGTATCTCGTGCCAGGGCTGGAGCGCGGTCTCCAGCTGCTGTTGGCCTTCGGCGAGCAGCACCGCGATCTGACCTTTGCCGAGCTGCACCGGCTGGTGGATATGCCAAAAGCGACCGCCTATCGCGTGGTGCAGACGCTGGAATACATGGGATTTCTGGAGCGCAACGTGCGCACCAATACTTTCTCGCTCGGCATGAACGTGCTGCGTCTGGGCTTTGAGTACATCGCCTCGCTGGACGTGGCGCAGGTCGGCCAGCCGGTTATTGAACAGTTGCGCGACGTCAGCCAGTGCAGCAGCCATCTGGCGATCCGCGACGGGCGCGACATTATTTACGTCGCCCGCGTCAGCGCAGCCGGTTCGCGCATCAACCAGGTAAGTATTGGCACCCGCCTGCCGGTGCACTGCACCTCGCTTGGCCGCATGCTGCTGACCGATATTTCGCGCGCTGACTTTGAACACCTGTTCCCGCACGAGCGCCTGCCGGGCAACACGCCGGGGCAGCTTCATGACCGCGAAGCGCTGTGGCAGATGGTGCAGCAGGACAAAGCCCGCGGGTTTGTCATTGGCGAATCTTTCTTCCGCCACGGCATCTCCTCCATCGTCTATCCGGTGTATGACCGCAGCGGACGGGTGGCGGCGGTGGTCAGCATTCTGGTGCCGTCAGAGGAGATCCCCCGGACCGACCGCGAGCGCCTGCAAAACGAGGTCCGTCTGGCGGCGGATAAGATCTCTGGCTTCTTAGGATATTTGTCACAGGCCAGTTAAATCAGTGAATTAACGTCAGGCGCTTTGCTGCGTCGGGCATGTTTTACGCCCAATTTGGGCCAGATGAGGCAACGAACGATGAGTGTAACCGGAATTGAAAAGCTGGAATTTGGCGTTGATAACCTGACGCACTGCGCCAAATTTATGCGTGATTTTGGCCTGACGGGCGATGCCAGCGGCCAGCGTTTTACCACCCTGAGCGGCGCGCGCGTTGAGCTCAACCCAATTGACAGCCCCGACCTGCCGCCGGCGTTTGAAGCGGGCAACACCCTGCGCCGCATGACCTGGGCGGTGGCGACCCAGGACGAGCTGGATGCGTTGCGCCCGAAGCTGGCGCAGCAGCCCGGCTTTCGCCAGGTGGGGGACGCGCTGGAGTGTCTTGATCCGAACAGTATGACCCTGCGCGTACAGGTGAGCCAGCAGGTGCCGGTTGAGCTGAACGTCGAGCCGATTAACCAGTGGGGCGACGCCCGCCGCATCGACACGCCAAGCCCGGTGTACGACCGCGCTCAGCCGATCAACGTTGGTCACGTGGTCTTCTTCGTCGAGGAGCTGGCGGCAGTAGAAAAGTTCTACCGCGAGGTGCTTGGCTTCCAGGTTTCTGACCGCTACATCAACCGCGCCGTGTTCCTGCGCTGTGGCCCGCGTGGCGGCCATCACAATCTTTTCCTGCTCCAGTTGCCGAATCGCAAGCGCGGCCTGAACCACGTCGCCTTTACCGTGCGCGACATTCACGAGGTGATCGGCGGCGGCATTGCGATGAATAAAAACGACTGGAGCACCTTTATCGGGCCGGGCCGCCATCCGGTGTCGTCCGCCTACTTCTGGTACGTCAACAGCCCGACCGGCGGCGCGTTTGAGTACTACACCAACGACGACTACCTGACCGAAAACTGGCAGCCGCGTGAGCTGGAACACTCCCTGATCTCCTTTACCGAATGGGCAGTAGAGGGCGGGATTGACCATGACACGCGCCGCCAGCAGAAAAAGCCGGAGGCGGTATGACCTCGCGCATTGTCATTATCGGCGGCGGCCAGGCGGGTGCCTGGGCGGCGAAAACCCTGCGCGACGACGGCTTTGACGGCGAGATTTGCGTGGTGGCGGAAGAGGAGTGGGATTTTTATGAGCGCCCGCCGCTTTCGAAAGCCGCGTTGCTGGACGCCGATGCCGCGCTGCCGCGCCTGTTTGCTGAAGAGGCCCAGCAGGCGCTGAATCTGACCTGGTACCGCCCTTTACGCGCCACGCAGATCGATCGCGCCGCGAAAAAGGTACATTTAAGCAATGGTGAGCTCCTTAGTTACAACATCCTTTTAATTGCGACCGGTGGGCGGGCGCGTCTGCCGGGCGAGACGTGGGCAAAACATCCGCAGGTCTACACCCTGCGCCACTGGCAGGACGCGCAGCGCCTGAAAGCGCGTCTGGCGCAAAGCAACACCCTGGCGATTGTCGGCGGCGGCTGGATCGGCCTGGAGATTGCCGCCTCGGCGCGCAAAAGTGGCGTGGCGGTTACGCTGTTCGAGCAGCAGCCTGCCCTGTGCATGCGCTCGGTGAGCGGCGAGGTCTCCCGACAGCTGGAGAAGATCCATCGCGAGCAGGGCGTGGATATCCGCACCGGCTGCGGCGCGCTGGAACTTGACGATCACAACGGTCTGCCGGTGCTCCACTGCGACGGCAAACGCGAAATCTTCGATGCGGTGGTGGTGGGGATCGGCGTCGATCTGAACCTTGAGCTGGCCCGCGACGCCGGGCTGAAGACCGACCGTGGGATCGTGGTGGACGCGCAGGGGCGCACGTCGGATCCGGCCATCTTTGCCGCGGGCGATGTCGCGCAGCATCACCACTACGGGCTGTGCATCCAGTCGTGGGCCTTCGCCCAGAATCAGGCGGTGGCGACGGCGAAAGCAATGCTTAACCCAGACGCGCCGGGCTACGACGACGCACCGTGGCTGTGGTCGGATCAATATCAGCACAACATTCAGATCCTCGGCATTCCGCAGCCTGGCGGCAAAACCGTCGTTCGTGATAACGCGCTGTTCTTCTCGCTGGATGACGGCGGACGGTTGACGCAGCTGGTAGCCTTTAACGACGCGCGTACCGTCAAGCTGGCGAAGCGCTGGATGGCGGCGGGACGAGACTTATCGGACGTGCCGCTGAGCGACCCGGCCTTTTCACTGATGTCACTGCGATAGCTAACCCGCACCCGTAGGGGGAGACATGACCACATTCGAGACCAACGCCGCGCCCGCAGAGGCGAGCGGCGAGGGAACCCGCACGCCTGAAAAAGCCGTACGCTGGGCTATCCCGCTGTCGCTGCTGGCCTGCGTGCTGCTGGCGTTTTTCGACAAAATCAGTATCGCGGCACTGTTTTCCGATAGCCATTTCCAGCAGGCGATGGGGATCGATTTTGACACCACGCGCCTCGGCATCCTGATGAGCGTATTTCTGCTGAGCTACGGCTTTTCATCGGTTCTACTTAGCGGGCTGGGGGACAAAATCCCGCCGCTGCGCCTGCTCACCGGGATGATGGCGGTGTGGTGCGTGCTGATGGTGGCGATGGGCTTCACCCATAACTACACGGTGATGATTGTTCTGCGCATTCTGCTGGGCATCGCCGAAGGGCCGCTGTTCCCGCTGGCGTTCGCCATCGTGCGCCATAACTTCCCGCAACATCTGCAGGCGCGCGCCACCATGCTGTGGCTGCTCGGTACGCCGGTGGGCGCGGCAATTGGTTTCCCGCTCTCCCTCTGGCTGCTCAACACTTTCGGCTGGCAAAGCACCTTCTTTGTCATGGCGATGCTCACCGTGCCGGTGCTGATCTTTGTGCGCATAGGCCTGCGCGGTATTCGTCTCGACGTGAAGCCGACAACCACGCAGGCATCACGGGACGAGCGGCGTGCGGCGCGGCGCGAGCTGTTTGTCAGCCCGCACTTCTGGATAATCTGCGTCTTTAACGTCGCCTTTCTCACCTATCTGTGGGGGATCAACGGCTGGCTGCCGGGCTACCTGATCAAGGGCAAGGGCATTCATCTGGAGCACGCGGGCTGGCTGTCGTCGATGCCGTTTATCGCCATGCTGGCGGGCGAAGTGATTGGCGCCTGGCTTTCGGACCGCGTCGATAAGCGCGCGGCGGCCTGTTTTATCTCCATGGCGGGCGCAGCCGTCGGGCTGACGGCGGTGATGCACCTTGATACGCCCCTGACGATTATCGCGGCGATGAGCTTTAGCACCTTTATGTGGGGCACGGGTGCGCCGAACATTTTCGCCCTGCTGGCGAAGGCTACCCATCCCCGGGTGAGCGCGACGGCGGGCGGCATTTTCAACGGGCTGGGAAACTTTGCGGGGGCGCTGTCGCCCGCGGTGATGGGGGCGCTTATCGCCTTCACCCACAGCATGGATTCCGGACTGATTTTTCTGGCGGTGATGGCGGCGGTGGGCTGCGTCCTGTTACTGCCGCTGCTGAGACGTTACTGAGGAGAGTGTCATGACTGATTCAACCGTAACTGCAAAACCGGGCATTAAGCCTGACCATCTGACCATGGAAGAGTGGGTCGAGTCGCGCATTGCGCGCTTTGAAGGCCGCAAATACGACTGGAACGCCCTGAAGTTCCAGGCCGACTATGACCCGAAATACCGCCGCGCGCAGATGCGCTATATCGGCACCGGCGCAACCGGCGTGGCGAACGACACCAATACCGTTCAGGCCGACCACTTCACCTTTTCCACCATGGTATTGCCGTCGAAGTGCGAAGGGCCGCTGCACCTGCACGACGACGTGGAAGAGGTCTTCTTCATGCTCAAAGGGCAGATCACCCTGATGATTCAGGACGGCGACAACTACACCGAAACCGTGCTGCGCGAGCGCGACCTGATCTCCGTTCCGCCAGGCATCTACCGCGGGCTGTTTAACCACGGCGAAGAAGAGGCGCTGATGTGCGTAATGCTGGGAACCAACAAGCCGGAAGTCCCAACCTATCCGGCCGATCATCCGCTCTCTAAAGTGAAGCGCGGGTAAGGAGGCGGTATGACGGGCTTTCGCGAACAGGGAAGCGGCACGCCGCTGATGCTGCTGCACGGTATCAGCTCCGGCGCGGCCTCCTGGCATAAGCAGATGGCGCTGAGCGGTTTTCGCGTGCTGGCGTGGGACATGCCCGGGTATGGCGAAAGCCCGATGCTCTCGACCGAACGCGCGAACGCGGGCGATTACGCCGACGCGCTGGCGGCGATGCTCGATCGCGCGGGCGTCTGGCAGGCGGTGCTGGTCGGGCACTCGCTGGGGGCGCTGGTTGCCAGCGCCTTTGCCGCGAAGTTTCCGCAACGCGTGCAGCATCTGGTGCTGGCGGACGCGGCGCAGGGCTACGGCCAGGCCGCGCCGGAGCAGCGTGAGCAGGTGTGGCGCAACCGCGAGCAGCAGATCGCGCTGGGCGGCGACATACTCGCCCAGACCCGTGCGGCGAAGCTGCTGCGCCCCGGCGCGCGCGCGGAGGATATCGCGACCGTTGCGACGGGCATGCGCGCCCTGCGCCCGGAAGGCTATCTCGCCGCCGCGTGGATGCTGGCCCACGACGATATCCACGGCTGGCTGACGCGCTATTCGGGCACCTTTGAAGCCTGGTGCGGCGAGCAGGATGCCATCACCCAACCCGAGCAGGTGCAGGGGCTGGCGCTGCGCTACGGCATGCCGTTTACCTCTATTCCCCAGGCCGGGCACGCCAGCTACCTCGATAACGCGGCGTTTTTTAACCAACAGCTTTTACGTATTCACCAGGAGATAGGCGATGAATGCACACATTGATGGTCGCGTAGCGGTAGTCACCGGCGGATCGTCCGGCATTGGCTTTGAAACGCTGCGCCTGCTGCTGGGCGAGGGGGCAAAAGTGGCCTTCTGCGGCCGCGATCCGGACCGGCTCGCCAGTGCGCACGCGGCGCTGCAAAACGACTACCCCGACGGAGAGATCTTCGCTTACCGCTGCGACGTGCTCAACGCCGATGAGGTGCAGGCTTTCGCGCAGGCGGTTCAGGCGCGCTTTGGCGCGGCGGATATGTTGATCAACAACGCCGGGCAGGGCTACGTGGCGCACTTCAACGACACCCCGCGCGAGGCGTGGCTGCACGAAGCCGAACTGAAACTGTTCGGAGTAATCAACCCGGTGCAGGCGTTTCAGCCTCTGCTGGAGCAGTCCGATATCGCCTCGATTACCTGCGTCAACTCCCTGCTGGCGTTGCAGCCGGAGGAGCACATGATCGCCACCTCCGCCGCCCGCGCCGCGCTGCTGAACATGACGCTGACACTCTCTAAAGAGCTGGTGGGCAAAGGTATTCGCGTCAACTCCATTTTGCTCGGCATGGTGGAGTCTGGCCAGTGGCAGCGCCGCTTTGAAAACCGGACGGATAAAAGCCAGAGCTGGCCGGAATGGACGGCGGATATTGCGCGCAAGCGGGGCATACCGATGGCGCGCCTCGGCAAGCCGCAGGAGCCCGCACAGGCGCTGCTGTTCCTCGCCTCGCAGCTGGCCTCGTTTACCACCGGTGCCGCACTGGACGTTTCCGGCGGCTTCTGCCGTCACCTGTAAGGACGCATCATGAAAAAAATCATGTTAATTGGCTTTGGCGCGATGGCGCAGGCGGTAATTGAGCGCCTGCCTGATGGCGTCAGCATCGGCTGGATCGTTGCGCGCGAGGCTCACCACGAGGCCATTCGCGCGCAGTTCGGCGGTGCGGTGGCGGCGCTGGCCTCGCCGGTGGACTGCGCTGAAGCGCCCGATCTGGTGCTGGAGTGCGCCAGCCAGCAGGCAGTGGCGCAGTACGGCGAAGAGATACTGCATCGCGGCTGGCATCTGGCCGTGATATCCACCGGCGCGCTGGCGGACAGCGCGCTGGAACAGCGTCTGCTCAACGCGGGCGGAAAACTCACGCTCCTCTCCGGCGCGGTGGCGGGCATCGACGGGCTTTCCGCCGCCAGAGAGGGCGGCCTGGAGCGTGTGACCTATCGGTCGCGCAAAAGCCCGGCCAGCTGGCGCGGCAGCTACGCCGAGCAGCTTATCGATCTTAACGCGGTGTCGCAGGCGCAGGTGTTCTTTGAGGGCAGCGCCCGCGAGGCGGCGCGGCTGTTCCCGGCTAACGCCAACGTGGCGGCGACCGTGGCGCTCGGCGGCGTCGGGATGGATGACACTCGCGTGCAACTGATGGTCGACCCGGCGACGACGCGCAACACCCATACGCTGCACGTCGAAGGGCTGTTTGGCGAGTTTCATCTGGAACTGAGCGGCCTGCCGCTTGCCAGCAACCCCAAAACCTCCACCCTGGCGGCACTGAGCGCGGTGCGCGCCTGCCGTGAGCTGGCCCTGAGCTAAGGAGTCACAATGGACGATCTGAAGATTTTTATCGGTGGTCACTGGCGCCACGGCGGCGGCAACCTGATGCAGAGCCAGTTCCCGGCGGACGGCTCAATCAACGCGACGCTCAACGCCGCAAGCCTGGACGATCTGGAAGATGCCATCGAGGCAGGCGAACGCGCGTGGCGCGATCCGGACTGGCGCAACCGCCTGCCGCATATGCGGGCGAAGATCCTGCACAAGGTGGCCGATCTGATTGAATCCCGCGTCGATGAACTGGCGCAGATGCAGAGCCGCGATAACGGCAAGCCGCTGGCGGAAGCGCGTGGCCTGGTGATGAGTGCGGCGGGCACGGCGCGCTATTTCGCCGCCGCCTGCGAACTGCTGGAAGGCGAACTTCCCACCCCACGCCAGCCCGATCTCCTGACGCTGAGCCGCTACGAGCCACTCGGCGTGGTGGCGGCCATCACGCCGTGGAATTCACCGATTGCCAGCGAAATGCAGAAGGTTGCCCCGGCCATTGCCGCCGGAAATGCCGTGATCCTCAAACCTGCCGAGGCCACGCCGCTGATGGCGCTGGAGCTGGCGCGTATTTTTGAACAGGCCGGGCTGCCCGCCGGGCTGCTGAGCGTGCTGCCGGGCAAAGGTTCGGTGATTGGCGACGCGCTGGCGCGCCATCCTCGCGTGCGGAAAATTTCCTTTACCGGCGGCACGACCACAGGGCGGCATTTGGCGCACGTGGCGGCGGAAAAACTGATCCCGGCGTCGCTGGAGCTGGGCGGAAAATCCCCGACCATTGTGCTGGACGATGCGGACGTCGAGCAGGCTGCGCGCGGGATCTGCTACGGCATTTTCAGCTCGGCGGGGCAGGCGTGCATTGCCGGTTCACGGCTGTTTATCCACGAGAGCATTTACGCTCCGCTGATGGCACGGCTGCTGAAACTCACGCGCGGCCTGCGCGTCGGCCATCCGTTTGCCGACGGTACGCATATCGGCCCGCTGATTAACGACAAACATCGCCAGAGCGTGCAGGCCTACGTAGAGCTGGCGCAACGCGAAGGGGGCCGCGTCCTGTGCGGCGGGGAGATCCCGGCCGATCCGGCGCTTGCCAGCGGCAGCTTCTTCCAGCCAACGATTATCGAGGGGCTGACCAACTCCGCCCGCGCCTGTCAGGAGGAGATCTTCGGCCCGGTGCTGGTGGCGATGCCGTTCAGTGACGAGGCGGCGCTGATCCGCGAGGCCAACGACTCGGTGTACGGCCTGGCGGCGGGCATCTGGACGCGCGATACCGGACGTGCCCTGCGCCTGAGCGAGCAACTGGAAGCAGGCACCGTGTGGATCAACACCTACAAAGTGTTTGCGATTTCGACCCCGTTTGGGGGCTTTAAAGAGAGCGGTCTGGGCCGCGAAAAGGGCATTCAGGGGCTGAAAGCCTGGATGCAGCAAAAGAGCATTTATCTGGCGACGGGTAATAGCGTCAACCACTGGTGCGACTGAGAAAGGGTGAGCAATGAGCGAAATGATAACCGTCGGCGACGCCATCGCCAGAACGCTGGAGCAGTATCAGGTTGAGGCCATCTACGGCGTCATCTCTATTCACAACCTGCCGATCGCGGATGCGGTGGGTCAGCGGGGCAACATCCGCTTTGTGCCCGCGCGCGGCGAGGCGGGTTCCGTCACCATGGCCGACGCCCACGGACGCTTTTCCGGCCTTGGCGTGGCGCTGACCAGCACCGGCGCAGGGGCGGGCAACGCGGTGGGGGCGCTGGTGGAAGCCATGAACGCCTGTACGCCGCTGCTGCACCTGACCGGCCAGGTTGAAAAAGCCTGGCTGGATGCCGACACCGGGTTTATACACGAAACCCGCGATCAGCTGACCTTCCTCAAGGCCAGCTCGAAACGGGCCTGGCGCATCAGCAATGCTCACCAGGCGGTCGCTATTCTCCATAAGGCCATTCAGGAGGCACAGACGCCGCCGTGCGGGCCGGTTTCGGTGGAAATTCCGATTGATATTCAGGGGGCGAAGATCCCGGCCTCGCTGGTGACGGCACCGGTAAAATCCACCGCGCCGGACACCGTTGATAAGGCTGTGGTCGAGGCGCTCTGGGCACAGCTTAAGCAGGCGAAACAGCCTCTGCTGTGGCTGGGCGGGGGGGCGCTGGGAAGTGCTGAGGCCGTGCAAAAGCTGGCGGATGCGGGCGTTACGGTGATCTCCAGCACCCACGCACGCGGCGTGCTGCCGGACAGCCATCGCGCCAGCCTGCGGGCGTTCCACAATTCACCGTCGGTCGAGGCGCTGATTGCCCGGTGCGACTTTACGCTGGTGGCAGGCTCACGCCTGCGCAGTAACGAAACCCGCTCGTGGACGCTCGAGCTGCCGCATCCCCGCGTGCAGATTGATATCGATCCGGCGGCGGCGAGCCGTAACTATCTGATGGATAACACCCTGGTCGCCGACTGCTCCGCACTACTGGCGGTGCTGGCGAACAAAGCGCAGGGGCGCGAATGGGGCAATGCCCAGTGGGATGGGCAGGTTCAGCAGGCGGTAGCAACAGCAGAGCAGGGGCTGCGCGAGCAGTGCGGCGCCTATGCGAAGCTGAACGACGCTATCGACAACGCCCTGCCGAACGACGGCCTGCTGGTGCGGGATATCACCGTTTCCGGCAGCCTGTGGGGCAGCCGTCTGTTCCGCGCTAACGGCCCGCTGATGAACATTCACTCTCTGGCGGGGGCGATTGGCATGGGGCTGCCGATGGCGATCGGCACCGCGATTGCCAACCCGCAGCGCAAGGTGGTGGGGCTGGTAGGTGACGGCGGCCTGAGCCTTAACCTCGGGGAACTGGCAACGCTTGCCCAGGAGAAAGCGAACGTGACGCTGCTGATCATGAACGACGGCGGCTATGGCGTAATGCGCGGTATCCAGGATAAGTATTTCGGTGGGCGTCAGTATTACAACGAACTGCACACGCCGGACTTTACCCTACTGGCGCAGGCGATTGGCCTGCAGGCGTGGAGCGTGGAGCGGGCCGAGGATTTTGACGCGGTGATGACGGAGGCGCTGTCAATGCCGGGGCCATCGGTGGTAGAGGTGCGCATGGGGCAGATTGGCGCGCTGAAGTTTGCCGGGCCGCCGCAGAAGTCGCTGTATTGATTAGAGGATATAGCAACGTTAGCTGAGGTGCGGGTTAATTCCCCTCACCCCGGCCCTCTCCCAAAGGGAGAGGGTGATCGCGTTCCCTCTCCCTTTGGGAGAGGGTTAGAGTGAGGGGGGACAAACTTAAAACACGTTAAACGGATATTCCACGTAAGCGCGAAGCTCGTTGCCGCCGACGTTATAGTCGCTGGCGTTGCTGGAGACCCGCAGGACGGAATAGCGCAGTTTCAGCTTCAGATCTTTTGCGGGGCCATCCTGGACCTGGTATTGCACCTGGTTGAACCACTCGTGCTCTTTACCGTTGCTGGTTTCAGACGTTTTGATGTTATCGCCACGCACGTAGGCCGTGGTCCAGCTCAGACCCGGTAAGCCGAGGCCAGCGAAGTCCAGACCGTAAGAGGCCTGCCACGAGCGTTCGTCTTCACCATTAAAATCAGACCAGTAGGAGTTCGCCAGCCAGATGGTGTTGCCGCCATCGCCCACGCCGTCGCGATCGCGATAGCTACCATAGTGATAACCGGTGCTGCCGCTGCTCTGCTGGTACGCCACCTTAAAGGTATGAACGTCCCAGATATAGCTGGCCGCCAGGCTCCAGATGCTATTGCTGCGACCCGTGTTGAGGTCGTTGGCATAGCCCTGATCCAGACGAGAGTTATAGCCGTTAAAGTCGAGTACCAGCTGTTGGCCAGTACTGAACGGTTGTTTGAAGTTCAGACCCAGGTACTGCTTGTTCATCACCTCTTCATTGTGAGAGGCGTACAGCGCGCCGCTGAACTGATCGTTAAACTGATAGCTTGCGCCGCCGAAGGTAAGGCTCTTCAGACCGCTATCGTGGCGATCGTCACTCTTACGCTGCTCGTCGGTAAAGTAACCTGCGTTAACTTCCAGACCGTCGATCTCTTTAGAGGTTAACAGCGCGCCGGTATAGCTTTCGAACAGCAGGCGTGAGCTGTCGGAGGTGACAATCGGTAACGCAGGACGCTGGTTGCCGTAGCTCAGCACGGTATTGGAGATGCGCATTTTGGCAGTCGCGCCAAATTTTGCCAGTTCGGACTTCGCGCGGCCATCATCTTCCTGCCTGAAGAAGTCGATACCCCCCGCGCCGCTCTTGCCGCGGCCACCGTCGAGACGCACGCCGTACTGCGCAATGCCGTCGACACCAAAGCCTACCAGCCCTTCGGTATAACCGGATTCAAAGGTCGCAACGATCCCCTGACCCCATTCGGCCTTGTCTTGCTGGCCCTGATGGTAGTCGCGGCTGATGTATGCGTTACGGAAAAACAGGTCCAGATGGCTGTCGTCAATAAAACCCTGGCTGTCAGATTGCTGGCTTGCAACGGCGGGAAGGGCCGAAAATAAACCTAATGCGATTAACGATAATTCTTTTTTCACGGAAGGAACTTCTCTTTCTAAATAATATCAAATTGCGTTGCTGCGTATTTGATAGTTACCTGAAAGATAAATGATTGCAATGGTTATGTGACGCGCTGTAACGCGCCGGGCCACTGTCCGCGTGGTTCTCCGGTGCAGGGGGTAGACTATTTTATATTTCGACAGAAGGGATACAGGCAGCGATAAAAATGGCAGAGTCATTTGCTCTTAATATATTTCACTGAGACAAGCTGAAATATCGAATAACCCGCTTTGATTGCTATCTGGGGATATTAACAATCTGTGCGATAATATTGGCAATTGGTGCGAAATAAAAAGGAGGCGATATCGCCTCCTTTTTGTTTTATTTGATGCCGTCAGCCGCCATTCTGTCGCGTACATGCTGTGCACGTTCTGCGGAGGCCGGGTGATCGTCAAACATAGAACTTGCACGACCCTCTTCCAGTTTGGCCAGTTTTTCGAAGCTGGTGGCTAAACCGGATGGGTTGATGCCGCGTTTGCGCAACAGATCGTAGGAGTAGTCATCGGCCTCTGACTCCTGACGCTGTGAGAACTGAGAGTTCACCAGTTTTTCGCCCAGATCGCCTAGCTGTGACTGAGACAGGCTACCGACGATGCCGCCTGCAGAAGCGGCGGCCACGCGCACGGCGTTGGTGCCCAGCGCAACCTGCATGCCTCTCTTCACGTGACCGAGCGCCACGTGACCCATTTCATGGCCGATCACCGCTTCGACTTCGTTATCGGTCATCATATCCATCAGGCCGCTGTAGACGCGGATACAGCCATTCGCCATCGCGAAGGCGTTCACGTCTTTCGCCATGTATACCTTGTAGTTTACCGGCTGGCCGTTGATGTTATCGCCCAGTGCGGAAGCAATCTTGGTCAGACGCTGCGAGTAGGTGCTATTAGCTGGCGCGACGGTGGCTTTGCCATCCATCTCTTTACAGGCTTCATCACTGAGGGCTTTAACCTGAGCATCGCTCAGGCTGTAGGCCTGAAAGGCTTCGGCACCGGAGCTCATCAGACCGTTGGAGTTCATGTTCTGACAGCCACTCAAAAGCAGAGTGGTACCCAGAGCCAGCACTATTGCACGCATTTTCATTATGTTGCTTCCGTACTCGTTAAATTCGATAAATTCTGAAAGTACTCCAGGGCAGCGAAGCCGGAGTTTCACTCAGTATAAAGAATATAAATCACGCCGGGCGAGAAGATTGCGCAACATGCGAGCGTGTTCCAGAGATTTCTTAACAGGCAAAAGAATGGTCCATGTACATGCTTTGTCGCTTGGGTTACATTGTTGGCACTTTTTTCCGGCGTAGCCCAAAACGCGCTGTCGTCAAGGGTATGGCCTTTAACAGTCCGATCTGGAGTCAAAATGTCTTCACGTAAAGAGCTTGCAAATGCTATCCGTGCGCTGAGCATGGACGCAGTACAAAAAGCCAAATCTGGCCACCCGGGTGCCCCAATGGGCATGGCTGATATTGCCGAAGTCCTGTGGCGTGATTTCCTGAACCATAACCCGCAGAACCCAGCATGGGCTGACCGCGACCGCTTCGTGCTGTCCAACGGCCACGGCTCAATGCTGATCTATAGCCTGCTGCATCTCACTGGCTATGATCTGCCAATCGAAGAGCTGAAAAACTTCCGTCAGCTGCATTCTAAAACTCCAGGTCACCCGGAAGTGGGTTACACCGCGGGCGTAGAAACCACCACCGGCCCGCTGGGTCAGGGTATTGCTAACGCAGTCGGTATGGCGATTGCCGAAAAAACGCTGGCAGCGCAGTTTAACCGTCCGGGCCATGACATCGTTGATCACTTCACCTACGCATTCCTGGGTGACGGCTGCATGATGGAAGGCATTTCTCACGAAGTGTGCTCCCTGGCCGGTACCCTGAAGCTGGGCAAACTGGTTGCGTTCTACGATGACAACGGCATCTCTATCGATGGTCACGTTGAAGGCTGGTTCACCGACGATACCGCAGCCCGTTTCGAAGCCTACGGCTGGCACGTGGTGCGTGGCGTTGATGGCCACGATGCTGACTCGATTAAACGCGCAGTTGAAGAAGCGCGTGCGGTGACGGATAAACCATCCCTGCTGATGTGCAAAACCATCATTGGTTTCGGTTCCCCGAATAAAGCTGGCACCCATGACTCCCACGGTGCGCCGCTGGGCGACGCAGAAATTGCGCTGACCCGTGAAGCGCTGGGCTGGAAACACCCTGCCTTCGAAATCCCGTCTGAGATCTATGCACAGTGGGATGCGAAAGAAATGGGTCAGGCGAAAGAGTCCGCATGGAACGAGAAATTCGCTGCCTATGCGAAAGCTTTCCCACAGGAAGCCGCTGAATTCACCCGTCGTATGAAAGGCGAAATGCCATCTGATTTCGATGCGAAAGCCAACGAATTCATCGCTAAACTGCAGGCTAATCCGTCTAAAATCGCGAGCCGTAAAGCGTCTCAGAATGCGATTGAAGCGTTCGGTCCTTGGCTTCCAGAATTCCTGGGCGGCTCCGCTGACCTGGCACCGTCTAACCTGACTATCTGGTCCGGCTCTAAGCCAATCAACGAAGACACTGCCGGTAACTACATTCATTACGGCGTGCGCGAATTCGGCATGACCGCGATTGCTAACGGTATCTCCCTGCACGGTGGTTTCCTGCCGTACACCTCAACCTTCCTGATGTTCGTTGAGTACGCGCGTAACGCCGTGCGTATGGCTGCGCTGATGAAACAGCGTCAGGTGATGGTCTACACCCACGACTCTATCGGTCTGGGCGAAGATGGCCCAACTCACCAGCCGGTTGAGCAGGTAGCTTCCCTGCGCGTGACCCCGAACATGTCTACCTGGCGTCCATGTGACCAGGTTGAATCCGCGGTAGCGTGGAAATACGGCGTTGAGCGTCAGGACGGCCCGACCGCGCTGATCCTCTCCCGTCAGAACCTGGCACAGCAGGAGCGTACTCCTGAGCAGTTGGCTAACATCGCGCGTGGTGGTTACGTACTGAAAGATTGCGCAGGCCAGCCTGAGTTGATCTTCATCGCTACCGGTTCTGAAGTTGAGCTGGCCGTAGCGGCATGGGAAAAACTGACTGCCGAAGGCGTGAAGGCGCGCGTGGTGTCCATGCCGTCTACTGATGCGTTCGACAAGCAGGATGCGGCATACCGTGAATCCGTACTGCCTAAAGCGGTTTCCGCTCGCGTGGCGGTGGAAGCCGGTATCGCAGACTACTGGTTCAAATACGTGGGCCTGAACGGCGCTATCGTTGGTATGACCACCTTCGGTGAGTCTGCACCAGCGGAGCAGCTGTTCGAAGAGTTCGGCTTCACCGTTGAGAACGTAGTCGCGAAAGCGAAAGCGTTGCTGTAATTGATATTTTCCCCGGCGCGTTATACGCCCGGGGCTGAAATCGCAAAGCCAGGCAGACCAAAAGTCGCCTGGTTTTTTTATGGCTAAGATCACGAATTAAATGTGAAGCAATAGCTGAAACTTGATTTTTATCACAAATTTCAATAATGGGTATTTTGTATATCTGCAGTGAAGATCCCATTTAAACAGTTGCAAAATTAAATTAGCTTCACAAATTATTGTTTAATAACGCTTTGATTTTTTCCATTAGTATTGACCTTTCGTATTTGCTTAATTTGCCTTAAAGCATTTCCCCGCGTATTTTATTTTTACGTTCAGCCCGAACCTAAAATAAGAGGGTGGTTATGCGACTTATAAGTTATTTTCCCGATGAATCAATAAAGATAAAACATTCTGCTGATAACTGGCAGCAAGCCATTGATCACAGTATGGCATCATTGCTAAAAAATGGTTATGTCAACGCGCAATATATTCAGGCCATTAAAGATTCAACGCAGCATAACGGACCCTATTATATTTTGGCTCCCGGTGTTGCGATGCCCCACGCCAGACCAGAGCATGGCGCATTAAAAACAGGCATGTCTTTAACCTTATTAAAGCAAGGAGTCATGTTCGATAATAATGATGAACCTGTAAAGCTATTAATCGGGTTATCGGCGGCTGACGCAGATTCACATATTGAGGCAATCCAGGCCCTCAGTGAGTTATTATCAGAGGAAGAAAACTTAACGTCTTTGTTAGATTGTGATACAGAAAAACAACTCACCGATATTATTGCTAACGCTTAATCACGCTTTCCTTTACAGGATACTATTATGGAAAATAAGTCTGCTCGCGCTAAAGTCCAGGCTTTTGGTGGCTTTTTAACGGCGATGGTCGGTGATGCTGCCAACTTACTGATTTAGTGTATGATGGTGTTTTTGAGGTGCTCCAGTGGCTTCTGTTTCTATCAGCTGTCCCTCCTGTTCAGCTACTGACGGGGTGGTGCGTAACGGCAAAAGCACCGCCGGACATCAGCGCTATCTCTGCTCTCACTGCCGTAAAACATGGCAACTGCAGTTCACTTACACCGCTTCTCAACCCGGTACGCACCAGAAAATCATTGATATGGCCATGAATGGCGTTGGATGCCGGGCAACCGCCCGCATTATGGGCGTTGGCCTCAACACGATTTTACGTCACTTAAAAAACTCAGGCCGCAGTCGGTAACCTCGCGCATACAGCCGGGCAGTGACGTCATCGTCTGCGCGGAAATGGACGAACAGTGGGGCTATGTCGGGGCTAAATCGCTCCAGCGCTGGCTGTTTTACGCGTATGACAGGCTCCGGAAGACGGTTGTTGCGCACGTATTCGGTGAACGCACTATGGCGACGCTGGGGCGTCTTATGAGCCTGCTGTCACCCTTTGACGTGGTGATATGGATGACGGATGGCTGGCCGCTGTATGAATCCCGCCTGAAGGGAAAGCTGCACGTAATCAGCAAGCGATATACGCAGCGAATTGAGCGGCATAACCTGAATCTGAGGCAGCACCTGGCACGGCTGGGACGGAAGTCGCTGTCGTTCTCAAAATCGGTGGAGCTGCATGACAAAGTCATCGGGCATTATCTGAACATAAAACACTATCAATAAGTTGGAGTCATTACCCGGCTTGAGAAGAGTGGTCTTGTTATCGAGGTAAAACATTATGCCATTGAAAATATTCCCGCCGATGCGGATATGGTGGTGACGCATGCCAGTTTTGAAGGGCGCGTAAAACGAGTATCAGAAAAGCCACTCATTCTTATTAATAATTATATCGGCGACCCACAGCTTGATGTGCTGTTCAAAAAACTCACTGCTGAAATCTAATCAAATTCATAGAGGTTTATCATGAAAACAAAAGTCGCCGCGATATACGGTAAGGGTGATGTACGTTTACGCGAATTCGAACTGCCTGCAATTACCGATAATGAATTACTGGTGAGCGTTATTTCGGATAGCGTCTGTTTATCTACCTGGAAAGCGGCAATGCTGGGAAGCGATCATAAACGCGTACCGGATGATTTAGAAAACCATCCCGTTATTACCGGGCACGAATGTGCAGGCGTTATTGTTGAGGTAGGGAAAAATCTGGTCGGGAAATATAAAAAAGGACAACGTTTTGTTTTACAACCCGCCATGGGGTTACCGAGCGGTTATTCGGCCGGGTATAGCTATGAGTATTTTGGTGGCAACGCGACCTATATGATTATTCCGGAAATAGCGGTAAATCTGGGCTGCGTATTACCTTATAGCGGCTCCTATTTTGCCGCCGCATCGCTGGCGGAGCCAACCTGTTGCATTATTGGCGCCTATAAAGCGAATTACCATACCACGCAATATGTCTACGAACATCGAATGGGAATAAAGCCCGGTGGTAATCTGGCCCTACTGGCCTGTGCCGGGCCAATGGGAATTGGTGCAATAGATTACGCCATTAACGGCGGTATTCAGCCTGCTCGTATTGTGGTGGTTGATATTGATGAAACTCGCCTGGCGCAGGCCCGTAAACTATTACCCGTTGAACTGGCGGCCCAAAAGGGTATTGAGCTCATTTATATCAACACGTCGGGTATGGAAAATCCTGCGGCGGCTTTGCGCGCGCTGACTAACGATGTCGGTTTTGACGACGTCTTTGTCTATGCAGCGGTTGCGTCAGTGGTTGAGATGGCCGACGAACTGCTGGCGGAGGATGGCTGCCTTAACTTCTTCGCCGGCCCTACTGATAAAGCCTTCAAGGTTCCCTTCAACTTTTATAACGTGCATTACAACAGCACGCACGTGGTGGGCACCTCAGGCGGCTCAACCGATGATATGAAAGAAGCGATAGCGCTTAGCGCCTCAGGGAAGCTGCAACCCTCCTTTATGGTGACACATATCGGCGGGCTGGATGCGGTACCTGAAACTGTCCTCAATTTGCCCAACATTCCGGGGGGTAAAAAGCTCATCTACAACGGTGTGACCATGCCTTTGACGGCGATTGCCGATTTTGCCGAGAAAGGGAAGACCGACCCGCTGTTTAACGCGTTGGCCAGGTTGGTTGCCGAAACGCATGGCATCTGGAATGAGCAGGCAGAAAAATATCTTCTGGCGCACTTTGGCGTTGATACCGGGGAGGCATTGGCATGATGTCGCTTGCCTGGCCGCTGTTTCGCACAACGGAGCAGGCGGCGCTTGCTGCCTGGCCTCAAATCGGGTGCGGTGACAAAAATAAAATCGACGGACTGGCGGTAAGCTCAATGCGTCAGTCTCTCAACAATATGCCGATACGTGGCCGCATTGTTATTGGTGAGGGTGAAATTGACCATGCGCCAATGCTGTGGATTGGCGAAGAGGTCGGACAGGGCTGCGGGCCTCGCGTGGATATTGCGGTTGATCCTATCGAAGGCACCCGGATGGTGGCGATGGGGCAAAACAATGCCCTGGCGGTAATGGCGTTTGCGCCAGCGGGGAGTTTGCTGCATGCCCCCGATATGTATATGAAAAAGCTGGTGGTGAACCGGCTGGCGAAGGGGGCCATCGATCTCCATTTACCGCTGGTCGACAATCTACGTAACGTGGCGCAGGCGCTGGATAAACCACTGGACAAATTGCGGCTGGTCACGCTCGATAAGCCCCGAATGCGGGCGACCATTGATGAAGCAACCGCTCTTGGCGTGAAGGTCTTTGCCTTACCCGACGGAGACGTGGCGGCAAGCGTAATGACCTGTCTGCGGGATAATCAGTACGATGTGATGTATACCCTCGGTGGCGCGCCAGAAGGGGTGATCTCCGCCTGTGCGGTCGCGGCACTGGGGGGAGATATGCAGGCAGAGCTTATCGACTTTTGTCAGGCGAAAGGGGAGTCGGAAGAGAATCATCGTATCGCCGCCAGCGAACGCCTGCGCTGTGAAGCAATGGGCGTGATAATAAACCGCGTCTACTCACTGGGCGAACTCGTTGCAGGCGAGGACGTTATTTTCTCCGCCACGGGCGTGACCGGAGGCGATCTCGTCAATGGCATTCAACAGGTGACGGACGGCGTGCGCACGCAAACTTTACTCATCGGCGGCGCGGACCGGACGTGTAATATTATAGACTCTCTGCATTCATGGTGATTTATCGAGAAACGAATGACGACGCTAATCGAAGACGACGTAATTGAGCAACTGGATGCTCAGACGGATTTACTCGCGTTTATGGCAAAAGCAAATGAGATCTTGCTGCTGGGTATCAGACGTTTTCTGCCGTCGTTGTTCGTCAATAATGATGAAGAAATTGTGGAATATGCAGTGAAGCCGTTACTCGCGCAAAGCGGGCCGTTAGACGATATTACCGTGGCGCTGCGTTTGATTTTTGCCCTGGGGAAAATGGAGAAATGGTTGTATGCCGATATCACCCATTTCTCGCAGTTCTATCACTATCTTCAGGAGCAAAAAGAGATCCCGGGTTTTGCAGATGACATCACCTGGGATTTCATCAGCAACGTGAATAGCATTACCCGCAATGCCACCTTATTTAACGCCCTTGAGTCGATGAAGTTTGCTGACTTTGCCGCGTGGTCTGAAGTGCGGTTTACGGGCATGGTCAAAACGGCAATGACGCTGGCGATAACGGCAATACTTAAGGAATTAGACCCGTGAAAATTAGCCTGACGGTGAATGGATTACCGGTTGACGCTCAGTATTCAGATGATGAAATCCAAAACGTACATCTTCCCTTGCTACAGCACATAGCGAAGCGACACAGGGAGAACCCGCAATCCAGAACCGTTGTTTTCCTCAGCGCCCCCCCGGGGACAGGTAAATCGACGCTCACAACGTTCTGGGAGTACCTCTCCCGGCAAGCCCCCGACCTGCCCAGCATCCAGACGCTGCCGATGGACGGTTTCCATCACTACAACACCTGGCTGGACGCCAACCATTTACGCACGTTTAAAGGCGCTCTGGAGACCTTTAACGTTGATAAACTTGCCGCAAATTTGGCTCAGCTTCGCGAGCCAATCGCACTCTGGCCGCAGTATGACAGACAAAAACACGATCCTGTCGAAGCGGCTATTACGGTAACGGCGAGTATTGCGATCGTTGAAGGCAACTGGCTCCTGCTCGATGACGAGAAATGGAAAGCGCTGGAAGTATTTTGTGATTTATCGGTATTTATCACAGCCCCGCCATCGGCGCTGCGTGAACGGCTGGTGCAGCGCAAGATAGCAGGGGGGTTATCACCAGACGAGGCGCAGGCATTTTATCTGCGCACAGATGGGCCAAACGTCGATCGTGTGCTTAGTCAGAGTCGCCAGGCTGATGTGGTATTGCAGATGACGGCAGCAGGGGAATACAGGTTTGCCTGACTGGAATAATTGGACGCGCTTTTAACGGAGAAAATGTGACGCAAGTCAGATAAATGGCGAATCACTCCGCTGGAACGTTCCTTTTATTCCACGTTTCGCTTATTCTGGCTGAAGCGTTTCAGTCGATTATGTGTTCGACAAATGACCAATCAGTTGCAGTTTGTGACAGGCAAGCATTCCCCTCTGAGCGTCGCTGCATTACTCTGTCAGCCACCTCGAATCAAGGATAGCCTTGCAGGAGACTTATGACCGTACGCATAGCGATTAATGGCTTCGGTCGCATCGGACGCAACGTGGTTCGTGCTTTATATGAATCCGGGCGCCGTGCGGAAATCACCGTGGTGGCAATCAATGAACTGGCCGATGCTGCTGGCATGGCGCATTTGTTGAAATATGACACCAGCCATGGGCGCTTTGCCTGGGACGTTCGTCAGGAAAGAGAGCAGCTTTTTGTCGGTGACGATGCCATTCGGGTTCTGCATGAACGCAGCCTTGATGCGCTGCCCTGGCGCGAGCTGGGCATAGATGTGGTGCTCGACTGCACCGGCGTATACGGCAGCCGCGAGCATGGCGAAGCGCATCTTGCGGCGGGCGCGAAAAAGGTTCTTTTCTCTCATCCTGGCGGCAACGATCTCGATGCTACTGTGGTCTTTGGTGTGAATCACCATGAACTGCAAGCTGAACACCGCCTTGTCTCCAATGCTTCCTGCACCACCAACTGCATTATTCCGGTCATTAAACTGTTAGATGATGCGTATGGCATCGAGTCGGGTACCGTCACCACAATCCACTCTGCCATGCACGATCAGCAGGTTATTGATGCCTATCATCCTGACCTGCGACGCACGCGTGCTGCGAGCCAGTCGATTATCCCGGTCGATACCAAACTGGCCGCCGGTATTTCGCGCATTTTCCCGCAGTTTAACGACCGTTTTGAAGCCATTGCCGTGCGCGTACCGACCATCAACGTGACGGCAATTGACCTCAGCGTTACCGTGAAAAAACCGGTAAAAGCCAGTGAAGTCAACCTGTTGCTGCAAAAAGCGGCACAGCAAGCATTTCATGGTATAGTTGACTATACGGAATTACCGTTGGTCTCAATTGATTTCAACCACGATCCGCACAGTGCCATTGTCGATGGCACCCAAACGCGGGTCAGTGGAGCGCACTTAATCAAAACGCTGGTCTGGTGCGACAACGAATGGGGCTTTGCTAACCGGATGCTCGACACCACGTTAGCAATGGCCGCTAAAGGTTTCAGGTAAGGCGCGTAAAGCGCCTGCAAAACTTTAAGAATCAACGAGAGGATTCACCATGTCTGTAATTAAGATGACCGATCTGGATCTGGCTGGTAAACGCGTTTTCATCCGTGCAGATCTGAACGTACCGGTTAAAGACGGCAAAGTGACCAGTGACGCGCGTATCCGTGCTTCTCTGCCGACCATCGAACTGGCCCTGAAACAAGGCGCTAAAGTGATGGTAACTTCCCACCTGGGTCGTCCGACCGAAGGCGAGTACAACGAAGAGTTTTCTCTGCTGCCGGTTGTTAATTACCTGAAAGACAAACTGTCCAGCCCGGTGCGCCTGGTAAAAGATTACCTGGATGGCGTTGAAGTGGCTGAAGGCGAGCTGGTAGTGCTGGAAAACGTTCGCTTTAACAAAGGCGAGAAGAAAGACGACGAAGCGCTGTCCAAAAAATATGCTGCACTCTGTGACGTATTCGTTATGGATGCCTTTGGTACCGCTCACCGCGCGCAAGCCTCTACCCACGGTATCGGTAAATTCGCTGATGTCGCCTGTGCAGGCCCACTGCTGGCTGACGAACTGGAAGCACTGGGTAAAGCCCTGAAAGAACCAGCACGTCCGATGGTTGCTATCGTCGGCGGTTCTAAAGTGTCTACCAAACTGACCGTTCTGGACTCTCTGTCCAAAATCGCTGACCAGCTGATCGTTGGCGGTGGTATCGCGAACACCTTCGTCGCGGCCCAGGGCCACAACGTGGGTAAATCCCTGTACGAAGCCGATCTGGTTGATGAAGCGAAACGCCTGCTGACTACCTGCGATATCCCGGTTCCAACCGACGTTCGCGTGGCGACCGAGTTCTCTGAAACCGCGACCGCGACCCTGAAATCTGTCTCTGACATTAAAGATGAAGAGCAGATTCTGGACCTCGGCGACGTCTCTGCACAGCGTCTGGCAGAGATCCTGAAAAACGCCAAAACCATTCTGTGGAATGGCCCGGTTGGCGTGTTCGAATTCCCGAACTTCCGTAAAGGTACTGAAACCGTGGCTAACGCGATTGCTGACAGCGAAGCGTTCTCCATCGCAGGCGGTGGTGACACCCTGGCGGCAATCGACCTGTTCGGTATTTCCGACAAAATCTCCTACATCTCCACTGGCGGCGGCGCATTCCTCGAATTCGTGGAAGGCAAAGTTCTGCCGGCAGTAGCAATGCTCGAAGAGCGCGCGAAGAAGTAAGCCATTTAAGGGCAGGGTAACCTGCCCAATTATTAGCGCGCTTTAAAGCACGCATCCCTTTCCAAGGCCGAAGATACAGGACTCGCAACATGTCTAAAATTTTTGATTTCGTAAAACCTGGCGTAATCACCGGTGATGACGTTCAGAAAGTGTTCCAGGTAGCTAAAGAAAACAACTTTGCTCTGCCTGCTGTTAACTGCGTGGGTACCGACTCCATCAACGCCGTACTGGAAGCCGCTGCGAAAGTTAAAGCACCGGTTATCGTTCAGTTCTCCAACGGTGGTGCTGCGTTCATCGCAGGTAAAGGCGTGAAAACTGACGTTCCTCAGGGCGCGGCTATCCTGGGTGCTATCTCTGGTGCACACCATGTACACCAGATGGCTGAACATTACGGTGTTCCAGTCATCCTGCACACTGACCACTGCGCGAAGAAACTGCTGCCGTGGATCGATGGTCTGCTGGATGCGGGTGAAAAACACTACGCAGCTACCGGCAAGCCACTGTTCTCTTCTCACATGATCGACCTGTCTGAAGAGTCTCTGGAAGAGAACATCGAGATCTGCTCCAAATATCTGGCGCGTATGGCCAAAATGGACATGACTCTGGAAATCGAACTGGGTTGCACCGGTGGAGAAGAAGACGGCGTGGACAACAGCCACATGGACGCTTCTGCCCTGTACACTCAGCCAGAAGATGTTGATTACGCTTACACCGAGCTGAGCAAAATCAGCCCACGCTTCACTATCGCAGCGTCCTTCGGTAACGTGCACGGCGTTTACAAACCAGGTAACGTGGTTCTGACCCCGACCATCCTGCGTGATTCTCAGGAATACGTTTCTAAGAAACACAACCTGCCGCACAACAGCCTGAACTTCGTCTTCCACGGCGGTTCCGGTTCTTCTGCTCAGGAAATCAAAGATTCCGTCAGCTACGGCGTTATCAAAATGAACATCGATACCGATACCCAATGGGCAACCTGGGACGGTATCCTGCAGTACTACAAAACCAACGAAGCGTATCTGCAAGGTCAGCTGGGTAACCCGAAAGGCGAAGACCAGCCGAACAAGAAATACTACGATCCGCGCGTATGGCTGCGTGCTGCCCAGTCATCCATGGTGACGCGTCTGGAGCAGGCCTTCAAAGAGCTGAACGCGGTTGACGTTCTGTAATTTGCGCTGCTAACAGCCTCAGAAAGGCCCGCCTGTGCGGGCCTTTTTTTATGCTTTTTCAATAAGCTGTAAATCCTGATTTTGTGATCTGTTTGGCAAAACCCTGGCTTTTTGTTTACCCTTTACTCACTTGCCTGTCCCTCTGTGGGAGGGTTCTGACGTTGAATGAGCATAAGGATAGATAAATGGAAGATCTCGGTGTTGTAGATAGCATCAATAACGCTGGCTCCTGGCTGGTGCGTAACCAGGCGCTACTGCTGAGTTATGCGGTAAACATCGTTGCGGCGATTGCGATCATCATCATCGGGATGATTGTCGCACGAATCATTTCGAATGCGGTTAACCGCGTAATGCGCGCGCGTCACATTGATGCCACGGTTGCGGACTTTCTCTCCGCGCTGGTTCGTTACGGTATTATTGCCTTTACGCTGATCGCCGCGCTTGGCCGCGTGGGGGTGCAAACGGCATCGGTTATCGCCGTATTGGGTGCCGCCGGTCTGGCGATTGGCCTGGCGTTGCAGGGTTCTCTGTCGAACCTGGCGGCTGGCGTGCTGCTGGTGACCTTCCGCCCGTTCCGCTCCGGCGAGTACGTTGATCTGGGTGGGGTGGCAGGTACGGTATTGCAGGTGCAGATCTTCTCTACCACTATGCGTACCGTAGATGGCCGTATCGTGGTCATCCCGAACGGTAAAATCATCGCTAATAACATCATCAACTTCTCACGCGAACCGGTACGTCGTAACGAGTTTATTATTGGTGTCGCGTATGATTCTGATATTGATAAAGTGAAACAGCTGCTCACCAACATCATCGACTCCGACGATCGTATTCTGAACGATCGTGAAAAGACGGTGCGTCTCAACGAGCTGGGTGCCTCATCAATTAACTTTGTGGTTCGTGTCTGGAGTAACAGCAGCGATCTGCAGAGCGTTTACTGGGACGTACTGGAGCGCATCAAACGTGATTTCGATGCCAACGGTATTAGCTTCCCGTATCCGCAGATGGACGTTAACTTTAAGCGAGTGAAAGAGAACGCGAGTGAATAACTGACACCCGTTTAATGACGCCCACGCATCGCGGGGGCGTCGTTTAAAGGCTATTTTTGCAAGGCATCCTTAAGCGCTAATCCCACGGCACGCATTATCAGAGCGGCATCTTTATTGCCTTTCTCTTCCTGAATCTGGATCCATTCTGCCTGTACCTGTTGATAATTCGTGGCTTCCTGCCAACGCGCGAGCTCTGCATGGCTCAGGATGTGAAGGTGAGCCCCCTCTTTTGCCATCCGCTTACCCAGGGAACGAACACTCTTGTCGAGTAGCGTGCCCAGTTGCTTTTCCGTTGATGCCGCCGCCCGTTGAATGGCAGCCTGATCTTTTGCATCCAGCGCCGCCCACACCTCTTTATTAATCGCTAATAGATAAACATGTCCCAGCCACATCGCGGGAGAGTAACTTACCCACGGCGCAGCGCGCTGCGCCTGAATGTCCCAGGCGCTATCAAGATTTACCAGAAGACCATCAAGCTGCCCGCTGCGCAACGCCCCGCTAATATTGTTGTTCCAGGGCATTGAGATTGGCGTTCCTCCCGCGTTCCTGAGCCACGCCTGGTGCCAAAAGCTGGCTGTGCGCCAGCGGGTTCCCTCCAGCGCATCGAACCGTAGCGACGGTACCGTGCTGAAAAATCCGGCTGGATAGCCCAGGAAAAATTGCAGATTGATCAGGTTGTTGTTGTTCAGCTCGCGGCTGAACTGTGGATTCTGCAAAAATATGTGTTTAAAAAAGGCGACCTGAGCTGCGCCCGTATCCGGCCCAACAGGGAAGCTTTTGAAAATCTGGTGCAGAGGGAGTTGGGCGGGTGAATACTCCGGAACCACAATACCCATATCCGCTATTTTGCCTTCGGCAACGGTGGTAAGCGCATTGTAGCTGGCGGAGAGCTCACCTCCCCAGTGAGCTTCTATTTTTACCTTTCCCTGAGATTCACGCTCAACTGCATGGAAAAAAATCTCGTTGATGGCTCGTGTTCGCATGTTGCCATAGGGTTCGTGATCGGTGTAGCGCAACACAGTTTGCGCATGGCCAACAGCGCAGGATATGAAAAGGGCAGTGAGAACTAACGACAGACAAAACAATCTACGATGAGGTTTCATACCAATCCCTGGTGAGTTAAATAAACGGAATTGATTCTGTTATACAATAATCACTGCTGCCATTAATTATTTTAATTAACAATTAATAATATCAATTTCAACTAATGACGCTCTCGCAGTATAGTCTGCACTTAAGACAACAGTATGAGACATTAAGAATGTTATCCTATTATTTTCAAGGGCTTGCTCTAGGTGCGGCCATGATACTTCCCCTCGGCCCACAAAATGCCTTTGTGATGAATCAGGGGATACGTCGCCAGTATCACCTGATGATTGCGCTGCTATGTGCCGTGAGCGATCTGCTGCTCATTTGCGCGGGGATCTTTGGTGGCAGCGCCCTGTTAATGCAGTCACCGTGGCTGATGGCGCTGGTGACCTGGGGCGGGGTGGCGTTTTTACTCTGGTATGGCTTTGGCGCCCTGAAAACCGCGATGAGCAGTAATCTGGAACTGGCGACCGCCGGGGTAATGAAGCAGGGACGCTGGAAGTTGATTGTCACTATGCTGGCCGTCACCTGGCTTAATCCGCACGTTTATCTTGATACCTTTGTCGTACTGGGCAGTCTGGGGGGACAGCTCGACGTAGAGCCGAAGCGCTGGTTTGCGCTGGGGACAATTAGCGCCTCATTCCTCTGGTTCTTCAGTCTGGCGCTGCTCGCCGCCTGGCTGGCTCCGCGACTGCGCACCGCCAAAGCCCAGCGCATTATCAACATCCTGGTGGGGCTGGTGATGTGGTTTATCGCCTTCCAGTTGGCGAAAGAGGGTATTTATCACGTCCGTGAACTATTCAACTAAGCGTTGTCTTATGGACAATAGGCCAGCAGCCGCTAAGCTTGCTGGCATGCGCCCTGCTACATGGGCACTCTTTCGCAGCATGGAGGAATGAAAGTGAAGTTGAATGCAATCGCCCTAGCGGCATTAATGGGTTTTGCCGCCGTATCTGTTCAGGCCAGCGAATTGCCTGACAGCCCGCATATTGTTACCTCAGGTACGGCAAGCGTGGATGCGGTACCGGATATCGCCACCCTGGCCATTGAAGTGAACGTGGCGGCAAAAGACGCCGCGACAGCCAAGAAGCAGGCTGACGACCGTGTTGCGCAATATCTCTCTTTCCTTGAGCAGAACGGCGTAGGTAAAAAGGATATCAACTCAGCCAACTTGCGTACCCAGCCAGATTACGATTACCAGAACGGTAAAAGCATTCTGAAAGGCTACCGTGCAGTGCGTACGGTGGAAGTGACCGTGCGTCAGCTCGATAAACTTAACTCTCTACTGGATGGCGCGCTGAAAGCGGGGCTGAACGAGATTCGCTCCGTCTCACTGGGCGTTGCGCAACCTGAAAAATACAAAGACGAAGCACGTAAAGCAGCGATTGATGATGCCGTGCGTCAGGCTCAGCAGCTGGCTTCCGGTTTCAACAGTAAGCTGGGGCCAGTGTACAGTGTTCGTTATCACGTCTCTAACTACCAGCCGAGCCCGATGGTTCGTATGATGAAGGCCGATTCAGCACCGGTCTCCGCACAGGAAACCTACGAGCAGCCAACGATTCAGTTTGATGATCAGGTTGATGTGGTGTTCCAGCTTGAGCCTGCGCAGGGTCAGCAGCAGGATACGGCGGCTAAAGCGCAGTAACGATTTACGCTTCACTTAAACCCTCTCCAGCCGGAGAGGGTTTTCACATTTAATCCTGTCTTAATACCTTATGCCCGTGGGCCAGCAGCGCATCCGTCACGTTGCGCATCATGCGGCTTTCCGGCGCAAAACGGTGCCAGTACAACATCCGGCGCTGATAGAGGCCTGGCGTCAGGTCGATAAGCTCGCCGCTGTTCAACTCTTTCTCAATCTGCAAGTGCGGAATCATACAGCAGGTGGTGCCCTGACGCGCCAGCTGCACAAAGGCCTCTGACGAGTTAACAATATGGCACGGCACGCTGCCTGGCGGCAGGTCGAAGTTCTGTTGTAAAAATGCCTGGTGCATATCATCCAGATGGTCGAACGCCACGGCAGGGGCTTTAAGCAGCGCGGCACGGGTCACGCCGTTCGGGAAATAGCGGTCGGCAAAAGCTTTTGACCCGACGAACAGGTAATCCAGCGCCCCCAGCTGGTCTACCAGGCAGCTTGGCAGTGCCTGAGGCTGGATACTGACTGCGCCTACCACTTCCCCGCGACGCAGGCGCTCCTGGGTGCGGGTTTCATCTTCAACCTGCAGGTTCAGACGAATGGGCGAATCGGATAAGACCGGCGCCAGCGCGGGCAGCAGCCAGGTCGCCAGACTGTCGGCGTTTACCGCCAGTGACAGCAGCAGTGGGGTAGAGCCGGTCTGCTCGTCGCCCAGCCACTCCTCTTCAAGCAGCTCAACCTGACGCAACAACGCCAGCAGCTTCTGCCCCTGTTCGGTTGGGCGCGGTGGTACGGTACGAACCAGCAGCGGCTGCCCGAACATGTTCTCCAGCTGTTTGATACGTTGTGATACGGCGGATTGCGTAATGCACAGCTTTTGCGCCGCGCGTTCAAAACCGCGTTCACGAATAACGGCATCAAGCGCCTGAAGTGTTCTGTAGTCCGGACGTTTCATTGCTTTGGCTGGCTCCCAGGAAATTCATTACGTCGCACTATGACATAAATTTATGTTTGATACAGACGAAATTGGTGACCGCGCCGATCACACCGGCAAGGTGTTTGCTCTATAATGCGCGTCACGCATTGACACCACAGGCATGAGATCATGACACAGGATGAACTGAAAAAAGCAGTAGGATGGGCCGCTCTCCAGTATGTGCAGCCGGGCACCATTGTTGGCGTGGGTACGGGGTCGACCGCAGCACACTTTATTGATGCGCTGGGGACGATGAAAGGCCAGATCGAGGGCGCGGTTTCTAGCTCTGACGCCTCTACCGAAAAACTGAAAAGCCTGGGTATTACCGTTTTTGATCTCAACGAAGTGGATCGTCTGGGGATCTATGTCGATGGTGCTGATGAGATCAATGGTCATATGCAGATGATCAAAGGCGGCGGCGCGGCGCTAACGCGTGAGAAGATTATCGCCTCCGTAGCTGACAAGTTTATCTGTATTGCTGATGCCTCCAAGCAGGTGGATATTCTGGGTGCATTTCCCCTGCCGGTTGAGGTGATCCCGATGGCGCGCAGCGCTGTGGCGCGCGAACTGGTGAAGCTGGGTGGCCGTCCGGAATACCGCCAGGGCGTGGTTACCGATAACGGCAACGTGATTCTGGATGTTCACGGTCTGGAAATTCTGGATGCTATCGCAATGGAAAACGCGATCAACGCGCTTCCGGGCGTCGTCACGGTAGGGTTATTTGCCAATCGCGGCGCGGATGTCGCGCTGATCGGTACCGCAGATGGCGTCAAAACCATCACAAAATGATCTGGTGGGGGGCGTTGCCCCCCCGCTAAATATTTTGCAAAAGCCAAATTCGGTGACTTGTATCACGTTTTTCGGTCTCGTCTGACAATCCTGCCGCTTTCATTATCATCTCCAGCATTTTCCTCTGCCATTTTGCTCTGGATGACTTTTCTTCAGAGAGCCGACGCAAACGTTCATATTGCTGCAATAGTTTTTTTTGATATGTTGGCTGGAGCGGATTTAAATCCAGCACAACATCAGTTCAGACAATCAGACAGGGTCGGGTAAATGGCAAAGGTATCACTGGAGAAAGACAAAATTAAATTTCTGCTGGTCGAAGGGGTGCATCAAAAAGCACTGGATAGCCTTCGTGCGGCGGGTTACACCAACATTGAGTTTCATAAAGGTGCGCTGGACACTGAACAGCTGAAAGAGTCGATCCGTGATGCACACTTCATTGGCCTGCGATCCCGTACCCAACTGACCGAAGACGTTATCTCCGCCGCTGAGAAGCTGGTTGCTATCGGCTGCTTCTGTATTGGCACTAACCAGGTTGATCTTGGCGCTGCAGCGAAACGCGGTATTCCGGTGTTTAACGCACCGTTCTCAAACACCCGTTCTGTTGCCGAGCTGGTTATTGGCGAACTGCTGTTGCTGCTGCGTGGTATTCCGGAAGCGAATGCCAAAGCACACCGCGGTATCTGGAACAAACTGGCGTCCGGCTCTTTCGAAGCGCGCGGTAAGAAACTGGGCATCATCGGCTACGGCCATATCGGTACTCAGCTCGGTATTCTGGCGGAATCTCTCGGGATGAACGTCTTCTTTTACGATATTGAGAGCAAATTGCCGCTGGGCAACGCGACTCAGGTTCAGCATCTCTCCGACCTGCTGAATATGAGCGACGTGGTGAGCCTGCACGTGCCAGAAAATGCTTCCACCAAAAACATGATGGGTGCGGAAGAGCTGGCGCTGATGAAGCCCGGTTCACTGCTGATTAACGCCGCACGCGGTACCGTGGTCGATATTCCGGCTCTGTGCGATGCCCTGAAGCGTAAACACCTGGCGGGTGCCGCCATCGACGTCTTCCCGACTGAACCGGCAACCAACAGCGATCCCTTTACCTCTCCGCTGTGCGAATTCGACAACGTGATCCTGACGCCGCACATTGGTGGCTCAACGCAGGAAGCGCAGGAGAATATCGGTCTGGAAGTGGCGGGCAAGCTGAGCAAATACTCCGATAACGGTTCGACGCTCTCTGCCGTGAACTTCCCGGAAGTGTCTCTGCCGCTTCACGGTGGCCGTCGTCTGCTGCACATCCATGAAAACCGACCAGGCGTGCTTACCGCCATCAACCAGATCTTCGCCGAGCAGGGCGTGAACATCGCGGCTCAGTATCTGCAAACTAACGCCCAGATGGGCTACGTGGTTATCGATATTGAAGCAGATGAAGATGTGGCGGAGAAAGCGCTGCAGAGCATGAAGGCGATTCCGGGCACCATTCGCGCCCGTCTGCTGTACTAATCCTGCAAGTTTGTCGGGTAGCGTTCGCGCTTACCCGACATCTCTACCACTCCCACACTCTGGACGGGGTAACCACCGCAGGCAGCGGAATATCCCATTTCTCAACCGGCAGCGCTTCCACTCTCTGACAATCATGAGCATAACCCACAGGCTGCAGGCCATACTGCTGCCAGTTTTGCAGGGTACGATCGTAAAAACCGCCCCCCATCCCCAGACGTTGGCCGTGCTCATCAAAGGCGACCAGAGGCGTAATCAATACATCCAATTCGCTCAGAGGCAGCACGTCACGAACATCCAGTTTTGGCTCGGTGATTTTCATACGATTCACCACCAGCTCGCTGTGGGGATGGTAGTGCAGGAAGAGTAAATGGCCTGGGCTGAAGGGGTGCAATACGGGCAAATAGACCTTCTTGCCGGCGCGCCACAGCGCATCGATAAGCGGTCGGGTATCCAGTTCGCCATCAAACGACAAAAACAGTGCCACGGTATGGGCCATCAATACGGGTGGCCAGGCCATCATGCGGGCGGCGGCTTGTTGGGCAAAAAGGGTTTGCTGTTCGGCGGATAATGCGCGACGACGCTGGCGAATAGATTGACGAATGGCTTGTCGGGATGAAGAGACTTCAGGAAGTTGCGTCATGGGTAATGAAGAGGTAGTAGGAAGAGAGGGAATCTCCGAGATGCCGCCGCGGGCTGTAACCCTTGAACCCTTGGTTCAAGGTGAATGTGTCGTCATAGTCTTAAGGCTTCTCGGACGAACCGAGCATGCTCACCGACCATGGAGCGCCACATTCTTGTGGTATGAAATATCGGCTCAGGGGACTGGCCCACATGCAAACATCTCAGAGAAATTTTTTCTTCACAGTCACTCTACCATAGTCAACTGTGAAGCGTTATTCAAAGTTTTGCCCCGTTCTTTCGGTAATGCGACCCTGATCAAGTAACGCCTGTTCAATGGTCTGCTGGAGCATTTTAATACGTTGTTCCATGCTCGCCGCGTAATCGCGGGTCTTCGCTTTTTCCTGAGTCAGTTCATAACTGATGTTCAACGCGGCAATAAAAACCAGTTGCTCAGTATTGGTGACTCTAGTGCGTTCTTTTAGATCTTGCAACCGCTGATTCAGATCATCCGCAGCCTGATTCAGAGCATCCCTTTGTTCAGGCGGGCAATTCACTCGCAGCGAGCGGCCAAAAATTTGGATATCGACGGGTTGTGCAGACATGCCACCTTCCTGCTGTTTGACTGCGCTACCTTCACATCCGGCCCGGGGCCTGCGAAGGGGCGACACTATAGCTACCCTGGTGCGGAGATACAAGCCCTTTTCTGGTGTCACCAGGGTCCAAAGTGGTAGCATATCATGAATATTCCTCCCAATGATGACGAATGCGCATGTCTATACAGAACGAAATGCCTGGCTACAACGAATTTGGCCAGTTACTGAACCAGCAGGGCGTGGGGCTCACCCCGGCTGAAATGCACGGTCTGATCAGCGGGATGCTGTGTGGTGGAAACAACGACAGCTCATGGCTGCCGCTGGTTCACGACCTGACTAACGAAGGGCTGGCTTTTGGCCACGAGCTGGCCGAGGCCCTGCGAAAAATGCACGCCGCGACCAGCGATTCACTGGAAGATGACGGCTTCCTTTTTCAGCTTTATCTGCCTGAAGGCGATGAGGTCAGCGTCTTTGAGCGCGCCGACGCGCTGGCCGGTTGGGTTAACCACTACCTGCTTGGCCTGGGGGTAACGCAGCCGAAGCTGGATAAAGTGACCGGTGAGGCGGGTGAAGCCATCGATGATCTGCGTAATATCGCCCAGTTAGGCTATGACGAAGACGAAGACCAGGAAGAGCTGGAGATGTCTCTCGAAGAGATCATTGAGTATGTACGCGTAGCATCGCTGCTGTGCCATGACGCATTTACGCGCGTGAAACCGACAGCACCGGAAGTTAAGAAGCCAACCTTACATTAAGATCAACCACTGGAGGGTGTCATGACTCAGCAAGAGTATCTTCGCCGCCGTCAGGCGCTGTTGGCGACCATGAAGCCAGGCAGCGCCGCGCTTATTTTCGCCGCACCGGAAGCCACACGCAGCAACGACAGCGAGTACCCCTATCGCCAGAGCAGCGATTTTTGGTACTTCACCGGCTTTAATGAGCCCGAAGCCGTGCTGGTGCTGATTAAGAGCGATGACACCCATAACCACAGCGTGTTGTTTAACCGGGTACGCGACCTGACGGCCGAGATCTGGTTTGGCCGTCGGCTGGGGCAGGAGGCGGCACCAGAAAAACTGGGCGTAGACCGTGCGCTGGCCTTCAGTGAGATCAATGAACAGCTCGCGCAACTGCTCAATGGGCTGGACGAGGTCTACCACGCCCAGGGCGAGTATGCGTATGCCGATGAGATTGTATTTACTGCGCTCGATACGCTGCGCAAAGGCTCACGGCAGAACCTGAAGGCACCAGCATCTGTGACTGACTGGCGCCCTGTCGTGCATGAGATGCGCCTGTTTAAATCGCCCGAGGAGCTGGAGGTAATGCGTCGCGCCGGTGAGATCAGTGCCCTGGCGCATACCCGCGCCATGGAACGCTGCCGCCCCGGGATGTTTGAATATCAGCTGGAGGGGGAAATTCTGCACGAGTTTACCCGCCACGGCGCGCGTTTCCCCTCTTACAACACTATCGTTGGCGGCGGCGAAAACGGCTGCATTCTGCATTACACTGAAAACGAATCCGAACTTCGCGATGGGGATCTGGTGCTGATCGATGCAGGGTGTGAGTATAAAGGCTATGCGGGAGACATTACCCGTACCTTCCCGGTTAACGGTAAGTTCACCCCTGCCCAGCGTGCGATTTACGATATTGTCCTCGATTCGCTGGAGACGGCGCTGACCCTTTTCCGCCCTGGCACCACCATTCAGGAGGTGACCGGTGAAGTGGTGCGTATTATGGTCACCGGGCTGGTCAATCTCGAAATCCTCAAAGGTGACGTGGAGCAGCTTATTGCAGAGAACGCACATCGCGCCTTCTTTATGCACGGACTTAGTCACTGGCTGGGGCTGGATGTCCACGATGTCGGTTTCTATGGCCCGGACCGCTCCCGCGTGCTGGAGCCGGGAATGGTGCTCACCGTTGAGCCCGGTCTGTACATTGCCCCGGATGCCGATGTCCCGGCGCAATATCGCGGAATCGGTATTCGTATTGAAGACGATATTGTGATTACCGAAACCGGTAATGAAAACCTGACGGCGACGGTAGTGAAAAAAGCCGACGATATCGAAGCGTTGATGGCGGCGGCGCGCGCATGAGCGTCATCATCGTAGGCGGCGGCATGACCGGCGCGACGCTGGCGCTGGCGATCTCCCGGCTTACCCGGGGGCAATTACCCGTCCATCTTATTGAAGCCGTCGCACCACAGCGTAACGACCATCCGGGTTTCGATGCCCGTGCTATCGCTATCGCGCAGGGTACCTGTCAGCACCTTGCCCGCATCGGTATCTGGCAGGCGATTGCCGACTGCGCGACGGCGATCAAGACCGTGCACGTGAGCGATCGCGGTCACGCCGGGTTCGTCACCCTTGAAGCGCAGGATTATCGTATCGATGCCCTTGGACAGGTAGTCGAGCTCCATGATGTGGGGTTGCGGCTTTTCCGTCTGTTAAAAGAGGCGCCGGGCGTGACGCTGCATTGTCCGGCACGTGTTACCCATTTCACGCGTAGTGACGATCAGGTCAGCGTGACGCTTGATGATGGCAGCTCTCTCACGGGTGAGTTGCTGGTGGCCGCCGATGGCTCGCGTTCAGCGCTGGGCCAGCAGTGTGGTATCCAGTGGCAGCAGCAGCCTTATCACCAGTTGGCGGTTATCGCCAACGTTGCCACCGCCGTGGCGCATCAGGGCCGTGCCTTTGAGCGTTTCACCGAATACGGCCCTCTGGCGATGCTGCCCATGTCTGAGGGGCGCAGTTCGCTGGTCTGGAGCCATCCGCTGGAGAAAGCGGACGAGATCAAAGGCTGGTCTGACGAACGTTTTCGCAACGAATTACAACAGGCTTTCGGCTGGCGGTTAGGGCGCATTACCCATGTTGGGCAGCGCGCACATTATCCGCTGGCGCTCACCACCGCCAGTCAGGCTATTTCCCATCGCGTAGCGCTGGTGGGTAACGCCGCCCAGACCCTGCACCCGATTGCCGGGCAGGGCTTTAATCTGGGGCTGCGCGACGTGATGACCCTCGCCGAAACGCTGGCGCAGGCATTTTTCGGACAAGAAGATTGCGGGGCGTATCCCCTGTTATGCCAATATCAACACCGTCGTCAGCGCGATAAAGAGGCGACCATCGGCGTCACCGATGGGCTGGTGCATCTGTTCGCTAACCGCTGGGCCCCGCTGGTTGCGGGGCGCAACTTAGGGCTGATGGCGATGGAATTATTCATTCCGGCACGCGACGTGCTGGCGCAGAGGACTCTCGGTTGGGTCGCTCGCTAAGGAGTTAACAAGTGCAGAATGTTGATGTTGCCATTGTCGGTGGTGGGATGGTTGGGCTGGCGTTAGCCTGTGGTTTACAGGGTAGCGGCCTGCGCGTGGCGGTACTCGAACAGCAGCCGCCTCAGCCCATAGCCGCCGATGCGGCACCCGAATTGCGCGTGTCGGCCATCAATGCCGCCAGCGAAAAGCTGCTTACCCGCCTTGGCGTCTGGTCTGATATCGTTGCGCGCCGCGCCAGTTGCTATCACGGTATGGAAGTGTGGGAGAAAGACAGCTTCGGTCACATTGCCTTTGATGACGAGAGCCTGGGCTATAGCCATCTCGGCCACATTGTTGAAAATGCAGTGATTCACCAGGCGCTGTGGCAAAAAGCTGAACAGTGCAGCGATGTCACGCTACTGGCGCCGGCGCAAATCCAGCAGGTAGCCTGGGGAGAAAATGAGGCGTTTCTCACCCTGCAAAGCGGCGAAATGCTCACGGCACGCCTGATGGTGGGAGCCGATGGCGCCAACTCCTGGCTGCGTAACAAAGCCGATATCCCCTTGACCTGGTGGGACTACCATCACCATGCGCTGGTAGCGACGATCCGCACCGCTGAGCCGCATCAGGCCGTGGCGCGGCAGATTTTCCACAATGACGGCATTCTGGCCTTTTTACCGCTCAGCGATCCCCATCTCTGTTCCATCGTCTGGTCGCTCTCTCCCGATGCGGCACAGGCCATGCGTGATGCTACACCAGAGGCCTTTAACCAGGCGCTTTGCGTGGCATTTGATAACCGCCTGGGGCTCTGCAGCGTCGAAAGCGAACGTGTTGTCTTCCCGCTGACGGGGCGTTATGCCCGCCAGTTTGCCGCGCATCGTCTGGCGCTGGTGGGGGATGCTGCCCACACCATTCATCCGCTGGCCGGGCAGGGGGTCAATCTCGGCTTTATGGATGCCGCGGAGCTGGTCGCGGAGTTGCGTCGTCTGCATCAGCAGGGCAAAGACATTGGCCAGCATCTCTATCTGCGCCGCTATGAGCGCAGCCGCAAACATAGCGCCGCCATGATGCTGGCAGGGATGCAGGGTTTTCGCGAACTCTTTGCCGGAGCTAACCCGGCCAAAAAATTGCTGCGCGACCTGGGTCTGAAGCTGGCCGATACCCTTCCGGGCGTGAAACCCCAACTTTTACGCCAGGCAATGGGTCTGAACGACCTGCCGGACTGGCTGCGCTAAATAAGACCCCCGTCACACTTTCCTTTCCCGGCCTACTGGCCGGGTGTTTCTCCTCGTTTGAAATAATCTAATTTCACCCGCCTTTTCGCATTAATAAAACTAATGTAGTGATTTTTATGTTGCGGAAAATCATCCCGTTTTTCCAGATTAAATATCATTTTTAACAGAATGCAGCGGGTGTGATGCTGGATTTGTGCGGCCTGTATCGCATAATTCTAGTGAATAACTCTGTAGGCTTTCGGCACCTTTTTGGTCATAAGCTAATGTGATGGCCCATTTTCGCTTATGGTTTGCCGCCGTTTTCGGTGGTAAGTTCAGGTCAAAGAGAACGTTTGCGTCGACATCCAGGAGTGGTGCCGATGCCGGGTTTCGTGGGGATAAAACCGCATGAAACGCAAAGATAGCCCTGCTTATTCAACGAGGAAAAGATGGCTCAACAGACTCCTTTGTACGAACAGCACACGTTATGTGGCGCGCGCATGGTGGATTTCCATGGCTGGATGATGCCGCTGCACTACGGCTCACAAATTGATGAGCACCACGCCGTGCGCACCGATGCCGGCATGTTCGACGTTTCCCACATGACCATTGTCGATCTGCACGGCAGCCGCACCCGGGAGTTTTTACGTTATCTGCTGGCCAACGACGTCGCCAAACTGAAGACGCCGGGAAAAGCGCTCTATACCGGCATGCTCAATGCCTCCGGCGGCGTGATTGATGACCTCATCGTCTATTACTTCACTGAAGATTTCTTCCGCCTCGTTGTAAACTCCGCCACCCGCGAAAAAGACCTCTCCTGGATTACCCAACACGCCGAACCTTACGCCATCGACATCACCGTCCGTGACGATCTGTCGCTGATTGCCGTTCAGGGGCCGAATGCCCAGGCGAAAGCTGCAACGCTGTTTAGCGATGAGCAGCGTAACGCCACCGAAGGCATGAAGCCGTTCTTTGGTGTGCAGGCAGGTGACCTGTTCATTGCCACCACCGGTTACACCGGCGAGGCGGGTTATGAAATTGCCATGCCTAACGAGAAAGCCGCTGATTTCTGGCGTGCGCTGGTAGAAGCCGGCGTGAAACCGGCAGGCCTGGGGGCGCGCGATACGCTGCGTCTGGAAGCCGGTATGAATTTATATGGCCAGGAGATGGACGAAGGCGTCTCTCCGCTGGCTGCGAATATGGGCTGGACCATTGCCTGGGAACCGGCTGACCGTGACTTTATCGGTCGCGAAGCGCTGGAGATGCAGCGTGAGAAGGGCACCGAACAGCTGGTTGGCCTGGTTATGAAAGACAAAGGCGTGCTGCGCGGTGAACTGCCGGTGCGCTTCACCGATGCCGATGGCAATCATCGCGAAGGGGTGATCACCAGCGGCACCTTCTCGCCGACCCTGGGCTACAGCATTGCGCTGGCACGCGTACCGGCGGGCATTGGCGAAACTGCCGTTGTACAGATCCGCAATCGCGAGATGCCGGTTGCCGTCACTAAACCGATTTTTGTTCGCGCCGGTAAGCCGGTCGTCTAATTATTTTTATCAGGAGAACTTCAATGAGCAATGTGCCAGCAGAACTGAAATACAGCAAAGAACACGAGTGGCTGCGCAAAGAGGCGGACGGCACTTACACGGTAGGCATCACCGAGCATGCGCAAGAGTTGCTGGGTGACATGGTCTTTGTTGACCTGCCGGAAGTGGGCGCGACCGTTAGCGCAGGCGATGACTGTGCGGTGGCGGAGTCTGTGAAAGCCGCTTCTGACATCTACGCGCCGGTTGGCGGCGAAATCGTTGCCGTGAATGACGCGCTGAGCGACTCCCCGGAACTGGTAAACAGCGAGCCTTACGCGGGCGGCTGGATCTTTAAAATCAAAGCCAGCGATGAAGCGGAAGTTGCCGCGCTGCTGGATGCTACCGCGTACGAAGCACTGTTAGAAGACGAGTAAGCCTTTTCCCTCTTCCCTTTGGGGAGAGGGTAGGGTGAGGGGAACAGACGACACCCTCACCCCAGCCCTCTCCCTCAGGGAGAGGGAGAATACACATTCACTGCACGTTTCAGGAACCATCGCTCATGACACAGACTTTAAGCCAGCTTGAAAATCGTGGCGCCTTTATTGAACGTCACATCGGGCCGGATGCTCAGCAACAGCAGGAGATGCTGAACACGGTTGGCGCAGATTCATTAAACGCCCTGATCGGCCAGATCGTGCCAAAAGACATCCAGCTTGCCACACCGCCGCAGGTAGGCGATGCCACGACGGAATTTGCCGCGCTGGCGGAGCTGAAGGCGATTGCCGGCCTTAACAAGCGCTTTAAGTCTTACATTGGCATGGGCTACACCCCGGTACAGTTGCCGCCGGTTATTCTGCGCAATATGCTGGAAAATCCGGGCTGGTACACCGCCTATACGCCGTATCAGCCGGAAGTCTCTCAGGGCCGTCTGGAAGCGCTGCTGAACTTCCAGCAGGTGACGCTGGATCTGACGGGGCTGGATATTGCTTCTGCCTCACTGCTGGATGAAGCCACCGCCGCTGCCGAAGCCATGGCGATGGCAAAACGCGTCAGCAAACTGAAGGGCGCAAACCGCTTCTTCGTCGCGGCCGATATCCATCCGCAAACTCTGGACGTAGTACGTACCCGTGCGGAAACTTTCGGGTTTGACGTCATTGTGGATGATGCCGAAAAGGCGAAGGATCATCAGGATGTCTTTGGCGTGCTGTTGCAGCAGGTGGGCACCACCGGTGAAGTCCACGATTACAGCGATCTTATTGCTGAGCTGAAAGCCCGTAAAATCGTGGTCAGCGTAGCGGCCGATTTTATGTCACTGGTACTGCTCACGGCGCCGGGTAAACAGGGGGCGGACATCGTCTTCGGCTCTGCCCAGCGCTTTGGCGTTCCGATGGGCTACGGTGGCCCGCACGCGGCCTTCTTTGCCGCAAAAGATGAATTCAAACGCTCCATGCCGGGCCGTATTATCGGCGTCTCTAAAGATGCGGCCGGTAATACCGCGCTGCGCATGGCGATGCAGACGCGCGAGCAGCATATCCGCCGCGAGAAAGCGAACTCCAATATCTGTACCTCTCAGGTACTGCTGGCCAACATCGCCAGCCTGTATGCCGTCTTCCATGGCCCGGTTGGCCTGAAGCGCATTGCTTCCCGCATTCATCGCTTCGCCGATATTCTGGCGACGGGTCTGCAGCAAAAAGGGCAAAAGCTGCGTCACGCCCACTTCTTCGACACCCTGTGTGTTGAGGTTGCCGACAAGGCCGCAGTGCTGGCGCGCGCCGAGGCCGCAGAGATTAACCTGCGCAGCGACATCCTGAACGCGGTGGGTATTACGCTGAACGAAACCACGACCCGCGACGATATTGCAGCGCTGTTCGACGTCCTGCTGGGTGCAGACCATGGCCTGAACATCGACACGCTGGATAAAGAGGTGGCGCACGATAGCCGCTCCATCCAGGAAAGCATGCTGCGTAACGACGACATCCTGACCCATCCGGTCTTTAACCGTTACCACAGCGAAACGGAGATGATGCGTTATATGCACTCTCTGGAGCGCAAAGATCTGGCGCTGAACCAGGCAATGATCCCGCTGGGGTCATGCACCATGAAGCTCAACGCCGCGGCCGAGATGATCCCGATCACCTGGCCGGAATTCGCCGAGCTGCACCCGTTCTGCCCCGCAGATCAGGCGGAAGGTTACCACCAGATGATCAACCAGCTCTCTGACTGGCTGGTGAAGCTGACCGGCTACGACGCGCTCTGCATGCAGCCGAACTCCGGCGCGCAGGGTGAATACGCGGGCCTGCTGGCGATTCGCCACTATCATGAAAGCCGCAACGAAGGGCATCGCGATATCTGCCTGATCCCAAGCTCCGCGCACGGCACCAACCCAGCCTCTGCTCAGATGGCGGGTATGGAAGTGGTGGTGGTCGCTTGCGATAAGAACGGCAACATTGATCTTGCGGATCTGCGGGCGAAAGCCGAGCAGACCGGTGACAAGCTCTCCTGCATCATGGTCACTTACCCGTCCACTCACGGTGTGTACGAAGAGACTATCCGCGAAGTCTGCGAAATCGTGCACCAGTATGGCGGCCAGGTTTACCTGGATGGCGCCAACATGAATGCCCAGGTGGGTATCACGACCCCAGGCTTTATCGGCGCGGACGTCTCCCACCTGAACCTGCATAAAACCTTCTGCATCCCACACGGTGGCGGCGGACCAGGTATGGGGCCGATTGGCGTGAAAGCGCACCTGGCGCCGTTTGTTCCGGGCCATAGCGTGGTGCAGATCGAAGGCATGCTGACCCGTCAGGGCGCGGTCTCTGCGGCACCGTTTGGCAGCGCTTCTATCCTGCCAATCAGCTGGATGTATATCCGCATGATGGGTGCCGAAGGGCTGAAGCAGGCAAGCCAGGTCGCCATCCTCAACGCGAACTACATTGCGACGCGTCTGAAAGATGCCTATCCGGTGCTCTACACGGGCCGTGATGGCCGCGTAGCACACGAGTGCATTCTGGATATCCGTCCGCTGAAAGAAGAGACCGGCATCAGCGAACTGGATATTGCTAAACGTCTGATCGACTACGGCTTCCACGCGCCAACCATGTCCTTCCCGGTTGCCGGAACCCTGATGGTTGAGCCAACCGAGTCTGAAAGCAAAGTCGAGCTGGACCGCTTTATCGATGCGATGCTGGCGATCCGCAGTGAGATTGACCGCGTGAAATCGGGTGAGTGGACGCTTACCGATAACCCACTGGTAAATGCCCCGCATACCCAGAACGAACTGGTGGCGGAGTGGAACCACGGTTACACCCGCGAACTGGCGGTCTTCCCGGCGGGTGTGGCAAACAAATACTGGCCGACGGTTAAACGTCTGGACGATGTCTACGGCGACCGGAATCTGTTCTGCTCTTGCGTGCCGATGAGCGAATACCAGTAACCCCCCACTGATTAACAAACCGGGTAAGCGCATGCGCTACCCGGTTTTTTTTTAAGGAGTGAACAATGGCAATCGCACTGGTTACCGGCGCCAGCCGGGGGATTGGCAAAGCTACCGCGCTGCAGCTGGCCCGTGAAGGTTATACCGTGGCGGTTAACTACCATCACAACATCCACGCCGCAACGCAGGTCATTAATGCCATACAGGACGCAGGCGGCAGGGCGTTTGCATTGCGCGCCGATATCAGCGATGAAGCGCAGGTGCTGGCAATGTTTGAAAGTCTCGATCGTGAAGGAGAACCGCTCACCGCCCTGGTCAATAATGCCGGCATTCTGTTTGAACAGAGCACGATTGAGAATCTCTCTGCCGAGCGCATTAACCGGGTGCTGGCGACCAACGTCACTGGCTATTTCCTCTGCTGCCGTGAGGCGGTCAAACGCATGGCGCACAACCACGGGGGTAAAGGCGGGGCGATTGTGAACGTCTCTTCTGCCGCCTCTCGCCTTGGCGCACCGGGCGAGTATGTGGATTATGCCGCGTCGAAAGGGGCCGTGGATTCGCTGACCACCGGCTTAGCGCTGGAAGTGGCAGCGCAGGGGATCCGCGTGAACTGCGTGCGTCCGGGGCTGATTTACACCGATATTCATGCTTCTGGCGGTGAGCCGGGCCGTGTCGATCGGGTGAAGTCGATGTTGCCGATGCAGCGCGGTGGGCAGCCGGAAGAGGTGGCACAGGCGATTGTCTGGCTGCTGAGCGAGAAGGCGTCGTACGTGACGGGCAGTTTTCTTGAATTAGCGGGCGGGAAATAGAACCTCTCCCCGCAGGGGAGAGGCCATGTGCCCGTGGGGCTTAAAGCGTTTCGCCGTTACTGGCGATGACGGTTTTATACCACTCAAAGCTCTTCTTACGGGAGCGCGACATGTCGCCCGTACCGTCGTCGTGCTTGTTCACATAGATAAAGCCGTAACGCTTGCTGTATTGACCCGTGGTGAACGACACACAGTCGATGCAGCCCCACGGGGTATAGCCCATCAGATCTACACCATCGTAGGTGACGGCTTTTATCATCTCTTCGACGTGGGCGCGCAGATAGTCGATGCGGTAATCATCGTTGATGCTGCCGTCCTCTTCCACTTTATCGTAGGCGCCGAACCCGTTTTCCACGATGAACAGCGGCTTCTGATAGCGTTCATACAGCTCGCACAGTGCGTAGCGCAGGCCCACCGGATCAATCTGCCACCCCCAGTCAGAGGCTTTGACGTGCGGGTTCGGCACGCTACCTTCGAAGCCGGAAATTGCATCGCCGGTACCGCCCTCTGCCTTCACGGCGTTGGTCATGTAGTAGCTAAAGCCTAAATAGTCGCAGGTGCCTTCGCGCAGGATCTGCTCGTCGCCCGCTTCCATATTGATAGAGAAGCCGCGGCGTTCCCACTCGTTCAGCACGTAAGACGGGTAGTAGCCGCGCAGCTGAACATCGGTAAAGACATAACGCTCACGCATGGATTCCTGGGCATACATCACGTCTTCTGGCTTGCAGGAGAACGGATAGAGCGCCACCATCGCCAGCATGCAGCCGACTTTCATCTCCGGGTTAATGCGACGCGCGGCTTTCACCGCCAGGGCGCTGGCCACGAACTGGTGATGCAGCACCTGGTACATGGTCTCTTCCGGATTAGCATGCTCGGTATAGACCACGCCGGAGCAGCAGTAGCCGAACAGCGGCGCACGCCAGTTACGCTGGTTATTGATTTCGTTAAAGGTCATCCAGTACTTGACCTTATTTTTGTAGCGCTCGAAGACCACTTCAGAGAAGCGCACAAAGAAATCGACCACTTTACGGTTGGTCCAGCCGCCGTATTCCTGCACCAGATGCAGCGGCATTTCGAAGTGGGAGAGGGTGATCACCGGCTCGATGTTGTACTTCAGCATCTCATCGAACATCTCATCGTAGAACTTCAGCCCTTCTTCGTTTGGCTGGGTTTCATCCCCTTTCGGGAAGATACGGGTCCAGGCGATGGAGGTGCGGAAACATTTGAAGCCCATTTCGGCAAACAGCTTAATGTCTTCTTTATAGTGGCCGTAAAAGTCGACCGCCTCATGGTTCGGATAGTATTTCCCCGGCACCACTTGCTGGGTGATTTCACGCGGTACGCCATGGGCACCGCCGGTCAGCACGTCACAAATGCTCGGCCCTTTGCCGCCTTTGTTCCAGCCGCCTTCGACCTGATGCGCCGCAACCGCGCCGCCCCATAAAAAGTCTTTTGGTAAGGTGAGTTTTTTCATCTTTGCTAATCTCGTTAATTACGTTCTGTTTTCGAGTCTAACAAAGGGGAATTAAAAGTCACGATATAACAATTCGCGCTAAATGTGATTTGTTACATCAAAAAAACAGGATGTTTTATTCTGTCAGTTTCTTCGCCAGTTTACGGCCTAAAGATTCCAGAATATAAATCACCGGGATCTGAGTGGTAATATCGTAGACGCCGCCGATGCGCGTTTGAGGCACATGCCAGGAGAGATTAAAGTCGGCCAGCTTCGCCAGGCGAGAGTGCTCGTGACTGGTAATGGAGAGTACCTTGCAGTGATGCAGGCTGAACTGGCTGGCGAAGCGCAGGATCTCTTCGGTTTCGCCCGAGACAGAGAGGACAATAGCCAGGGCGTTTTTAGCCATATCGTTAGTCACGGGGAAATAAGGATCGTCGATATGGTTGCTAAATTTTCCGATATTTGAGAAAAAGCGTGCGCCATATTTTGCCAGGGAGCCAGAGGTGCCCGCGCCGACAAATATAATTCGTTCAGAAGATAAAATAATATCTACAGCCTCGTCGAGCAGGGCATCAAACTCTTCGTTATTGACACCTTTAAAGAAGCTGATAATTTCGCTGGCGCCAAAATTAGCTTGTTGAGGTTCGTTCTGCTCTAAATAGAGTTTAAAGCGTACCCGAAATTCAGAATAACCTTCACAGTTAAGCTTGCGGCAAAAACGCAGCACGGTGGTCGTGGACACGCCCGCGGCATCTGCCAGCTCGCGAATGGTCATATACATGACTTTGTCGCGGTTTTTGATGACAAAGTTGTAGACCATCATCTCCAGATTATTGAGACTGGCAATCGCGGCGTGGGTGAACATACTCACTGTGGCAAAACTCTCATCGCAGACGTCATCGTTAAGGAATCATACCATGCAGCCAAACGACATCACTTTTTTTCAACGCTTTCAGGATGACATTCTGGCCGGGCGTAAGACCATTACCCTTCGCGATAAAAGCGAGTCGCATTTTAAAACAGGTGATATTTTGCGCGTTGGCCGCTATGAAGATGATGGCTATTTCTGCACCATCAAGGTGACCGGCACCGCGACCGTGACCCTGGATACGCTTGATGAACAACATGCACGACAAGAAAACATGACCTTGTCTGAGCTAAAGCAGGTCATCACCGACATCTATCCCGGGCAGACGCAGTTTTATCTCATTGAATTTGAATGTCTTTAACGTAGAGTGAACAGCTGTGCGGTGAGGTTTATATGTAACAATATGAAAAATATAACTTATCTGAAAATCAGACTTTATTTTAGCTAACAGGTGTTCACTGGAATCATTCTCAGTTAGCATAGTCTGGCGATACGTTATTTTTTTATGTTCTCCTGGAGACCTCTATGGTTAATAAACCATTACTCGCACAGGGATATTCACTGGCTGAGGAGATAGCCAACAGCATCAGCCACGGCATTGGCCTCGTCTTTGGTATTGTCGGTCTGGTGTTGCTGCTGGTGCAGGCGGTGGATGCTAACGCCAGTGCGATGGCTATCACCAGCTACAGTTTATACGGCGGAAGCATGATTTTGCTGTTCCTGGCCTCCACCCTTTATCACGCTATTCCACACCAGCGAGCCAAGATCTGGCTGAAGAAATTCGACCACTGCGCCATCTATCTGTTGATTGCCGGCACCTATACACCTTTCCTGCTGGTGGGGCTGGGTTCTCCGCTTGCGCGTGGGTTAATGATTGTTATCTGGAGTCTGGCGCTGCTGGGCATCCTGTTTAAACTGACCATCGCTCACCGCTTCAAAGTTCTGTCACTGGTCACCTATCTGACCATGGGCTGGCTGTCGCTGATTGTGGTCTATCAGCTGGCGGTGAAACTGTCGGCAGGCGGCGTGACCTTGCTTGCGGTAGGGGGCGTAATCTATTCGCTAGGGGTTATTTTCTACGTCTGCAAACGCATCCCTTACAACCACGCTATCTGGCACGGCTTCGTGCTGGGGGGAAGTGTCTGTCACTTCCTGGCGATTTATTTATATGTGGGGCAGGTGTAACCGCAGTGCGGCGCGCGCGCTCTCATAACAAAAAACGGTAACCTTCGGGTTACCGTTTTTTTTACTCGCCGTCTGTCAGGGCTATTACTCTTCCAGAGAGTAAGGCAGCGGCTCGATGCTTAATGTGTTGGCGTCATCACGTACACGGAACACGCTGTCAGGCTCCATATCGTTATTCATCACGACCTGCACCAGCAGGCGGCCATCATCAAGCTGAACGGCGGCCAGAACCGTACCGGTACGACGCCAGTTATCACCCATCTTCATTTCAAGGTCTTCGCCGGCTTCCGGAACGCGGCTGGCGGTGCCCGCCAGATACCAGAGCGCACGTTTATTCGCGCCACGGAACTTCGCCCGCGCCACCATCTCCTGGCCGGTATAGCACCCTTTTTTGAAACTGATGCCGCCCAGCGCCTGCAAATTCGTGGCCTGCGGAATAAATTGCCCACTGTTGGCGCTATCGATGACGGGCACACCGGCTTCAATGTTCAACGCCAGCCACTGCTGGCTGCCGTTCAGCTGCGCTTCGCCGCGCAGCGCTTCGGTCAGGCGCTCGGCCGTGGCGACGTCGGTGACCAGCAGGAAGCGTTCAGCGGGATGTTCAAACCACAAAATAGACGTAACGCCATCGGTGGTCAGCGGTTTGCTGGCATCCGGCAGCTCTGCAAACTGATTCGTCAGGGCAGCACGCGCCTGGAAACCTGCCACGCCCAGCAGCACGACCTCGTCGTCCGGCGAAAAAGTGACTTTGGAGAAGACCGCGTATTTTTTTAGCTCAGTCAGCTGAGCATCGCGCAGGTTGCGGCGCTCGATAAAAGCAAAGCCCTCGCCGCGACGGAACAGGCGCAGGTTACTCCACATTTTACCTTTTGCATCGCAGTGAGCCGCAAGCAGATGCTGGTGCTCCGTCAGTTGACCCACATCCGCAGTCACCTGGCCCTGCAGATATTTTTCGCTATCCGGGCCGGTAACGGAAACCAGCGCCCAGTCATCGAGGGTGATCAGCGTCAGCGGCAGACGCGCAGAGGCGACAGGCTGGCGCGGAGAGAAAGGGGTAAATGCCATAGTGATGTCCTGATTTGCTTAACGCTTTATTGATGCCTAATGGTAAAAGAGACTGTAGTCAATGCAAGCGGTTTCAACAGGCTATTCGTGCCTTCAACGCGTTCTGCGAAAGGTTACGCAAGAGCGTGCGAGCCGCTTCAGTTTTGCCTCTGTTTTCTGCGCAGCCTCTTCCTATGCGTAATATTCCAGTAAAGAATCGACAGAAAACACGTTACACTAGATTTTGCCTCACGCAGGGAAAACTCTGGCGTGGAGCAGTGTCTGAACCCAACGTTATGCAGGAAAAATGACATGGATATTAATAATAAAGCCCGCATTCACTGGGCATGCCGTCGCGGTATGCGTGAACTCGACATCTCCATCATGCCGTTCTTCGAACATGAATACGACAGCCTGAGCGATGAAGACAAACAGCTGTTTATCCGCCTGCTGGAGTGTGACGATCCAGATTTATTCAACTGGCTGATGAATCATGGCGAACCAGCCGACAGCGAGCTGCAACGGATGGTGCTTTTAATTCAAACACGGAATCGGGAACGTGGTCCTGTGGCAATCTGATTTACGCGTCTCGTGGCGCTCACAGTGGATGTCTCTTTTACTCCACGGGTTGGTTGCGGCCGCCATTCTGTTAATGCCATGGCCGCTGAGCTATACCCCGCTCTGGCTGCTACTTCTCTCGTTGGTGGTCTTTGACAGCGTTAGAAGCCAGCGGCGGATCAACGCCCGTCAGGGTGAAATCAAACTGTTTATGGATTCCCGCCTGCGCTGGCAGGGGAAAGAGTGGGAGATCGTCGGCTCGCCGTGGATGATTAACGCCGGCATGATGCTGCGTCTGCGTGCAAGCGAAGAGCAGCGCTGCCACCATTTATGGGTATCGGCGGATAGCATGGATGAAGGGGAGTGGCGAGACCTGCGTCGGATGATTGCTCAGCAACAGCCGACGCAAGGACGGTAGCGATTTAGCTAAACTGCTCTGCCATTTCGCCGAGGATCTGCTCGCACCAGTTTTGCAGCCGCTCTTCGCTTAGGTCGTACTGGTTGGTTTCATCAAGGGCCAGACCGACAAACAGCTGCCCTTCTGCGGTGATAGGTTTCTTACTGGTAAACTCGTAGCCTTCCGTCGGCCAGTAGCCGATAAAGGTCACCCCTTTTGGCGCGAGTTTATCGTGCAGCATGCCCAGCGCATCCAGGAACCACTCGCCGTAACCCAGCTGGTCGCCCATGCCGTACATCGCAATAATTTTGCCGTCCAGGTTCAGGGAGTCCAGCTGATCCCACACCGTTTCCCAGTCCTCCTGCAGTTCGCCAAAGTCCCAGGTTGGAATGCCGAGGATCAGCACGTCGTACTGCTCCATCAGGGTCGGCGCATCGTCTTTGAGGTTATGGAGGGTGACCAGCTCAGGGCCGATAATGTCGCGAATTTTCTCAGCAGCCATTTCGGTATAGCAGGTGCTGGAACCATAAAACAGACCAATATTCATCGCTAAAATGTCTCAATACTTGCTTTGACGTTGCGAACTAGTGTACCAGAAACGATACGCCTTCAGGCATAATGCACCGACAGCAGAACTAAAGGGGCGGAAGTGGAAAAGGATCTCGCACTCATCGAACAATTTCTCGACGCGCTCTGGCTTGAGAAGAATCTGGCTGAAAATACCCTCAGTGCTTATCGGCGCGATTTGACGATGCTGGCGGCGTGGCTGCATCATCACGATCGCGAACTGGCGACTGCGCAAAGCGATGATTTGCAGACCCTGCTTGCCGAGCGCGTTGAGGGGGGATACAAAGCCACCAGCTCTGCGCGGCTGCTCAGCGCTGTGCGTCGGCTGTTTCAATATCTTTATCGCGAGAAAATTCGCCCGGACGATCCCAGCGCCTCGCTGGCGTCGCCTAAGCTGCCCCAACGTCTGCCCAAAGATCTGAGCGAAGCGCAAGTTGAGCGATTATTACAGGCACCCGTTGTTGACCAGCCGCTGGAGTTACGCGATAAAGCGATGCTTGAAGTGTTGTATGCGACAGGTCTGCGCGTCTCTGAACTGGTCGGGCTGACGATGAGCGATATCAGCCTGCGTCAGGGTGTGGTGCGGGTAATCGGTAAAGGGAATAAAGAGCGACTGGTTCCGCTGGGCGAAGAGGCGGTGTACTGGCTGGAAAACTGGCTGGAGCACGGTCGCCCCTGGCTGCTGAACGGCGTCTCTAACGATGTGCTGTTTCCCAGCCAGCGCGCCCAGCAAATGACGCGGCAAACCTTCTGGCATCGCATCAAACATTACGCCACACTGGCAGGCATCGACAGTGAAAAACTGTCACCGCACGTTCTGCGTCACGCCTTTGCAACGCATCTGTTAAACCACGGGGCCAATTTGCGCGTGGTGCAGATGTTGCTTGGTCATAGCGATCTTTCCACGACGCAAATCTATACGCACGTCGCCACGGAACGCTTGCGGCAGCTACATCAACAGCACCACCCACGCGCGTGAGTGCCGAATTGTTTAAGGAAGGATTATGAAAAAGTCATTAGCGCTGTTCACTCTGCTGGCAGCTTCGTTATCGGGTTTGGCACATGCAGATGATGCAGCGATTAAACAGTCGCTGGCTAAGCTTGGCGTCACCAGCAGCGACATTCAGCCTGCGCCCATTGCCGGAATGAAAACCGTCATGACCAGCGGCGGCGTGCTGTACGTCACCGAAGATGGCAAACATTTCCTTCAGGGGCCGCTGTACGATGTGAGCGGCGCGCAGCCGGTGAATATCACCAACCAGATGCTGATGAAAAACCTGAATGCGCTGGAAAAAGAGATGATCATCTACAAAGCGCCGCAGGAAAAACATGTTATCACCGTCTTCACCGACATCACCTGCGGCTACTGCCACAAGCTGCATGAAGAGATGAAAGACTACAACGCGCTGGGGATCACCGTGCGTTATCTGGCCTTCCCGCGCGCGGGCGTCCAGAGCCAGCCAGAACAGGATATGAAAGCCATCTGGTGTGCGAAAGATCGCAACAAAGCCTTTGATGACGCCATGAGCGGCAAAGGCATTCAGCCGGCCTCTTGCGATATCGATATCGCGAATCACTATGCGCTGGGCGTTCAGTTCGGTGTGACCGGCACCCCGGCCATTGTGCTGAATAACGGCTATGTAGTGCCGGGTTATCAGGGGCCGAAAGAGATGAAAGCCTTCCTTGATGCACACCAGAAACAGTTTGGCGGTAAATAATTCGCGTGAAATCAACGATACAGCTCCGCCGACGTGAAGTGGATGAAAATGCAGATCTGCCTGCGGATCTGCCGCCCCTGTTGCGTCGGTTGTACGCCAGCCGTGGCGTAAAAAAACCTGACGATCTGGAACGCAGCGTAAAAGGGATGCTTCCCTGGCAGCAACTGAGCGGTATCGATAAAGCCGTTGAAATGCTCTACAACGCGTTTCGTGAAGGCACTCGCATTATGGTGGTGGGCGATTTTGACGCCGATGGCGCTACCAGTACGGCGCTGAGCGTCTTGAGCCTGCGGGCGATGGGCTGCGACAATGTGGCCTACCTGGTGCCGAACCGTTTTGAAGATGGTTACGGCCTGAGCCCGGAAGTGGTGGATCAAGCCCACGCGCGCGGCGCGCAAATGATCATGACCGTGGATAATGGGATCTCCTCTCATAGCGGCGTGGATCGCGCGCATGAACTTGGGATCCCGGTGCTGGTCACCGATCATCACCTCCCCGGCGATACGCTCCCGGCGGCAGAAGCGCTCATCAACCCAAATCTGCGCGACTGCGCCTTCCCGTCTAAATCGCTGGCGGGTGTCGGGGTGGCGTTTTATCTGATGCTGGCCCTGCGCGCCTTGCTGCGTGATAAAGGCTGGTTTGAATCTCGCGGCATCGCCGTACCTAACCTCGCTGAATATCTCGATCTGGTGGCGCTGGGTACCGTGGCAGACGTGGTACCGCTGGATACTAACAACCGTATTCTCACCTGGCAGGGGTTAGGCCGCATCCGTGCGGGCAAATGCCGGCCGGGTATTAAAGCGCTGCTGGAGATCTCCGGGCGCGATCCGTTAAAGCTGGCTGCCAGCGATCTGGGCTTTGCTCTGGGGCCGCGGCTGAATGCGGCGGGGCGTCTGGATGATATGTCCGTCGGCGTGGCGCTGCTGCTGTGCGATAACATCGGCGAAGCGCGCATGCTGGCCAACGAACTGGATGCGCTGAACCAGACCCGCAAAGAGATTGAGCAGGGGATGCAGGCCGAAGCGCTGAATCTGTGCGAGAAACTGGAGCGCAGCAGTGAGACGCTGCCGGGCGGGCTGGCGATGTATCACCCGGAATGGCACCAGGGGGTCGTCGGCATTCTGGCGTCGCGTATCAAAGAGCGTTTTCATCGTCCTGTCATTGCCTTTGCCCCCGCGGGGGATGGCACGCTGAAGGGCTCCGGCCGCTCCATTCAGGGGCTGCATATGCGCGATGCTCTGGAGCGACTCCATACGCTTCATCCGGACCTGATGATTAAGTTCGGCGGCCACGCGATGGCGGCGGGCCTGTCGCTGGAAGAGGCAAAGTTTGAGGAATTCCAGCAGCTGTTTGGCGCGCTGGTGACCGAGTGGCTGGATCCCGCGTTACTGCAGGGCGAGGTGGTCTCGGACGGAGAACTTCCGGCAGCCGAAATGACCATGGAAACGGCACAAATGCTGCGCGATGCAGGGCCCTGGGGGCAGATGTTCCCGGAACCGCTGTTCGATGGCCGCTTCCGTCTGCTGCAGCAGCGCATTGTCGGCGAACGCCACCTGAAAGTTATGGTCGAGCCTGTTGGCGGCGGTCCGCTGCTGGACGGTATCGCCTTTAATGTTGACACCTCTATCTGGCCGGACAACGGCGTGCGTGAAGTGGAGTTGGCTTATAAACTCGATATTAACGAGTTTCGTGGCAACCGCTCCCTGCAGATCATCATCGACAATATCTGGCCAATTTAACGGCAGTAATCGCTATAAAAAAGGGCGTGGATTGGGTACAATCCCGCTCTTATCACCGCATTTTGACTAGTCCAGAAAAGAAAACAGACCATGTTTGAAATTAACCCGGTAAAAAACCGCATTCAGGACCTCACGGAGCGCTCTGACGTTCTTAGGGGGTATCTTTGACTACGATGCCAAGAAAGAGCGTCTCGAAGAAGTAAACGCCGAGCTGGAACAGCCGGACGTCTGGAACGAACCTGAACGCGCACAGGCGCTGGGTAAAGAGCGTTCCTCCCTCGAAGCCATTGTTGATACCCTCGACCAAATGTCTCAGGGTCTGGAAGATGTTTCCGGGCTGCTGGAGCTGGCTGTTGAAGCCGACGACGAAGAAACCTTTAACGAAGCCGTAGCCGAGCTCGACGTTCTGGAAGAGAAGCTGGCACAGCTCGAATTCCGTCGTATGTTCTCTGGCGAATACGACAGCGCAGATTGCTACCTGGATATCCAGGCGGGCTCCGGCGGTACCGAAGCACAGGACTGGGCCAGCATGCTGACCCGTATGTACCTGCGCTGGGCGGAAGCGCGTGGTTTCAAAACTGAAATCATCGAAGAGTCTGAAGGCGAAGTGGCGGGTCTGAAATCCGTGACTATCAAGATCATCGGCGATTACGCTTACGGCTGGCTGCGTACTGAAACCGGCGTGCACCGTCTGGTGCGTAAGAGCCCGTTCGACTCCGGCGGCCGTCGCCATACCTCCTTCAGTTCCGCGTTTGTTTACCCGGAAGTTGACGAAGATATTGATATTGACATCAACCCGGCGGATCTGCGTATCGACGTTTATCGCGCATCCGGCGCGGGTGGTCAGCACGTTAACCGTACAGAATCTGCGGTGCGTATTACCCACATCCCAACCGGGCTGGTGACGCAGTGCCAGAATGACCGTTCCCAGCATAAGAACAAAGACCAGGCCATGAAGCAGATGAAAGCGAAGCTTTATGAGCTGGAGATGCAAAAGAAAAATGCTGAGAAGCAGGCGATGGAAGATAACAAATCTGACATCGGCTGGGGCAGCCAGATTCGTTCTTATGTCCTTGATGACTCCCGCATTAAAGATCTGCGTACCGGTGTTGAAACCCGTAACACGCAGGCGGTGCTGGATGGCAGCCTGGACCAATTTATCGAAGCAAGTTTGAAAGCAGGGTTATGAGGAACCAACATGTCTGAACAACAAGCACAGGGCGCTGACGCGGTCGTCGATCTTAACAATGAACTGAAAACCCGCCGTGAGAAGCTGGCTGCGCTGCGTGAGCAGGGCGTGCCGTTCCCGAACGATTTTCGTCGTGACCATACCTCAGACCAACTGCACGCTGACTTTGATGGTAAAGAGAACGAAGAGCTGGAAGCGCTGAACATCGAAGTGGCCGTTGCTGGCCGCATGATGACCCGCCGTATTATGGGTAAAGCCTCCTTTGTAACGCTGCAGGACGTGGGCGGCCGTATTCAGCTGTACGTTTCTCGTGATGACCTGCCGGAAGGCATTTACAACGAGCAGTTCAAGAAGTGGGACCTGGGCGATATTCTGGGCGCGAAAGGCAAGTTGTTCAAAACCAAGACCGGCGAGCTCTCTATTCACTGCACCGAGCTGCGTCTGCTGACCAAAGCCCTGCGCCCGCTGCCGGACAAATTCCACGGCCTACAGGATCAGGAAGCGCGTTATCGTCAGCGCTATCTGGACCTCATCTCTAACGATGAATCCCGCAAGACCTTCAAAATTCGCTCTCAGATCATGGCCGGTATTCGCCAGTTCATGGTGAATCGCGACTTTATGGAAGTGGAAACCCCGATGATGCAGGTGATCCCTGGCGGCGCCTCTGCGCGTCCGTTCATCACCCATCACAATGCCCTCGACCTCGACATGTACCTGCGTATCGCGCCGGAACTGTATCTGAAGCGTCTGGTGGTGGGTGGTTTCGACCGCGTGTTCGAAATCAACCGTAACTTCCGTAACGAAGGCATCTCCGTGCGTCATAACCCAGAGTTCACCATGATGGAACTCTATATGGCGTACGCAGATTACAAAGATCTGATCGAGCTGACCGAATCCCTGTTCCGTACCCTGGCGCAGGATATTCTGGGCACCACGGAAGTGCCTTACGGTGAAGAGGTCTTTGACTTCGGTAAGCCGTTCGAAAAACTGACCATGCGCGAAGCAATACAGAAATACCGTCCTGAAACCAATATGGCCGATCTGGATAACTTCGACTCGGCGAAAGCCATTGCCGAGAGCATCGGTATCAAGGTTGAGAAGAGCTGGGGTCTGGGTCGTATCGTGACCGAGATCTTCGAAGAAGTGGCAGAAGCGCACCTGATTCAGCCGACCTTCATCACTGAATACCCGGCTGAAGTTTCTCCGCTGGCGCGTCGTAATGACGAGAACCCGGAAATCACTGACCGCTTCGAATTCTTTATCGGTGGCCGCGAAATCGGTAACGGCTTTAGCGAGCTGAACGATGCCGAAGACCAGGCGCAGCGTTTCCAGGATCAGGTTAACGCGAAAGACGCCGGTGACGACGAAGCGATGTTCTTTGACGAAGACTACGTGACCGCGCTGGAGCACGGTCTGCCACCAACGGCGGGCCTGGGCATTGGTATCGACCGTATGGTAATGCTGTTTACTAACAGCCACACCATCCGTGACGTGATCCTCTTCCCGGCGATGCGTCCGGTGAAGTAAGCCTGACAGAGACACAAATAAGCCCCGACGTTTACCGCGTCGGGGCTTTTTTATTGCCTGCCTCGGGGGGATAACAGCGCATCGGGCACTATCCACCGGTATACCGTTATCTCGTCTGGCAGAAGGCGAGTTCAGCTGCCGTGAAAAGATTGGGCATCGGGAAGGGGGCTGCTATCATATGGCGGCCATTCAAGTTGAATAAGGAACTGTTTTGTTTGCAGGAAGCCTGACGAGAAAAAACCTCTTCGCGCTTACTTGCCTGACGCTCACACTTTTGCTGGTGGGATGTTCGGGCAGTAAATCTTCGGGGGGCAGTTATTCCGGTGCGGTGTATACCGTTAAACGCGGCGATACCCTTTATCGCATATCGCGGATGACGGGCACCAGCGTGAAGGAGCTGGCGCGTCTGAATAATATCTCTCCGCCGTATACCATCGAAATCGGGCAGAAGCTGAACGTGAACGGCAGCAGCGGAGGGGCGAAAAAGTCGTCTGGCAAGAGCAGCAGAAAAACTGCCGTCACGCCGTCCTATGCGGTACCGACCTCCTCCTGGCCACCGGTTGGGCAGCGCTGCTGGGTCTGGCCTGCCAGTGGAAAAGTGATTGTTCCCTATTCCACCGCAGAGGGGGGAAACAAAGGAATAGATATCGCAGGCACGCGCGGTTCACCGGTTTATGCCTCGGATGCCGGCAAAGTGGTCTACGTGGGTAATCAGCTACGTGGCTATGGCAACCTGATCATGATTAAACATGGTGAGGATTACATTACCGCCTATGCGCATAACGATTCCATGCTGGTGAATAACGGGCAAAACGTGAAGGCCGGACAGAAGATCGCCACCATGGGCAGTACCGGGACCAATACGGTGGCGCTGCATTTCCAGATCCGCTATCGCGCCACGGCTATCGATCCCCAGCGCTATCTGCCCGCCCCGGGCGGAAAACCGAAGTGCTAAATGGTTATTTAATCGCCACTTAGCTGTTAGCAGGCTTGTCAGCGTGTGCGTAAAGCCTATAATGCTTTACGCACCTCAAAGCGGGCGTAGTTCAATGGTAGAACGAGAGCTTCCCAAGCTCTATACGAGGGTTCGATTCCCTTCGCCCGCTCCAGCTTTCTCTTTTCTTAAAAAATCTCTTTATTCCTGCATCACCCGACAAATAATCAGCCGCTTAACGCTCTGTCAGCATGAACAATCACAGCTTTAAACGAAAAAAAGCGCATCTTCTTCCACTCTCTTTTTAAAACGCCACTCTTCTATCTGAACTGCCTGAGGCACACTTTTTCATTTTGCTTCTCAATGAGCCGTAGCGCTATTCTTACTGCCGAATCAATAATAATTACAGAGGCAATGTCATGGATAACGAACTCTTGGAAGCGGGGTATCGCGCCTATACCGGTGAAAAAATTGATGTCTATTTTAATACCGGTATCTGCCAGCATGCAGGCAACTGCGTGCGTGGAAGTGCAAAGCTCTTCAATCTTAAACGTAAACCCTGGATCATCCCTGATGAAGTGGATGTAGATACCGTGGTGCGCGTCATCGACACCTGCCCGAGCGGCGCCCTTAAATACCGTCATAAATAAGCGAGAAATTATGGAAATTCAGGAAGGCCACAACAAATTTTATGTCAATGATGCCGCAGGTAACCAGGTCGCGGAAATCGTCTTTGTGCCTACGGGCGAGCACCTGAGCATCATTGAACATACGGATGTCGATCCGAGTCTGAAGGGGCAAGGGGTGGGCAAACAGCTGGTGGCGAAAGTAGTCGAAAAAATGCGTGCAGAGAATCGCAAAATCATTCCTCTCTGTCCGTTTGCTAAGCATGAATTTGATAATAATCGCGAGTACGACAGTATCCGCGCCTGATGCCGCATTCACAGACCTTATCCTGCAAAATCTGATAGTTGCCTCAGTGCTATGCCCCCCGGTACTCTCTTCAGGGATATCAGGGGGAAGCATGGATTTACAGATCAAAGAAGCCACGGTTGAGGATATCGCCGTGCTATCCGCATTAGGCAAAACAACCTACCTTAGCCACTTTGCCTATTACTGGCATTCGCAACAGGCGATGCTGGCATGGCTGGAGGAGGAGTATTCTGTCTCGACCCTTACGGCCAGCCTGAATGACCCTGACGTGCGCTGGCTGCTGGCCATCACCGATAAGCCCATCGGTTTTGCAAAATACACCCGGCAGCCGCCGCCTGCGGAGCCGGGTACGCTGCTGAATAAACTCTATTTCACCCAGGCCGCCACCGGCCATGGCTTTGGACAATTACTCTTTACAGAGGTGTTAACCCGCGCGAAAGCCAGCGGCAGTCGCTACTTTTGTCTTGAGGTATTGCAGGGCAACGAAAGGGCAAGGCGGTTTTATGAAGCGCAGGGCATGCGCCATCTGCGCGACGACGTGTTCAGCACGCCGGACCAGACCAGCGTGCTGCACGTCTATGGCATGGCGATTTAGGCGATAAACATCACCGATACGCACATCACGCCGACAATCAGCGTCAGCAGGTTACCCACCGAGCGGTAGGGTTTCAGGGCCGGGATCAGGTAGGTTGATAACGTCGGCATGATGAACAAAATCATGGCGATGAGCGGCCCGCTAATGGCATAAATCATCGAAATGGCGTTCGGATTAATGCAGCACACCACGAACGTAATCAACGACACGATCATAATGGAGAGCGCGCGGTTAAAGGCCCGGCTTTTCTTGACCCCCACCTGGTTCAACGACGATTTCACTATCTCCGTCGCCCCCTCGATCACGCCAAAATAGGTGCCAAGGAAGGATTTCGACATCGCCACAATGGCGACCACAATCCCGGAAATACCCAGCCAGGACGGCGATGAAGGCATCATCGACAGCGCAGAGAGAATGGTCACGCCTTGCTCTTTGGCGGCCACGATATAGGCCGGCGGAATCGACAGCAGACAACTAAAGACAAAGAACAGCACGCTCAGGCAGATGATCAAATAGGCCACCTTCATGATGCGGGTACAGTGTCCCATGGCGGCATCGCCATACTTTTCCCGACGGTCAACGGCAAAGGTTGAAATGATCGGCGTGTGGCTAAAGGCAAATACCATGACCGGGATCGATATCCACACCTGATGCAGCGTCTGTTTATCGAAGCTCATCTGGCTGGTGAGCAGGGTGGGTTGCCAGCTGCCGGTCAAATAAATCGAGACCAGCAGAAAATAGGCGATCAGCGGGAAGACCAGAAAACCCATTACCCGCAGAGTGATATGACGTCCCATCAGGAAGATGAGGTTCAGGGCCAGTACCACGCCAAGGCTCACCAGCACCCGCACGGTAAGGTCTACCGTCATGCGTTTTGCCAGTTGTTCAGTAAGCGAATTGGTGATCGCCACGGCATAGATCAGCACGACCACAAAGAAAGCCACGAAATAGAGCGTGGTGATCAGATTGCCGATCGTCTTTCCGTAGTAGTGCGTTACCGCACCGGTGATCCCTTCATTGCCTTTTGTCTTTGAGGAGAGGATGAACTGGCACAGTGCTTTATGAGGCCAGTAAGTGAGTGGCCAGGCCACAAGAGCGGTGATAAACAGGACGATAGCGCCTGCGGACCCGAGCTGGATAGGCAAGAACAGGGTTCCTGCGCCCACGGCAGTGCCATACAGGGCAAAGCTCCAGAGGGTCTCTTCTTTAGACCAAATTTTCGACATTAGAAAAACGTATCAACTATAAAAACAACAAAAAGGAGGCTAATTTACCATAATTATGGGAAGACGGCGCAGTTGACGTTAGGTAAGCGGGGCCGGAAAACATTTCCGGCCGGTGGGGACGTTAGTTTGCTGCGGCGCGTCGCAGCTCGCGGCGGCGGATAATACGATCGCGCAGCGTGTCGTATGCCCAGTTATAGAACATGGTGTAGGGCAGGAAGAAAATGAAGAACCCTATCTCTAACATAAACGCCTGAAGCAGGCTCACGCCCAGCACCATCGATACGATACCGACGCCGATAAAAATAAATCCGACTTCAAAACCGAGCGCGTGCAGGGCGCGCACTTTGGTCGTGCGCGGCACCTTATGCCGGGGCCACAGTGCGTCGAACCCGGCGTTATAAATGATGTTCCAGATCATCGCGGTGGTGGCGAGAAGCAGGGTTAATCCTCCCATCTCCAGCACCGGGCGCTGCATCAGCCAGGCGGTTGTCGGCGCGAGGATCGCCGTGGCAATCCCCTCAAAACAGACGGCGTGAAAGATGCGTTCCGGCAGTTTTCTGCGTTGAACATCGTTGTGCTGCATAACCTGATACCTCGTTAGCGTGCCTGTATGGGCAAAATAATGTCGCTATTTTTATCGTTTAAACTGATATATAAAAGTTGGATTCCATCGATAAAGTAGATACACCATGCGCTACTCTCCTGAAGCATTAACGGCGTTTGTCGAGACGGTGGCGGCGGGATCCTTCTCCGCTGCGGCCCGCCGTCTACGAAAAAGTCAGTCCACCATCAGCACGGCCATCGCCCACCTGGAGGACGATCTCGGTTTTACACTGTTTGATCGCAGTGCACGACAGCCGGTGTTGACTGCTCAGGGCAGGCAGGTGCTGGGCTATGTCCAGTCGATCCTGGCCGCCAGCGCTCGTCTCGATGAACTGGCGGTCTCGCTCAGCGATGAAACTGAACCCCGGCTGACCTTTGTACTTTCTGACACCCTGCACCCGGATGTGCTTGAAGAGATGCTCTACCGTTTCGACGAGCGCTTTCCACACACCGAATTTGAATGTCTGATTGGGGAAGAAGAGGACGTGATCGATCTGCTGCAAAAAGAGCGGGCGCAGATTGGCCTGACCGAGGCGCGTGAGCACTATCCTACCGATATTGGTGCCACCCGCCTGCCCATGCAGACGCACATGGCGATATATACCTCTGCCGGCCACCCTCTGGCGGCGCAGACGCGCATCAATGCCGATGAACTGCACGGCTGGCGAGAACTGCGCCTGAACACCTATCTGGAGCGCCAGCCAACGCTGGCTCAGGGGCCGGTCTGGTCTGCACCTAACTATCTGATGTTGCTCAGCATGGCGGTGCAGGGCTTCGGCTGGTGCGAATTACCCTGCGCGCTGGTAGAGGAGTTCGCGCCGGCAAAAACCCTGGTGCAGCTCAATGTCGCAGGGTGGCCGCGATCGGTGGCCATTGATGCGGTATGGAATAAACGTTCCCCGCCGGGAATGGCGGGGAACTGGCTGCGGCATTACTTACAGGAGAAGGCCGATCCCGGGACATCGTCCGGCAGAAAAGGCCCGCCCATCCGTTTGTGACGAGCGGGAAAACATTACTTACCGGTATAGATATCAAAACTGAAATAGCGGTCGGCGAGCTTTTTGTAGGTACCATCCGCCAGGATCGCGGCAATCGCCCCGTTCAGCTCCTGGCGCAGCTTATCGTCCTCTTTACGTAGACCAATGGCCGCCCCGGCGCCAAACAGGGCATCGTCCTGAAGCGCGCCGCCAACAAAGGCAAATGCCTTGCCCTGGGGTTTGCTCAGAAAACTGTACTCAGCCATAACGCCCGAGAGGACAGCCCCGTCAATTCGCCCGGATTCGAGATCGCGGATAACCTGGTCGGCACCCTGATACGCCACCACGTTAACTCCCTCACCGCGCCACTTCTGGTTGGCATAAGTCTCCTGGGCGGAACCCTGCTCAACGCCAATGGTTTTGCCTTTCAGCTGGGCCAGGCTGTTGTCGGGCAGGCTATTTTTACGGGCGACCAGGAAAGCGGGTCCGCTGTATATCTTGTCGCTGAAGGCAATCTGCTCTTTGCGTTTCTCGGTGATATACATCCCCGATAAAATGGCATCGAACTTACGCGCCTTCAGGGAGGGAATAATTCCGTCGAAATTGTTCTCTACCCAGACGCATTTCGCCTGTAACTTTGCGCAAATCGCATTACCCAGATCGATATCAAACCCAACCACGTCGCCCTGAGGATTTTTCGACTCAAAAGGGGCGAAGGTCGGATCTACGCCAAAGCGGAGCTCCCGGGTCTCACCCGCGAACACGGATGACGTAGCCATCAATGCCAGCAGCGGTAATAAATATTTTTTCATTTTTATGTACTCTCTTAACGGCAATAGTTTTCCACTAAACGGGCAAAGAAAGAGGCACCCGTGGTGATGATTTCGTCATTAAAGTCGTAGCCCGGGTTATGCACCATGCAGCCGCCTTTCTCCCCTTTCTCGCCGTTGCCGAGTAAGAAATAGCTGCCAGGGCGTTCCTGCAACATAAAAGCGAAGTCTTCGCTGCCGTTAGAAGGCGATACGCTATCCAGCACCGCATCCTGACCAAAGAACTCGATGGCCAGCTGGCGGGCAAAAGCAGTCTGTTCGGCATCATTAATTAATACCGGATAGGAGTCATAGATCTCGATTTCACAGCGGGCGCCATAGCTACGGGCGGTGAGATCGGCAATCTCTTTAATACGGCGAATCAGTAGCTCACGGATCTCCGGTTTCATGGAACGTACTGTCAGTTCCATCTGGGCACTATCCGGGATCACGTTGGAAGCAATACCCGCGTTGAAGGTCCCTACGGTAACGACGGCGGTTTCTCCCGGCGGTACGTTTCGCGAAACAATGCTTTGCAACGCCATCACCAACGCGGCGCCCGTCAGAATGGGATCGACGCTACGCTCAGGGTGCGCGCCATGTCCACCGTAGCCGTTAAGGGTAATTTTGACGGTATCGGCAGAGGCCATAAAGTTGCCTTCATAGAAGCCGAATTTACCGGTCGGCAGCCAGGGCATATTGTGCAGGGCAAAAATTCGGTCGCAAGGGAAGCGGTCAAACAGTCCATCTTTAATCATTAAATCCGCCCCGCCAATTGCCTCTTCGGCTGGCTGGAAAATAAGGTGCACTGTGCCGTTAAACTGACAGGCGTCTGAGGCGAGGTATTTTGCCGTCGCCAGTAAAATGGCGGTGTGTCCGTCGTGACCACAGGCGTGCATTTTGCCGGGTACGGTACTGGCCCAGGGGAGGTCGGTGGTTTCAAAAATCGGCAGCGCATCCATATCGGCCCGCAGGCCGATAGTTTTACTGCCCTGGCCTTTGCTGAGCGAACCCACGACGCCGGTTTTACCGATATCACGCGTAACCTGGTAGCCCCACGACGCTAGCTGGCGGGCAACCAGATTACTGGTATTAAACTCTTCGAGGCTTAATTCTGGGTTGGCATGTAAATAACGGCGGATGGCAATAATTTCGTCTTCTGATTCTTTTATTTCTGGAATGATACAGTCGACCATTTGTTACTCCAGTGTGAACGCGTGTTTGCAATTTCTAACTTATCTTTCTGCTGAGATAATGCAAATACGTTCTCTTATAATTACCTTGATAATGATTACTCTTCTTAATGTCCTGCGGCGTTAAGCCACAAATCCTTTGTGATAAAACTCACTATTTTTAAACAATTACATTAATAGTTGATAACAATCCTCTACTATTGCCGGTGTCATTTTGCGCAGAGGTTGAGATGAAAGACGTCGTCATTGTGGGTGCATTGCGTACAGCTATTGGCTGTTTTCAGGGAGCGTTGGCGCGTCACTCTGCGGTTGAGCTGGGTAGCGTGGTGGTTAACGCGCTGGTGGCACGTAGCGGCGTTGCTGCCCATGAAATTGATGAAGTGATCCTCGGTCAGGTATTGACCGCAGGAGCCGGGCAAAATCCCGCGCGGCAGGCGGCGTTAAAAGGGGGACTCCCGAATACCGTCTCGGCGATCACCATTAACGACGTATGCGGTTCGGGCCTGAAGGCACTGCACCTGGCCACGCAGGCGATCCAGTGCGGCGAAGCCGACGTGGTCATTGCGGGCGGTCAGGAGAACATGAGCCGTGCCCCACATGTTTTGACCGACAGTCGCACCGGTGCGCAGCTCGGCAACAGTCAGCTTATCGATAGCCTGGTGCACGATGGCCTGTGGGATGCCTTCAATGATTACCATATGGGCGTGACCGCAGAGAACCTGGCGCGGGAGTATGGCATCACGCGTGAGTTACAGGATGCCTATGCGCTCAGCTCTCAGCAAAAGGCCCGCGCGGCTATTGATTCCGGGCGTTTTCGCGATGAGATTGTACCGGTTGCTGCATCCCGCGCTGGCGGCGAACCCTTTATCGTCGATACCGACGAACAACCGCGTGTGGATGCCAGCGCCGAAGGGCTGGCTATGCTGGCTCCGGCCTTTGAAATGCTCGGTTCCGTGACCGCCGGCAATGCGTCGTCAATCAATGACGGTGCTGCGGCGGTGATGATGATGAGTGAGAGTAAAGCGGAAGAGCTGAATCTTCCGGTGCTGGCGCGTATAAAAGCCTTTGCCAGCGTGGGAGTCGATCCTGCCCTGATGGGGATTGCGCCGGTCTATGCCACCCGCCGCTGTCTGGAGCGTGCAGGCTGGCAACTCAGCGACGTGGATCTGATTGAAGTCAACGAGGCCTTTGCCGCGCAGGCGCTGTCGGTGGGTAAGATGCTGGAGTGGGATCCTCTCCGGGTCAACGTTAACGGCGGGGCAATCGCTCTCGGTCACCCTATTGGCGCTTCAGGCTGTCGTATTTTAGTGTCGCTGGTTCATGAGATGGCGAAGCGCAATGCCCGTAAAGGGCTGGCCACATTATGTATCGGCGGCGGCCAGGGTGTGGCGCTCGCCATCGAAAGATAACCCCAGCGCAGTAATATCTCCTGCTACACAGCCCCCAATTTTGGGGGCTTTTTTTGTGAAATGAATCTTATTTTTATCCGCATAAGTCAATTCTCAATTTTCTAATAATTTAAGTGTCATTAATCCCGTGCGTTAATACCCTCCTTTTGTGATCCTTACCATTAAATTTCCCCTTAATCATCTTCTTTTGTTGATGGTTGTCACGTCCATCGTTGCCAAAAAAAATGAAACAAATAATTACGATCAGGATCACTGAAATATCGTTATTTAAAAAATAAAATGCAATTCCATAAAAACGAAACATCATTTTAATTGAGGGTGTCCCATGTTTAAAAAATCTCTGGTCCTTGCTTCTCTCATTGGTGCGTCTTTCGCGGCTCAGGCTGTTACCGTAGATTTGCGTCATGAGTATATCGATACAGGAACTAACGCAGACCGCGTGTCCGTATCACACCGTTTTGATAATGGTTTTGGTTTCTCTGTTGAAGCGAAATGGAAATCAGGTGGTGATAAAGCCGATCAGCCTTTTGCAGATATCGTGGGCAATGGCCACGAAGAGCAAATTAGCTGGCGCTGGAAAGCAAACAAGAATATTGCGATAACGCCGGGCCTGACGCTGGAAAGCAAAGAGAGTAATACCGTCTATAAACCTTATCTGCATGCGCAATATAGCTTCGATAGCGGTTTCTACATGGCCGCACGTTACCGTTATGAATATAACCGTTATCCTTCTACGCCAGACCGGGAAGACGATAAAGTCAATCGTGGTGATGCGTGGATCGGTTGGGTAATGGGCGACTGGCGCACCGAGCTGAATTATGTTTATGCGAAAAGCTCTGAAGGCACCATTCGCAATAACAACAAAGATTATTCTCAAGAATATAACGTGAAGCTGGCATATAAGTGGGATAAAAACTGGGCACCATACGCTGAAGTGGGTAACGTCGGTGTTAAAACAACAGATGAACGTCAAACCCGTTTCCGTTTAGGTGTGGCATATTCATTCTAACCAGACAGCATCAGGGAAAGAAAAGCCGGCTCATGCGCCGGCTTTTTTGTGCCTGAAATATCTTATGGGTTTCAGTAGAAATAAAAAAAGCCCTCCGCGAAGGAGGGCAAGGCCAGTTACAGAAACACTAACTCAATTAAGATTGCAACATTTCAGGTTGCTCAGGAAGTTTCGCGATATAAAGAGCGGGTTTACCGTCTTTATCGGAACTAAACAGGACCGCACTGTCATCCGGCGTAAAGGAAGGGTGCGGATGGGTCACCTGGCGGCTATTTGCTACCGTGGCCCAGGAGGTATCGTGACGCGCGATGCGGAAATAACCTTTCTTCGCCACGTCGAACGCATACAGATAAGGATCGTTATCGATGGTATAGCCGCTGGTGTCTTTCACATCCACCGGCGTACCCGAACCATCGCCTACCAGCAGCGTGCCATCAAAGTTACTCATCAGGTGAGAACAGGCGGGCATCTGCATCACGGTTTCATTAATGCCGGTATCCGGATTGAAGCGATAAATCGTGCGGCCCTGTTCGCCCTTCAGATAAGAGACATAAATCAGGGCAGAACCGTTTGGCACCCAGAACTCATGGGTGCAGCTTTCGCCTTCAGCGTGCTCCTTTACTTTACGCACATGGCTTCCGTCTTCGTTGACCAGCCACATGCGGGCATCGACCAGGTCGTGCGGACCTTCATGGCAGAACGCAACGGTGTTGTCATCGAACGGGCGATAGATAGGGTGACCGAGCCAGTTTTTCTCTTCATGGATGACGCGGCTTTCGCCGGTTTGCAGATCCACGCGCAGCAGACGGCAGTGTGGGCCTTTGTGGAAAAAGTCGTGGAAGATCTTCCAGTCATTGAGCGGCGTCCAGTCGCTTTTGGCGATTTCAATGCCAACCAGTTTCGTGCAATCGCTGTTCGCCACCCAGGTGCCGTATCCGACCCAGTCATCGCTCACGCGATAGATTTCACGCTCGTCGAGCGTGCGCAGATTCACTTCCCGCAGGGTACGATCGTTCTTCACGTAGTAGAGCGAAGTATCGTCGGGTGACAAGAAGCCGCCAAAGGTGTTATCACCGGCCCCTTCGGTCAGCTGTACGGCCTCGGCTTTGTTGATATCCAGCAGGTAGTAGTTCCAGTGGCCGTCAAACTCTCCGGCAAACAGCAGATGGCTGCCATCATTGAAAAAGCATTTTTGATAGAAGTAGTTACGGTGGCACGTTACTTCCGGGGGGGTCAGGCGGGTGACTTCCACGCCTGTATCCGGATCGCGGCTGACGTCATAGTTCAGCTTGACCCGCATACCTTTTGCCATGATGCGCTCCTTGATGTCGACGGCAGGGCAAAGGCCCTGAAGATAATGGTTTAAAAACTGGGTATTAAATTATCAAAACATCGTTTCAATGTGTGTGACTGGTGGCGCACTTCTGGACAATATGGAGACATTTGTATCATTCAGTTTCATGTTATTGCTGATAATAATTTTTGTACTGAATAACCTGGTAAAAACCTTTTTCTATTATATCTTCATGTTTTTAAAGTGATTTAAAAAACACCGTAAACGACGCGGTAGGGCCGCTAGCCTGACAATCGTGATCGAAACTACACTTCTGAGATTAACATGCAGAAAAAGTGAAACAACGTTTCGAATGCAATTGAAAACCCATTTCACAGAAGATAATATGTGCTCATCATGAAAACGGAACATCGTTTTGTTAATTATCCAGGCTAACTAGCCAGAATACGTTGGAGGTTAATGTGGAAGTCAGACAAAGCATCCACAGTGCGCACGCAAAAACGCTGGATACCCAGGGGCTGCGTAATGAGTTTTTAGTTGAGAAAGTGTTTGTCGCGGATGAGTACACCATGGTGTACAGCCACATTGACCGCATAATTGTTGGCGGCATTATGCCGGTGGCAAAAACCGTCTCCGTGGGCGGCGAAGTGGGCAAACAGCTGGGCGTAAGCTACTTCCTCGAGCGTCGCGAACTGGGCGTGATCAACATCGGTGGGCCAGGTACCATCACCGTTGATGGCCAGTGCTACGAAATTGGTCATCGCGACGCGCTGTATGTAGGCAAGGGTGCAAAAGAGGTGGTCTTCGCCAGCGTAAATAACAGCAAACCCGCGAAGTTCTACTACAACTGCGCCCCTGCGCATACCACCTATCCCACCAAAAAAGTGACCCCGGCAGACGTCGCTCCGGTCACGCTGGGGGATAACCTCACCAGCAACCGTCGCACCATCAATAAATATTTCGTTCCCGATGTGCTGGAAACCTGCCAGCTCAGCATGGGGCTGACCGAGCTTGAGCCGGGCAACCTCTGGAACACCATGCCGTGCCATACCCATGAGCGCCGCATGGAAGTTTACTTCTACTTCAACATGGAAGACGACGCCTGCGTATTCCACATGATGGGACAGCCGCAAGAGACGCGCCATATCGTGATGCACAACGAGCAGGCCGTTATCTCGCCAAGCTGGTCCATTCACTCAGGCGTTGGTACCCGTGCATACACCTTTATCTGGGGTATGGTGGGTGAGAACCAGGTCTTTGATGACATGGACCACGTCGCTGTTAAAGATTTGCGCTAACTGCGGGCAGTTATGCATAACTCTGCCTGTTATGACAGGCGCTGAACGATTAAGGAAAAAACATGATTCTGGATTCATTTTCTCTGCAAGGTAAAGTGGCCGTTGTTTCGGGTTGTGACACGGGGCTGGGCCAGGGTATGGCGTTAGGTCTGGCAGAAGCGGGCTGCGACATCGTTGGTATTAACATCGTTGAGCCGACAGAAACCATTGAGCGCGTTACTGCGCTGGGTCGTCGCTTCCTGAGCCTGACTGCCGATTTGCGTAAAATCGACGCTATTCCTGAGCTGCTGGATCGCGCCGTTGCTGAGTTCGGTAAAATCGACATTCTGGTAAACAACGCGGGTCTGATTCGCCGTGAAGATGCGATTAACTTCAGCGAGCAGGACTGGGATGACGTGATGAACCTGAACATCAAGAGCGTGTTCTTCATGTCTCAGGCAGCGGCGAAGCACTTTATCGCTCAGGGCAACGGCGGCAAGATTATCAATATCGCCTCTATGCTCTCCTTCCAGGGCGGTATCCGTGTGCCTTCTTACACCGCATCGAAAAGCGGCGTAATGGGCGTGACCCGTCTGCTGGCCAACGAATGGGCGCAGCACAACATTAACGTGAACGCCATCGCGCCAGGTTACATGGCAACCAACAATACCCAGCAGCTGCGTGCTGACGAAGAGCGCAGTGCTGCCATTCTTGAGCGTATTCCGGCAGGCCGCTGGGGTCTGCCATCGGATCTGATGGGGCCGGTGGTATTCCTGGCCTCCGGTGCATCTGACTATATCAACGGCTATACCATTGCGGTTGATGGTGGCTGGCTGGCACGTTAATTTTCGCGTCACGTTATAAAAAACCTCTGCCCATGGGCGGAGGTTTTTTTTGCCTGTAATGTTGATTATCCATATCAAGAAAGATAATTAATCCATACTCAAAAAACAGGCACGACAGGCGTCACACATTTATTGTTTATTTATTAGCTAATTAACGGGAAATTAAGATTTTTCATAATCATTTGAAATTGTAATGTCCATCACATAACGCCATGCCATAGCTAATTAGTCCATAACTTCACCCATTCCCGCCTGACACTTATTCCCCTTATCTCGTAATTTCAGTTAACGATTTTTCGGTTCTGGCAGGAAATTATGACATCGATAAATGACTCTACCCTTATGCCGGCTGCGCTGCGCGACACCCGGCGCATGAATCAGTTTGTCTCGATTGCGGCTGCCGTGGCAGGCCTGCTGTTCGGGCTCGATATTGGCGTGATCGCCGGTGCGTTGCCGTTTATTACCGAGCATTTCACCCTCAGCAGCCGCCTGCAGGAGTGGGTAGTGAGCAGCATGATGCTGGGCGCAGCGATAGGAGCGTTATTTAATGGCTGGCTCTCATTCCGTCTGGGGCGTAAATACAGCCTGATGGTGGGGGCAATTCTGTTTGTTGCCGGGTCCGTTGGCTCTGCCTTTGCCACACAGGTTGAAGTGCTACTGCTCGCCCGCGTGCTGCTGGGCGTGGCGGTGGGGATTGCATCTTATACGGCGCCGCTCTACCTCTCGGAAATGGCGAGTGAAAACGTGCGCGGGAAAATGATCAGTATGTATCAGCTGATGGTGACGCTGGGCATCGTGCTGGCATTCCTGTCGGATACCTATTTTAGCTACAGCGGTAACTGGCGCGCTATGTTAGGAGTACTGGCGTTACCAGCGCTGCTGCTGATCGTATTAGTAATTTTCCTGCCGAACAGCCCGCGCTGGCTGGCGCAGAAAGGTCGCCACGTGGAGGCGGAAGAGGTGCTACGCATGCTGCGAGACACCTCTGAAAAAGCGCGCGAAGAGCTGAATGAGATCCGCGAAAGTCTGAAGCTGAAGCAGGGCGGCTGGTCGCTGTTTAAGGTTAACCGCAACGTTCGCCGCGCGGTATTCCTCGGCATGCTATTGCAGGCAATGCAGCAGTTTACCGGCATGAATATCATCATGTATTACGCCCCGCGTATCTTCAAAATGGCCGGATTCACCACCACAGAACAGCAGATGATTGCTACCCTGGTGGTCGGGCTGACCTTTATGTTTGCCACCTTTATCGCCGTGTTCACCGTCGATAAAGCCGGGCGTAAGCCGGCGCTGAAGATTGGCTTTAGCGTGATGGCAATAGGTACGCTGATCCTCGGCTACTGCCTGATGCAGTTCGATAACGGTACCGCATCGAGCGGGCTCTCCTGGCTTTCGGTGGGCATGACCATGATGTGCATTGCAGGCTATGCCATGAGCGCCGCGCCGGTGGTATGGATCTTGTGTTCTGAAATTCAGCCACTGAAATGCCGTGACTTTGGCATCACCTGCTCTACCACCACTAACTGGGTCTCCAACATGATCATCGGGGCAACCTTCCTGACATTGCTGGATGCCATTGGTGCGGCGGGAACGTTCTGGCTCTACACGGCGTTAAACGTGGCCTTTATTGGCATCACCTTCTGGCTTATTCCTGAAACCAAAGGGGTGACGCTGGAACATATCGAACGCAAACTGATGTCAGGAGAGAAACTGCGCGACATCGGCGTGTAATGTCTGTTCAGTTTGCCCCTCTTCTTTGCATAGAGAGGGGCAAGCAAGTTAAACCGCACACAGATAGAGCGCAGGCATTCCTTCCGTATCTGAGGTGTACAACACCCACTTATTATCCGGCGAGAACGAGGGGTGGGGATGCGTCACCTGACGGTCGCCGTCCAGCACTTTCCAGCTACTGTTATGTTGGCAAATGGCTTTTTGTGTTCCCTTCTTAATATCGAATACCCAGATAAAAGGATCGTTCAGGTTGATATCGCCCGTGTGGTGCGGCGAGCCGTCGCCGACGATCAGCGAGCCATCGTCGTTGCTCATCAGATGAGAGCAGGGGGGAATGGCCATTAGTTCGCGGTTCTCTAAGGTGGCAGGATCGGCACTGCACAGATAGCGCTGGGCTGCATGCTCTTTGTGCGCCACATAATAGAGAGCGGATCCGTCCGGCACCCAGAATTCATGGGTAAAATTCTCTCCTGCGGCGTGCTGGCGCACTTTGCGCAGGTTGCGACCGTCGGGGTTGATCAGCCACATACGCGCATCGATAGCATCGCGCGGGCCCTCATGGCAAAAAGCGATGGTATTGTCGTCAAACGGACGATAAATGGGATGCCCAAGCCAGCGCTTCTCCTGCAAAATCACTGTCCTTTCGCCGGTGCGTAAATCGATATTGATTAAGCGGCACTCCGGCTGAGTGAAGTAAAATGCCCGAAACTTGCTCCAGTCGGTGAGGGGTTGCCAGTCGCTCTTTTTAATTTCAATCCCGACCAGCTTCGTGCAGTCGCTGTTGGCCACCCAGGTGCCGTAGGCGACCCAGTCGTCATCGACCTCGTACACCACGTACTCTTCAAGGCTCTCCAGGTCGACGCGCCGGAGTTCGCGGGTCTCTTTGACATACCAGAGCGATTTATCGTCAGCCGATAAAAAGCCGCCAAATGTGTTATCTCCAGGCCCCTCGGTGAGCTGCATGGCTTGCTGACCGGGGATATCCAACAGATAGTAATTCCAGTGCCCTTCAAAGGCGCCGCCAAAGAGCAGCTTGCTGCTATCGCGGGTGAAGCACTTTTGATAGAAGTAATTACGGTGGCAAATAATATGCGGGGGCGTCATCCGTATGACCTCGTGTCCGGTCTCACTGTCCTGACGCGTCTGAAAATTCAGCGGGATGATTTTGCCTTTCATGGTGTTTTCTCCATAAAAAAATACCCCAACGCATAGGCGTCAGGGTATTCAAAGTAAGTCCTTGTTAGCGCATGGCGCGCTTCAGAATACGTTCAGCCTGACGCTGGAAGTCAGCGGCAGTCTCTTCCACGGTTTTCTGGCCGTAGTCGAGGTATTGCAGGGAGGTGCCGAATTGTGCCACGATCTGCGGATCGTCAAAGTATGGCGATACAGAGAGTTTGGCAGGCAGTGACTGCGCCAGGCGCAGACCCGCTACGGAAGGATCATTCTCTTTGATGGTGCCGTCTTCCGTCAGATACTGCACTGCCGCTTTACTCAGCGGTACGCCACGTTCCAGGCCCAGAGTATGGACACCCTCTTTGCTGTTCAGCAGGAAGTTAATCAACTTAGCTGCCGCTTCCGGATTCTTCGTCGATTTGCCGATGGAGAGCATCTGTGCCGGTTTAAAGAACAGACCCGCGTCCGTTGCGCCCGGCAGCATTGGGTAGCTACCCAACTCCAGTTTTGCCGGTGGCTTCAGGTTGTCGGAATACTTGGTGATGGTGGAGTTCCACATATAGGTCCCGCCCCATTCACCCTGGATCCACGGCTTCATCTCATACATGTTGCTCTTACCAAATGAGGCATAGTATTTGGTGTCAGGCATCACGTGGCTATCAACCAGCTTTTTGTAGGTCTGGAAAAATTCGACCCACTGCTCTTTGCTGTAGGAGAATTTTTTCGCCTTTTCATCAACCGCCGGGATGTTGTACTTCTGAGTCATATAAGAGTTCAGCAGCGCCAGGGTGTCCTGGTGCTCCAGTACAACCGGGTAATACTGTTTGCCCAGTTTGCTTTCGAAGGTTTTACCCGCCGCCATCAGCTCATCCCAGGTTTTTGGGTAGGTGACACCGGCTTTTTTCCAGGTTTCATCGTTGAAATAGAAGACGCGCGCGGTCACGGAGATAGGGATCCCGTTCAGCTTGCCGTTTACCGTGGTGGACTGCAGCTCTTTAGGATCGAACTGCGCCAGATCGATCACATCTTTCATTTTGTTCAGGTCGTAGAAGCCCTCACCGGTCTTAGAGAAGATCGGCAGCCAGTTCCAGTTGGTCTGCATCACGTCCGGCTCGGTGCCGCCTGCGATTTGCGTCGTCAGACGGGAGAGGTGTCCATCCCACCCCGTGTATTCGGCTTTAACGTTGATGTCCGGATTCTGTTTGTGGAACTCTTCAATCGCCTTCAGCGTCACCTGATGGCGGCCATTACCGCCCCACCAGGACATACGTAAATCAACATCCTGCGCCATCGATGGCAAAGCAGTCAGACCCAGGGTAGCGGAGATTGCTGCGCTTAAAAGCACTTTTTTCATTTTTATAACTCCAGTCAGAGAGAGATGTTCTGTTCAGATTTCGCGTCAAAGATATGACACTTATTCATGTCGAACTTAAAATACACCTTACGATAAAGTCCCTTTTCAATCATGGGCTTAGCTTCGTCGGAAGGAATGCGGGCTGTCAGTTCATAGTCGGCGACTTTCAGGTATACAAAGAATTCGTGCCCCATGTTTTCGGCGCGAACTATCTCGCCGCTGCAGCCGCCCTGAATAAAGGGCTCGTCAGAGAGCGAGACAAAGTCCGGGCGAATCCCGTAGAAAATGTCCTGGCCAACGTGGCTCTCGACTTTCTCTTTCAGTTCAGCGCTTAGCGGCATGGTCTGGTCGCCGATGGTCAGGGCGAGCTGGCCGTCCTGGTGCACTAGTTTGCTGGCGCGAATGTTCATCTCCGGCGAGCCGATAAAACCGGCCACGAACATGTTTTTCGGTTTGTGGTAGAGGTTGTCCGGGGTATCTACCTGCATGATATGACCCAGTTTCATCACGCAGATGCGGTCGCCCATGGTCATCGCTTCGGTCTGATCGTGCGTTACGTAGACGGTGGTCGCCGGTTTGCCGGAGGCCTTCAGCTGCTTGTGCAGATCCGAAATACGAATACGCATTGAGGCACGCAGTTTGGCATCCAGGTTGGAGAGCGGTTCGTCAAACAGGAACACGTCCGGCTTTTTCACAATCGCACGGCCTACCGCCACACGCTGGGCCTGGCCCCCGGAGAGCTGGCGCGGCAGGCGATCCAGCAACTCTTCCAGTTCAAGGATTTTGGCCGCTTCATTCACCTGCGCCTCAATTTGCGTTTTCGGCAGTTTGCTCAGCTTCAGGCCAAAGGCCAGGTTTTCGCGCACGGTCATATGCGGGTAAAGGGCGTAGTTCTGGAACACCATCGCAATCCCGCGCTCTTTTGGCGCCAGGTTATTGACGATCTTGTCGCCGATGCGTACTTCGCCGCCGCTAATGGTCTCCAGACCGGCCAGCATACGCAGGGTGGTGGACTTCGCGCAGCCGGAAGGGCCGACGATCACCATGAACTCACCTTCAGCGATTTTCAGGTCGATAGCATGTACCGCTTTGAAGCCGTTGGAGTAAACCTTTTCCAGTTTGTTGAAGATAACTTCAGCCATGATATTTCCCTCTTAACCTTTAATTCCGCTGCTGGTTACGCCCTGTACGAAGTAGCGCTGTGCCAGGAAGAAGACAATGATGGATGGCAGAATGGAGATGCTCGCCATTGCCAGAATTTCGTTCCACGGCGCCCCTTCGGTGACGTCGATGGACATTTTCAGAGCCAGTGCAATCGGGTATTTATCCACGCTGTAGACATAGATCAGCGGCCCGATAAAGTCGTTCATGGACCACATGAACTGGAACAGTGCCACGGAGATGATGGCCGGCTTCAGGATAGGTACCACCACGTACCACAGCACCTGAATAGAGTTACAGCCGTCAATCTGCGCCGCCTCTTCCATGTCTCGCGGCACGCCGCGCAGGAACTGGATCAGCATGAAGACGAAGAACCCTTGCGTGGCGAAGGCCAGCGGCAGGTACAGCGGCATATAGCTGTTCAGCATCCCCATTTCACGGAACATCAGGTACTGCGGGATCAGCAGCACGGTGCTTGGCAGCAACATGGTGGTGATCAGCGTCGCGAACCAGAATTTCTTCCACGGGATCTCGAAGCGGGCAAAGCCGTACGCCACGATGGTGGAGGAGATAATGGTCAGGATCACTTTGGGGATCACATACTTAAAGGTGTTGAGCATGTAATGGCCAAAGTTGTACTCGGTGCCGGTTTTCCAGCCATTCACAAAACCATCCCAGGTGGCATGGGCAGGCCACAGGCTCAGGGTGGTAAAGATCTCGTGGTTCGGTTTGAACGACGCCGAGAACATCCACACCAGTGGGTAGAGCATCAGCAGGCCAACAAACAGCAGGATCACATAGCGAATGCTGGCGCTAATTTTTTCACGACGCAGCGTACGGGCCACTTCGCGTTCTGCGATGCTTCTCGCCGTGGAGAGTTGTTGAATATCAGCCATTTTTGCCTCCCTTATCGGCGGAGTAGAACACCCAGTATTTCGAAGACTTAAAGGCGATAGCGGCGAAGACAGCAACGACCAGGAACAGGACCCAGGCCAGTGCGGCGCCATAACCCATGTCAAAGTATTTGAATGCGGTGTCGTAGATGTAGAGCGAGAACAGATAGGTCGAGTAAGTCGGCCCACCGCCGGTGATGACATACGGCCCGGTAAATTCCTGGAACGCCTGGGTCGTTTGCATAATGAAGTTAAAGAAGATCACCGGCGTAATCAGCGGCACGGTCACTTTCATGAACATCTGCCACTTAGATGCGCCGTCGATCATTGCCGCTTCGTACTGGGATTGCGGCACGTTCTGCAGAGCGGCAAGGAAGATGACCATCGCGGAGCCGAACTGCCATACGCGCAGCAGGGTGACGGACATCAGCGCCAGCGAAGGCTCACCAAGCCAGTTGACCGGATCGAGGCCAAATACGCCGATAAAGCTATTTAACAGCCCATCGATGGCAAACAGGGCGCGCCACAGAACGGCAATCGCGACGGAGCTGCCCAGGATCGACGGAATATAGTAAGCGGTTCGGAAGAATCCAATGCCGCGTAATTTAAAGTTCAGGACAAAAGCGATGCCAAGGGCAAAGGCCAGCTTTAACGGGATGGTTAAAAATACATACGCGAAGGTCACGCCCATGGATTTCCAGAAGAGGGTGTCTTCGGTAAACATGTAGCGATAGTTCTCAATGCCGTTAAATACCGGCGGGCTCATCAAATCGTAATCAGTAAAACTGAGGAAGAAAGATGAAACAAATGGGAAAGCAGTAAAGAGTATCAACCCAATTATGTAGGGCGATATCCATGCTAACCCCAGCAGCTTGTTTTCATTCATACATACCTACCTGGCGATCAATGGTTTAAAAAACGGAATCTGCATTTGTAAAGACTTCTCACGCCTGTGTTCCTTAGCATGAGGGAAAATTTTTAGGGCGATGCGAAGGTTAGTCACCCATTACATGCTGATTAATAGGGTATTTTCAGAATGCACCTCGCACTGAAGTGTCTGGTTTTCAAAACTTACGAACTGTCTTTCTTGAATACTAAAACATCGTTTTATTTTATTTTATTGCTATTTATTTCCGCGTCATTCGGTTAATGATGGAAATGTGATCGATGTCGAAACGCTGTTTCAATAAGGTGATGGGGCTGGCATTTTTGCGTCATTTCAAAAAATTGCACTCGCCAAAAGGAAGAGGAGGGTGGGGCATAACGGAGAGGTTTTATAGCAGCAATCCTTTTGTTGGATGGGCTACTAAATTTGATAGCCCATCGACAGATATACCATTCAGGCGTTCAGATTATTCTTAGGTTCTTGTATCATCGGGATCCCCGTAATTTGCCAGGCAGAAATGCACTGCACCTTTAAAAGAAAAACGGTTATGTCATCTATGGATACCAACAAACACACGGACCTCGATTTCCCTCGTTATGCCTCCCCGGCAGTCAATACCCGAGAAATAGACCTTCTGGAGTTGTTACAGACCCTTTTTGCAGCCAAAAAGCGCATTGTGGCAATTACCTTCGCGTTTGGGTAATGACTCCAACTTATTGATAGTGTTTTATGTTCAGATAATGCCCGATGACTTTGTCATGCAGCTCCACCGATTTTGAGAACGACAGCGACTTCCGTCCCAGCCGTGCCAGGTGCTGCCTCAGATTCAGGTTATGCCGCTCAATTCGCTGCGTATATCGCTTGCTGATTACGTGCAGCTTTCCCTTCAGGCGGGATTCATACAGCGGCCAGCCATCCGTCATCCATATCACCACGTCAAAGGGTGACAGCAGGCTCATAAGACGCCCCAGCGTCGCCATAGTGCGTTCACCGAATACGTGCGCAACAACCGTCTTCCGGAGCCTGTCATACGCGTAAAACAGCCAGCGCTGGAGCGATTTAGCCCCGACATAGCCCCACTGTTCGTCCATTTCCGCGCAGACGATGACGTCACTGCCCGGCTGTATGCGCGAGGTTACCGACTGCGGCCTGAGTTTTTTAAGTGACGTAAAATCGTGTTGAGGCCAACGCCCATAATGCGGGCGGTTGCCCGGCATCCAACGCCATTCATGGCCATATCAATGATTTTCTGGTGCGTACCGGGTTGAGAAGCGGTGTAAGTGAACTGCAGTTGCCATGTTTTACGGCAGTGAGAGCAGAGATAGCGCTGATGTCCGGCGGTGCTTTTGCCGTTACGCACCACCCCGTCAGTAGCTGAACAGGAGGGACAGCTGATAGAAACAGAAGCCACTGGAGCACCTCAAAAACACCATCATACACTAAATCAGTAAGTTGGCAGCATCACCCGCGTTTGCGTTGGCCGGCCTGGCAATCGCGTTTTTACTCCCGCAGAAATGGACCAGTAAAGCCGTTATCACCCCGGCAGAACAGACACAGTGGAACCCGCTGCGCCAGATGATGGTTGCGTTACAAGTCCTTGATGTTGACGTTAAGGTGGACCGACCGGAAGTGTTCAAAATGTTCATTAAAAAATTCCAGTCGCAGTCCCTTCTCGAAGAGTACATGGCGAGTTCACCCTTTGTGATGGAACAGTTGAAAGGCTCAGAGGTGGATCCCCTGACGCTGCATCGCGCGGTAGTCAGCATCGCTGACAGAATGAAAGCAGCCGATAACACCTCCGCAAAAGATGCGGATAAAGCGCCCTATATTTCGTGGACGTTGAGCTTTACCGCGCCAACGGCAGCCGATGCACAGACCGTGCTGGAAGGCTATATCAACTACGTTTCTCGCATCGTCGAGCAGGAGACAATGCAGAACATACGCAACCAGATCGCGCTGAAAACCAAAGTGGTAAAAGAGCAGCTGCAGCTTGATAGGGTGCGCCTGACCAATATTCACAACACCAATCTTCAGCGCCTGCATTACTCGCTGGAGGTCGCTAACGCGGCGGGCATCAAAAAGCCGGTCTACAGTAACGGGCAAGCCGTGAAGGATGATCCTGACTACTCAGTGGCGTTAGGCGCTGACGGTATCGCGCAGAAACTGCAGATTGAAAAAAACATCAAGGACGTGGCTGAACTCAATGCGGACTTCCAGAACCGTCAATACTATCTGCAACAGCTGGAAAATCTCTCTATTGAAGATGTGAACGTAGAGCCGTTTAAATATCAGCTTTCCCCTTCTATGCCGGTAAATAAAGACGGCCCAGGTAAAGCGCTCATTGTACTGCTGGCGGGATTACTGGGTGGGCTATTCGCTTGCGGTAGCGTACTGCTGAACCAGGCATTAAGTTCCCGTATTCCACTGCCTGAGGCGGTAGCGGCCTAAAGGCAGGAAAGAAAAGGGCGCTTAATCGCGCCCTCTTATTTACTTCAGAAAGTCTTCGCGCACCGGCGTGAAGGTATCCAGCAGCGTACCGGGCTTCAGGCAGACGCAGCCGTGCATCACATGCGGCTCTTTATAGAGCGTATCGCCAGCGGTCACGATATGTTTTTCATCACCGATAGTGAACTCAAACTCGCCAGACAGCACATAGGTCAGCTGCTCGTGCGGATGGTTGTGCATCGGGCCAATTGCCCCTTCCTCAAAATTCACCTCTACTGCCATCATTTTGCCGTCGTGAGCCAGAATGCGGCGCGTCACGCCGTTGCCCAAATCGTCCAGGCGGGTCTCTTTATGAAAAATAAACATGGTTGTATCCTGATATAGAGTGAAACGTTGTTTCAATTAACTTATCTCAGCCCGTATAAAAAGAAAACGTTGAACCAAGGAACTGGAAACTCGATCACAAGTTTGCTTCACTGAGGAAAACCAGAAAGGGGAGCAGAATGAAAACGATCGGTCTGTTGGGCGGAATGAGTTGGGAATCAACCATTCCCTATTATCGTTTAATCAATGAGGGCGTAAAGCAGCGCCTGGGTGGTCTGCACTCTGCGAGTCTGCTGCTGCATAGCGTGGACTTTCATGAGATCGAAGCCTGTCAATCAAGCGGCGACTGGGACAAAGCCGGAGAGATGCTGGCCAGCGCGGCGCTGGGCCTGCAGCAGGCGGGAGCCGAAGCCATTCTGCTCTGTACTAATACCATGCACAAAGTTGCGTCGCATATTGAAGCGCGTTGCCCGCTGCCATTTCTGCATATTGCCGATGCGACCGGGCGGGCGATTACGACATCCGGCATGTCGCGCGTGGCATTGCTGGGCACCCGCTATACCATGGAGCAGGACTTTTACCGGGGCCGTCTGACGTCGCAGTTTGCCATTGAAACGCTGATCCCCGATGAAGCAGACCGCGCGCGCATCAATGAGATCATCTTTGCAGAGCTCTGCCTCGGCACCTTTAGTGATGCCTCGCGCGACTATTATCTGAGCGTGATCGAGAAACTGGCGGCGCAGGGGGCGGAAGGGGTGATCTTCGGCTGCACCGAGATTGGCCTGCTGGTGCCTGCTGAGCACAGCCCCATTCCGGTCTTCGATACGGCGGCGATCCACGCGGCAGATGCGGTGGAATTTATGTTGTCCTGAGAAGATCGGCTGTAAACTGTTTTGCCCCCTGCTGTAACCAGCCACTGAATGCCTCCACCAGGGCGGAGGCCGGCCGGTGCAGCGGGCGGATCAAACTCACCGTGAACGGCACCGAGAGGCTAAATGGGCGGATAACCACTCCGCTCGCCGCATACTCCAGCGCCGTGAGCGGATTCACTACCGAAATTCCTACCCCTGCGCGCACCATGGCGCAAATCGATGCTGCGCTGTGGGTCTCCACCACCATCCGGCGTTTAACCTGATGCTCGCTAAAGAGCGAATCCAGCAGCTGGCGATAGCTGTCGGTGCGCGACAAGCTAATGTAGTTCTCACCCTGAAAATCGGCGGGGGTGAGCACGCTCTTCTGACTGAGCGGATGCCCTGCGGGCAGCACGCACACCTCATCCAGCGATAGCAGCTCAGTACGTTCCGTTCCGGCAGGGGTGAGCAAGGTTTCCGTCAGCCCCAGATCGTGTCGCTGGGCGGAAAGCCACTCCTCAAGCAACGGGGATTCTTGCGGCACGATAGTCAGATTAACGTCGGGATAGCGCGTCAGAAAGGGCTGTAACAGCGTCGGTAAAAAGGACTGGGAAAAAACCGGCAGACAGGCGATCGACAACTCTCCCTGGCGGAATTCACGCAGGCTTTCGGCGGCGCTGACAATCCTGTCCAGCCCGTACCAGGATCGCTGGACCTCTTCAAAGAGCCGCAGCCCTTGCACCGTAGGATGCAGACGCCCGCGGCTTCGCTCAAAGAGCGTCAACCCAATTACCTTTTCAAAGCGCGCCAGCTCGCGGCTGACCGTGGGCTGCGAGGTGTGGAGCAGACGTGCGGCCTCGGTCAGGTTACCGGCGGTCATCACGGCGTGGAAGATTTCGATATGGCGTAGGTTAACGGCGGGCATAACGGTGGCCTGTGGCAAAAAGTTATCCATATCATTTTTGCATAGACTGAAGATAAAACGATATTTTTTATTCGGTTCACACTGTGGCGTAATCATAAAAAACCTGTACCGGAGAAGACCATGCCACGCTCGTTACACAACACAGACACCGCCCTCAACGCCGAGAATTTGCTGCGCATGCCTGCGGAGTTTGGCTGCCCGGTCTGGGTTTACGACGCACAGATCGTTCGAGAAAAAATCGCCGCGCTGCATCAGTTTGATGTGGTGCGTTTCGCTCAGAAAGCGTGCTCAAACATCCATATCCTGCGCCTGATGCGCGAGCAGGGTGTCAAAGTCGACTCCGTATCGCTGGGGGAGATCGAACGTGCCCTGGCGGCGGGTTATGATCCGCAAGCCGATGGCGATGCCATTGTGTTTACTGCCGATCTGATCGACAGCGAAACCCTGGCCCGCGTGCATGAACTGCAGATCCCGGTTAACGCGGGCTCGGTAGATATGCTTGCCCAGTTAGGGGAGGTTTCGCCTGGCCATCGCGTCTGGCTGCGCGTTAACCCCGGCTTTGGCCATGGCCACAGTCAGAAAACGAATACCGGCGGCGAGAACAGTAAACACGGCATCTGGTATAGCGATCTGCCGGTGGCGCTGAAGGTATTGCAACAGTACAACCTGAAGCTGGTGGGCATTCACATGCACATTGGTTCTGGCGTCGATTACGGCCACCTGGAGCAGGTATGCGGTGCCATGGTGCGTCAGGTCATGGATTTCGGGCAGGATCTGGAAGCGATCTCCGCGGGTGGCGGCCTCTCTATTCCGTATCGTGAAGGGGAAGAGGCGATCGATACCGATCACTATTACGGTCTGTGGAGCGCCGCGCGTGACAAAATTGCCGCTCACCTCGGCCATCCGGTAAAGCTGGAGATCGAACCTGGGCGTTTCCTGGTGGCTGAGTCCGGCGTATTGGTGGCACAGGTGCGTAGCGTCAAGACAATGGGTAGCCGCCACTTCGTACTGATCGACGCAGGATTCAACGATCTGATGCGAGCGGCAATGTACGGCAGCTATCATCACATTACCGCGCTGGCCGGCGACGGGCGCGATTTAACCCAGGCAGAGCAGGTAGAAACCGTGGTTGCCGGACCGCTGTGTGAATCCGGTGATGTCTTTACCCAGCTGGAAGGCGGCAAGGTCGAAACCCGTTCGCTGCCCGCCGTGGTACCGGGAGATTATCTGGTACTGCATGATACGGGGGCCTACGGTGCGTCGATGTCTTCTAACTACAACAGCCGCCCGCTACTGCCGGAAGTGCTTTTTGATAACGGCGCGGCACGCCTGATCCGCCGCCGTCAGACGATTCAGGAATTACTGGCGCTGGAACTCTTCTGATCATACTCCGGCCCTGGCGCGACGGAGTCCCGGATGACGAGCGTGCCGGTAAAGGGCGGGATCGCCTCGATCGGCTGGTCATTCGCCAGCCGGATTGCCTGATCGATAGCCGTGGTGATCATATTGTCGATCGGCAGATAGACGGTCGACAGGGCTGGCTCCAGCCATTTCGCGCAGGGGGCGTCATCAAAGCCGAACAGAGAGACATCCTGCGGAATACGCAGCCCCGCCTGGTGCAGCGCTTTCGATGAGCCCAGCGCCATATCGTCGTTACAGGCAAACAGGGCGGTAAACTTCACGTTTTCGGTAAGCAGTTCGCGGCAGAGTTCATAGCCCCGCGTCATCCCGGCGTCGCCATATTTTACCCGGCTCTCCTCCCACGCAATGCCGTGTTCTTCCAGCGCTTTACGATACCCCATCAGACGCGCTTTCCCGGTCGGCGTATGGATCGGTACCGTCATACAGGCGATCTCCCGATGCCCCTGGCGAATCAGATAATCCACGGCTTTATACGCCGCATCCTGCTGCTCGAAGAAGACGCAGCGATCGCGGGCCTGGCTGACGTCACGGTTGATGACAATAAGCGGCATCTTCACGCTGTTGATCAGCGCCATAATGGCTTTTTCGCTCATATACCGGGTATAGAGCACGATGGCGTCGCACTGACGATCCGCCAGCATCTGCACGGCTTCCTGCTCCCGCTCGGGCGTGTCATGGCCATCTGTAACAATCAGCTGCTTGCCATGCGTTTCTGTCTGACGCGAGGCTTGTTGCAACAGGCGGCCAAAATAGAATCCGTCAAAGGTGGAAACCACCAGGCCAATACTGTTGCTGGTACGGTTAGCCAGCGAGCGGGCAAGAAAATTAGGGCGATAACCCAGCTCTTCCATCGCTTTGAACACTTGCTGCCGCGTACTCTCTTTTACCTGACCTGTGCCGTTCAGCACGCGCGATACAGTGGCTTTTGATACGCCCGCACGCAGTGAGACATCCAGCATTGTTGCCATTCGTTATTCCTGCTTTCCCGTTATAAAAGCAGTTTATCACAGACGTTCCGGCGCTTAAGCCGGGCGGGTAGGGCAAAACCCCCATCATGATCACGCTTTTTGCCACCCGCGGAATCGCGGGCGATAAGTGGTATACCAAAGTGTATCTAAATCACAATCTGGGATACCTCTTACCGCGTTGCGAGCCAAGTCACAGAACAATATGACGCTGAAAGCTATTTTTGGTATGCCAATAGTATCCGGCTGTACACCTTATTCAATAAAAGCCCTTTTACTGAGGTATTACCCCTATGGCCTTACAGGAAAAACTGATCGATTCTCTGGGCAGTTTCGCCACCAAGTTCAACAGTTATCGCTACATCATGGCGATAAAATCCGCTTTCATCACCTTAATGCCGGTCATCATCGTTGGGGCCTTTTCGGTGCTGATCTCCAATATGGTGCTGGATCCGAAAAACGGCCTGGCCAGCTTTCAGTCGCTCTCGTTCCTGGCGGCGCTAAAGCCCATCACCAGTGCGCTTAACTACGCCACCCTTAACTTCCTGAATATCGGCGCCGTGTTCCTGATCGGCGTCGAACTGGGGCGGATTAACGGCATTAAATCGCTCTTTCCGGGGCTGCTGGCGGTCATCTGCTTTATTTGCGTTACGCCAACGACGGTAGAGATGCTGGTGGATGGTGAAATGCACGTGGTAAAAGATGTGCTGCTGCGCCAATTCTCTGACACCCGCAGCCTGTTCCTCGGCATGTTTATCGCGATTCTGTCGGTAGAGATCTATTGCTGGCTGGAGACCCGTCCCGGGCTGAAGATCAAAATGCCCGACACCGTACCGCCTAACGTTTCTGCCTCTTTTTCTGCGCTGATCCCGGCGATCATCACCACCACCGCTATTGCTACATTCGGCTTTGTCTTCCATCAGCTGACCGGTATGTATCTGTACGATGCGGTTTATCAGGTGGTGCAACAGCCGCTTGAACGCGTGGTGCAAAGCCTGCCGGGCATTCTGCTGCTGATGTTTGTGGCCCAGCTGTTCTGGGTGATCGGCATTCATGGCAACCAGATGATCAAACCGATCCGCGAGCCGCTTCTGCTGGGGGCCATCACCGTAAATATGAGCGCGTTTGAGCAGGGCAAAGAGGTACCCAATATCATTACCATGCCGTTCTGGGATGTCTATATGAGCATCGGCGGCTCCGGCCTGACGATCGGGCTGCTGATCGCGGTGATGATCGCCACCAAACGTAAAGAGATGAAAGAGATCGCCAAGCTCTCGATTGGCCCCGGCATTTTCAATATTAACGAACCGGTGATCTTCGGTATGCCAATCATGCTCAACCCGATTCTGGCGATCCCGTTCATCATCACCCCATTGGTGACGGGCTCTATCGGCTATTTCGCCACCGTAACCGGTTTTGCCGGTAAAGCCGTGGTGATGGTGCCCTGGACGACGCCGCCGCTGATTAACGCCTGGCTCTCAACGGCGGGCTCGATGGGGGCGGTGATCACCCAGCTGATCTGCATTGTGACCGCGATACTTATCTATCTGCCCTTTGTGAAAATCGCCTCCCGCCGCGCAGAGATTGCCGCGCAGCAGGCCCAGAACCAGCAGGCGACCCATAACGCATGAGGATTTCATGAGCATAAAACGCATTAGCATCCCTCAGGATTTTATCCTGGGGGCGGCGGCCTCCGCCTGGCAGACTGAAGGCTGGAGCGGCAAGCGAGAGGGACAAGACTCCTGGATTGACCTCTGGTACAAAAATGATCGCCACGTCTGGCATAACGGCTATGGCCCGGCGGTGGCCACCGACTTCATCAACCGCTTCAGGGAAGACGTGGCGCTGATGAAACAGGCGGGACTGACCCATTACCGCACGTCCATCAACTGGTCACGCTTTTTAATCGACTATGAAAACGCCGTGGTCGATGAGACCTACGCCGCCTGGTACGATGAACTGTTCGCCGAGATGCATCGCCAAGGCATTGAGCCGATGATCTGCCTCGAACATTACGAACTGCCTGGCACCCTGCTGGAGACCTACGGCGGCTGGGGATCGAAGCATGTGGTGGAGCTCTTCACCCGTTATGCAGAGCAGGTCTTCGCCCGTTATCACAAGGTCGTGAAGCGTTGGTTCACCTTTAACGAGCCGATCGTTGTACAGACTCGCGTCTATCTGGATGCGCTGCGCTGGCCCTACGAGCAGAACACCGGCACCTGGATGCAGTGGAACCATCACAAAGTGCTGGCGACGGCAAAGGTGGTGAAACTGTTTCGCGAAAAAGGCTACAGCGGAAGCGTGGGCTGCATACTCAACCCGGAGGTGACCTATCCGCGCTCACGCGCAGCGCATGACGTGCGGGCGGCAGAAATTTACGATCTCTTCTACAACCGGGTCTTTCTCGATCCGCTGGTTCACGGGCGTTACCCGCAGGCGCTGTTCTCCCTACTGGCACAGCACGATGTACAGTGGGAATACAACGAGCAGGAGCTGGCGCTAATTGCGGATAACACCGTCGATGAGCTGGGCATCAACCTTTACTACCCGCACCGGGTTAAGGCGCCCTCCAGAGCCTGGCATCCTGAGACGCCTTTCCATCCGGCCTATTATTACGAGCCTTTTGAGCTGCCGGGGCGGCGCATGAATAAATCCCGCGGCTGGGAGATTTATCCGCGCATTATTTATGACATGGCAATGCGCATCAAAAACGACTATCGCAACATCCCGTGGTTCGTTGCCGAAAGCGGGATGGGGGTCGAGAACGAGAGTCAGTTCCGCAACCGTGACGGAGTCATAGAAGATGATTACCGGATCACGTTCATCAGCGAACATCTTTATTACACGCTACTGGCGCGGGAAGAGGGAGCGAACTGTCACGGCTACATGCTGTGGGCGTTTACCGATAATGTCTCGCCAATGAATGCCTTTAAAAACCGCTACGGCCTGATTGAGATCGATCTCGATAATCAGCGCGCCCGGCGGCCCAAGAAGTCGGCGAGTTGGTTCCGCCAGCTGCGTGATGAGCGTGTGCTGGCGCTCATTCTCGACGAAGAATGGAAGTAGGCGAAGAGCGTGCCAGTTCTGGTAACATAGCGCACAAACTGGCCGGCAGGATGCCCGGCCGACGCATTAACAAAGAGTACAGGTGATAACGTGGATAAGGCTGTCGTCCCGGCGGAAAAGAAGCAGTACCAGGAGATTGGCGAGGATCTGCGCCTGCAGATCATCCAGGGGCACTATCCCGTGGGATCGCGCCTGCCGCCGGAGCGTAATATCGCGGAAACCTACGGGGTGAGCCGTACCATCGTCCGTGAAGCGCTACTGATGCTTGAACTACAGGGGACGGTGGATATTCGCCAGGGGTCTGGCGTGTATGTGATGCGCATTCCGGAAGAGCATGAAAACGAAGAAGAGCGTTTCCTCAATAGCGACGTCGGCCCGTTTGAAATCCTGCAGGCCCGGCAGTTACTCGAAAGCAATATCGCCGCTTTCGCCGCTAAAATGGCCACCCGCGCTGATATCGACAACCTGAGGCGGATCATTGAGCAGGAGCAGCGGGCGATTGCGGCTAATGATAATAGCCAGGACAACAATAAGATGTTCCACCTGGTGCTGGCGGGCGCCACGCAAAACCAGATGCTGCTGGCAACGGTCGAAAGCGTCTGGCATCACATGGACAGCAGTCCACTGTGGCAACAATTTAATGTGCATATTGCCAGTCGCGCCTATCGTCTGAAGTGGCTCGGGGATCGGCAGACGATCCTGGCGGCATTGCGTCGCCGCGACGTGATGGGCGCCTGGCAGGCCATGTTTCAGCATCTGGAAAACGTCAAAAAGAGCCTGCTGGAGCTTTCTGACGAAGACGCACCGGATTTTGACGGCTATCTGTTTGAATCGGTGCCGCTTTTCCAGGGCAAGCTGGTATGACTATTCAGCCTCTGTACGCCGCCCCCCAGCATGCGGGGCAGGTCGCGCAGTGGTTGTGGCAGGCCTTTGGTGAGGGATTACCGCAGGCATTCTTCGCCAGTATCGTCCAGCACAGCCAAACGCCCGGGGCACTGCCGCTGACCTTTATCGCCACCGACGGCGAGCGTCTGCTGGGCACAGTGGGGCTCTGGCGCTGCGATCTGATTAGCCGTCAGGATCTCTATCCGTGGCTGGCAGCGCTGTATGTGGATGAAGCCGCACGCGGACAAGGGCTGGCGGGACAACTACAGGATTATGTACGACGTTGGGCGAGAGAGGCCGGGTATCACGAGCTGCATCTCTGGTCTGCCTGCCGTGACTTTTACGAACGTTACGGCTGGCAGTATATCGGCGATGGGCTGGAGTACCCGGACAAAACGGTGCACCTCTACCGTTATTCGCTTACCGCCTCGGCGGGTGGCGTAACGGAGTGACGGCGCACCAGCGTCGGGCTAAAGACATGGGTGATTTCTGGCGGCTGGCGTTTCTCAGCAAGGGAAAGGGCCAGCTCTGCAGCCTGGGTTGCCATGGTGACAATCGGATAGCGCACGGTGGTCAGCCTTGGCCGCACATAGCGCGATATTAAAATGTCGTCGAAACCAATCAGCGAGATCTCGCCCGGCACCTCAACGCCATTATCGTTCAGCACCCCCATCGCCCCGGCGGCCATTGAGTCGTTATAACAGGCCACCGCGCTAAAATTACGTCCGCGTCCCAGCAGCTCGGTCATCGCCTGCTCCCCGCCGCTCTCATCGGGCTCGCCGTACGTGACCAGCCGATCATTGCAGGGCAGGCCGTTTTCACGCAGCGCGTCGTAATAGCCTTGCAGACGATCGTCAGCGTCTGAAATTTGATGGTTAGAGCAGAGATAGCCGATGCGCGTATGGCCTTGTTGAATAAGGTGGCGGGTGGCGAGCCAGGCGCCGTAGCGGTCGTCCAGCGCCACGCAGCGCTTCTCATAGCCCGGGATAATGCGGTTGATAATCACCATGCCGGGGATCTGCTTCATCAAATGAATGAGCTCTTCATCGGGCAATACTTTGGCGTGCACCACCAGCGCCGCGCAGCGATGGCGAATGAGTTGTTCAATGGCCTGGCGCTCTTTTTGCTCGCTGTGGTAGCCGTTGCCAATCAGCAGGAAATTACCGGTCTGGTAGGCAACCTGCTCCACGGCTTTCACCATGGCACCAAAGAACGGATCGGAGACATCGCCCACCACCAGACCGACGGTGTCGGTAGACTGCTGAGCAAGGGCGCGGGCATTGGCATTAGGGTGATAGTTGAGGGACTCCATCGCCGTCAGTACCGCCTGACGAGAGGCCTCGCTGGCTTTCGGGGAGTCATTGATAACGCGCGAGACAGTGGCGACAGATACTCCAGCCAGCCGGGCCACATCCTTAATTGTCGCCATTTAACACCTTCAGTATTGGGTAAGCGTTTACACACCTAACAGTGTTGCGGAAAAGCGAGGTCTATTCAAGCCTGGGAAAATCGTGGCGATCACAAAAGCAGGAGTTGTCACCGAAAACAGTGTAATCGTTACACGGCAAGGCGTTTCAGGAGCGTGTGATTATGAATCTTTGCTTACACTTTGGCGCAGGCTGTTGCGATTGTTCGCTGGCTGGCGTCCGGCCCCCCTTGCTACATTCTGGATCCCAGAGGTATTGATAGGTGGAATCAACGTCAGTTGATGAACCGCGTTACACCAGCCTGCGTTCTTACGCAGGTTTTTTTTTGCTTGTAACTCAATATGTAACAGGCGGCGGAAATATTCACACCTGGTTGCACTTAGGCTCATTCGCTTGCGTTTTCACGCTGGCGAAGCCCGTGCCCAACAGCCACAATCAAGATCCCAGAGGTATTGATTGGTGAGAATTCTTGGTACGTACTGCGTACTCATCTCTTGCACCAACCTGCGCAGATGCGCAGGTTTTTTTTTGTCCGGATATAGCTGTCGCCCCTGCCGCACTTCTCGTGTAATCTGCCACAATTTATAGTCATCCCATACATTGTCAGGGCAAAGGGAGTTGAAATGCTTTTTGGGTTTTTTCGCACACTCTTCCGTATTCTTTTCCGCATCCGCCTCACGGGCGATACTCAGGCGCTTCGCGCCGAGCGCGTACTGATCACACCGAACCACGTCTCATTTATTGATGGTATTTTACTGGCGCTGTTTTTGCCGGTGCGCCCCGTATTTGCCGTCTATACCTCCGTTAGCCAACAGTGGTACATGCGCTGGCTTACCAAAGTGATCGACTTCGTGCCGCTCGACCCCACCAAACCGATGATGATCAAACATCTGGTGCGTCTGATTGAGCAGGGTCGCCCGGTGGTGATCTTCCCCGAAGGGCGTATCTCTATTACCGGCTCGCTGATGAAAATTTATGACGGCGCGGGGTTTGTGGCGGCTAAATCCGGGGCAACCGTGGTACCGCTGCGTATTGAAGGGGCGGAGCTGACTTATTTCAGCCGTCTGAAAGGGTTGGTGAAACAGCGCCTTTTCCCGCGTATTAGCCTGCATATTCTGCCGCCTACTCATTTGCCGATGCCTGAAGCGCCCCGCGCCCGCGATCGCCGCAAAATTGCTGGTGAGATGTTGCACCAAATCATGATGGAAGCACGCATGGCGGTGCGTCCGCGCGAAACGCTGTATGAATCACTGCTCTCGGCCCAGTATCGTTATGGGGCGAAGAAGAATTGTATTGAAGACATCAATTTCGCGCCGGATACCTATCGCAAACTGCTGACCAAAACTCTGTTCGTAGGCCGCATCCTGGATAAATATAGCCAGCAGGGCGAAAAAATTGGCCTGATGCTACCGAACGCAGGGATCAGCGCCGCGGTGATTTTCGGTGCGGTCTCACGCGGGCGTATCCCGGCGATGATGAACTACACCTCCGGGGTGAAAGGGCTTACCAGCGCCATCACCGCCGCCCAGATTAAAACCATCTTTACCTCACGCCAGTTCCTCGATAAAGGCAAGCTCTGGCATCTGCCGGAACAGCTGACGCAGGTACGCTGGGTGTTCCTGGAAGATTTAAAAGCCGATGTCACAACCGGCGATAAGCTGTGGATCTTTGCGCACCTGCTGGCCCCGCGTCTTGCGCAGGTCAAACAGCAGCCAGAAGATGCGGCGATTATCCTGTTCACCTCCGGTTCTGAAGGCAACCCAAAAGGTGTGGTGCACAGTCATAAAAGCCTGCTGGCAAACGTAGAGCAGATTAAAACTATCGCCGACTTCACGGCAAAAGACCGCTTTATGTCTGCGCTGCCCCTGTTCCACTCTTTTGGTCTGACCGTTGGGCTCTTCACCCCACTGTTGACCGGTGCGGAAGTGTTCCTTTATCCGAGCCCGTTGCACTATCGCATTGTGCCGGAGCTGACCTATGACCGTAACTGCACGGTGATTTTCGGTACTTCGACCTTCTTGGGTAACTATGCTCGCTTCGCCAATCCGTACGACTTCCACCGGATTCGCTACGTGGTGGCGGGGGCGGAAAAATTGCAGGAGAGCACTCGCCAGCTTTGGCAGGATAAATTTGGCCTGCGCATTCTGGAAGGTTACGGCGTTACCGAGTGTGCGCCCGTCGTGTCGATTAATGTGCCGATGGCCGCGAAGCCGGGCACCGTCGGGCGTATTCTGCCGGGTATGGATGCACGTCTGATGGCCGTGCCGGGCATTGAAGAGGGGGGGCGGCTGCAGCTAAAAGGGCCGAACGTCATGAACGGTTATCTGCGGGTTGAAAACCCGGGCGTACTGGAAGCGCCGACGGCAGAAAACGTGAACGGCGAGGTCGAGACCGGTTGGTACGACACCGGGGATATTGTTCGTTTTGACGAACAGGGCTACGTGCAAATCCAGGGCCGGGCGAAGCGCTTTGCCAAAATTGCCGGCGAGATGGTGTCGCTGGAGATGGTTGTGCAGCTGGCTCTCTCTGTCTCTGCCGATAAACTTCATGCCACTGTCGTAAAAAGCGATGCCAGTAAAGGTGAGGCGCTGGTGCTTTTCACGACCGATAGCGAGCTCAGGCGCGAGCAACTGCTGCAGCATGCTCGCGAGCACGGCATTCCGGAGCTGGCGGTACCGCGTGATATCCGTTTCCTGAAACAATTGCCGGTGCTGGGCAGCGGGAAACCCGATTTTGTGACCCTGAAAGGGATGGTTGAAGAGGTGGAACAACCACATGCGTGAGTCAGTACACACTAACACTTCCCTGTGGTCGAAAGGGATGATGGCGGTGACCGCCGCCCAGTTCCTCTCTGCATTCGGCGATAACGCGCTGCTGTTTGCCACCCTGGCGCTGCTAAAAGAGCAGTTCTATCCGGACTGGAGTCAGCCGATCCTGCAGATGGTGTTTGTGGGTGCTTACATCGTTTTTGCCCCCTTTGTCGGGCAGGTGGCTGACAGCTTCCCGAAAGGCAGAGTGATGATGTTCGCTAACGGCCTGAAGTTGCTAGGCGCAGCCAGCATCTGTTTCGGCGTTAATCCCTTTATTGGCTATACGCTGGTGGGCGTGGGGGCGGCAGCTTACTCGCCGGCTAAGTACGGCATTCTGGGAGAGCTGACGACCGGCGATAAGCTGGTGAAAGCCAACGGCTTAATGGAATCCTCCACTATTGCCGCGATTCTGCTGGGATCGATGGCGGGAGGCGTGTTGGCCGACTGGCACGTGCTGGCGGCGCTGGGCGTGTGTGCCGTTGTCTATGCCGGGGCGGTGGTGGCAAACCTCTTTATTCCGCGCCTGCCGGTTGCCCGTCCGGGACAATCCTGGCGCTTTACGCCAATGACGGCCAGCTTCTTTAATGCCGTGCGCGTACTGTGGCATAACGGTGAAACCCGTTTTTCGCTGCTGGGAACCAGCATGTTCTGGGGGGCCGGGGTTACGCTACGCTTTCTGCTGGTTCTTTGGGTGCCAGTTGCGCTTGGTATCACGGATAACGCCACGCCAACCTATCTCAATGCGATGGTTGCGGTAGGGATTGTGGTGGGCGCTGGCGCGGCAGCCAAACTGGTGACGCTGCAAACGGTGGCGCGCTGTATGCCTGCGGGGATCCTTATCGGTGTGGCGGTGCTGTTCTTCACGTTACAACACGCGCTGTTGCCCGCCTATGCGCTGTTACTGCTGATCGGTATGTTCGGCGGTTTCTTTGTGGTGCCGCTCAATGCGCTCTTGCAGGAGCGCGGCAAGCACACCGTAGGGGCGGGGAATGCGATTGCGGTACAGAACCTGGGCGAAAATATTGCGATGCTGCTGATGCTGGGCCTTTATTCGCTGGCGGTGAAGGTGGGAGTGCCGGTGGTGGGTATCGGTGTGGGCTTTGGCGCATTGTTTGCGCTGGCGATTGCGGCGCTGTGGATTTGGCAGCGTCGGCGGTAAACCTGTGCGGGCTGATGCCTTCTCCATAAGGGAGAGGGCAGAGACGAAAACGGCAACCTCTGGGTTGCCGTTTTGCTTTTGTTATGGGGCGGGGTAGGTATAAACCTGATGCACCGCTTCAATCTCGGCTAACACCTCTTCACTCAATTCGAGATGCCAGCTTTCAACGTTGGTTTTCAACTGCTCCAGCGAGGTTGCGCCCAGCAAGGTGCTGGCAACAAACGGCTGACGGCGAACAAAGGCCAGCGCCATCTGGGCAGGATCCAGACCGTGACGTTTCGCGATATCGACATACGCCGCCACCGCTTTTTGCGACTGCTCGCCGCTGTAGCGGGTAAAGCGGCTAAAGAGGGTATTACGCGCCCCGGCAGGTTTCGCGCCGTTAAGGTATTTACCCGTCAGGGTGCCAAAGGCCAGACACGAGTAGGCGAGCAGTTCCACCCCTTCATACTGGCTCACTTCCGCAAGACCCACTTCATAGCTGCGGTTCAGCAGGCTATAGGGGTTCTGGATAGTGACGATACGCGGCAGATCATGCTTATCGGCCAGGTGCAGATAGCGCATCACGCCAAACGCGGTTTCGTTAGAGACACCGATATAACGGATCTTTCCGGCGCGCTGGCACTCGGTCAGCGCTTCCAGGGTTTCGAGCAGGGTCACCACCGGCGCGCTGTCGGCCCAGCTGTAACCCAGTTTGCCGAAACAGTTAGTTGGTCGCTGCGGCCAGTGTACCTGATAGAGGTCAAGGTAATCGGTCTGCAGACGCTTCAGGCTGGCATCCAGCGCTTCGCGAATGTTCTTGCGATCAAGGATCTGATTCGGGCGGATCCCGCTGTCATTGTTGCGTGACGGCCCGCTGACTTTAGAGGCGAGGACCAGCTTCTCACGGTTGCCATGCTTTGCCAGCCAGTTGCCAACATAGGTTTCCGTTAAGCCCTGAGTCTCGGGGCGCGGCGGCACCGGGTACATCTCTGCCACATCAATCAGGTTTATCCCCTGGCTGATGGCGTAGTCGAGTTGAGCATGGGCATCGGCTTCGCTATTTTGTTCACCAAATGTCATGGTGCCCAACCCCAGTTGACTGATTTCCAGTGAGCTATGGGGGATACGGTGATAATGCATAGCCGGCTTCCTTTATAGTGACTTATAAGATGGGTCAGGAACCTCCCGACAAAGGAATATAAACATGGCAGAGGGGAAGCAAAAGGGGAAGAGAAAAATCAAAAAGGCCAGCGGGCGCTGACCTTAATCTTTATCGTTCAATAATTTGTGAAACTTCATCGCGGTTAATCTGCATCGAATTTCCTTGCTGATCGCGGTAGCTCACCAGACCGGTATCATCGTCGACTTCGGGTTTGCCGTCAGTCAAAATCATCCGACCGTCCTTTGTCGCCATGACGTAATCGCTACTGCAACCAGAAACGGCAAACGCTAAACCAACAGCTGAAATGATCACTGCCCATTTTTTCATATCCACCCCCTTTAACTGGCTCAAACTCTTCTTAGTGTAGTAATAACTTAGAAGTTACGAAGCCGAAAGCAGTAAAATCTTAAAAATACTCATATTGCGGGCGATATAACGAAAATGGCCATGAAAAACTATGTTTTCAACAAAAAATGGCGGGCCAGCAAGGCGCCGGTGAAATTCTTTTTCAGGTAAAAGCCGCGCGGAAGGGTCAAAATGGGCTCGCCATGTGTACCAATGGCCTCGGTCAGGGCTTTGCTATTGGCGGCTTTAGGGCGCAATTGCAACACCTCTCCGTGACGCGCAGTAATACGCTCAACCTGGCCAAGGACAATCATATCCATCAACTCTTCCCAGTCCAGCCGCAGTTGCCGATCTTCTTCCTCGTCAGGGCTCCAGATCAGCGGCGAACCGATTCGCCGTTCTGCCAGTGGAATAGCTCGATCCCCTTCAACCGGCACCCACAGGACGCGGTTCAATTTATGCTTCACGTGGCTGGTTTCCCAGGTGATCCCGGTATTCCCCGTCAGTGGTGCCACACAGACAAAGGTCGTCTCCAGCGGTTTACCCTGACTATCCACCGGGATGGTTTTGAGTTCTACCCCGAGCGCCGCAAAATCCTGCTCCGGCTTGCTGCCGGCGCTGGCACCCAGCCACACCTCCAGCAAGAGACCGATCCAGCCTTTATCACGCTTCAGATCCTGCGGAATGGGTAAACCTGCAAGCCGCGCCAACTCTCCCAAAGAGTAGCCTGCCAGCCGCTGGGCCTGGGCCATTAACTGTGCTTCGCTGTCAGGTGGAGAGCTTAACGGTACGAGGGAAAACATAACGAACCTATTGGTTAAAAAATGAGCAGTTGTTATACACGATCGGGAATGAGTTTATCCCGTTCTGTATAAAGAAAACAGGCCAATGATTTATAACGCTTTTCTTAACCTTTTTAGGCGAAATTTTTCTGGCACGAAAAGGTTGTTCAATTCTGGTCACTGACAATGAACAGGATCTTATACCATGTTATCCACAGAAAAATGGGATAAGTGGTGATAACCCTGACTACTGGTTCCATTTACAGCCTTGACGTATGGTCAAAATCGAAAAATCAGACAAAATGTGCCTAACTTATTGGCACAATCTGTGGATAAAACCGACGCTGGTGGATCTTTCATCAATACAATGATCTTGCTTGTGACCTGCATCACACTAGCCGATGTTATGCAGTGAATTAGCAGGGTAATGCCCTGTATTTAAAGCTTTTGTTTGGGTGGGGTTTTTACGTATCATTAAGAGTAATCTGGGTTGTCCATCGGTAATTCCATACTTCTTCACAACTCTATCCACAGAAAAAGTGAATAAAATCGTCTTTCGGCTCGGTCATCTGTTTATAACTCAGATGAAATTTGTGAGTTATTCAAATGTTATTACGCCGCAGGGCTGTAAGAGAGTGGTTTACCGCCTCACTGGAGTGTGAAACAATCATTTCTATATAAAGTTTAGTTTGAGGTAGTCCGGTGATTGATGACGATGGCTACCGCCCGAATGTCGGAATCGTAATTTGTAATCGTCAGGGGCAGGTGATGTGGGCCCGCCGATATGGCCAGCACTCCTGGCAATTTCCCCAGGGTGGGATAAACCCCGGAGAGACCCCAGAGCAAGCGATGTATCGGGAGCTGTACGAAGAAGTTGGCTTAAGCCGGAAGGATGTTCGTATCCTTGCTTCGACCCGCAACTGGTTGCGTTACAAATTACCAAAACGTTTGGTGCGTTGGGACACAAAGCCGGTATGTATCGGCCAGAAACAAAAATGGTTTCTTCTGCAACTGGTGAGCAGCGACGCAGATATCAACATGCAAAGCAGTAGCACGCCGGAGTTCGACGGTTGGCGCTGGGTTAGCTACTGGTATCCTGTCCGTCAGGTCGTGTCGTTTAAACGCGACGTTTACCGCAGGGTAATGAAAGAGTTCGCAAGTGCCGTCATGACGCTTCAGGAGGCCCCTCCTAAGCCGCAAAGTGCACCTGCCTGGCGACGTAAAAGAGGTTAAGCTACGCACATTATGCTCACCCGCCTGCGAGAAATAGTCGAGAAGGTGGCCAGCGCTCCACGGCTCAACGAGGCGCTGGATATTCTGGTCACTGACATCTGTCTTGCGATGGAAACTGAGGTCTGTTCGGTCTACCTGGCCGACCATGATCGGCGTTGTTATTATCTGATGGCCACGCGAGGTTTGAAAAAACCACGCGGCCGTACCGTCGCGCTTGCATTTGATGAAGGTATCGTCGGGTTGGTTGGGCGCCTTGCTGAGCCTATCAACCTGGCGGATGCGCAGAAACACCCCAGCTTTAAATATATCCCCTCCGTAAAAGAAGAACGCTTCCGGGCATTTCTGGGCGTTCCCATTATTCAGCGTCGTCAGCTGCTTGGCGTGCTGGTCGTTCAGCAGCGCGAACTGCGTCAGTACGACGAAAGTGAAGAGTCTTTCCTCGTTACGCTGGCCACGCAAATGGCAGCCATTCTCTCCCAGTCCCAGCTCGCGGCGCTGTTTGGTCAATATCGCCAGACGCGCATACGCGCGCTGCCTGCTTCGCCGGGCGTCGCCATCGCCGAAGGCTGGATGGACGCAACCCTGCCGTTAATGGAGCAGGTTTACGAAGCCTCTACGCTGGACACCGCCCTTGAGCGAGAGCGACTAACCGGCGCGCTGGAAGAGGCAGCCAGTGAGTTTCGCCGCTACAGTAAACGCTTTGCCGCCGGTGCGCAGAAAGAGACGGCCGCCATTTTCGATCTTTACTCCCACCTGCTGTCAGATGCGCGTCTGCGTCGGGAGCTTTTTGCTGAGGTGGATAACGGCTCGGTGGCCGAGTGGGCGGTCAAAAAGGTCATTGAAAAATTTGCCGAGCAGTTTGCGGCCCTGACCGATGGCTATCTGAAAGAGCGGGCAGGGGATCTGCGTACGTTGGGTCAGCGCCTGCTCTTCCATCTTGACGACACCATTCAGGGACCCAATACCTGGCCTGCACGCTTTGTGCTGGTGGCCGATGAGCTGTCAGCGACTACGCTGGCGGAGCTGCCGCAAGATCGCCTCGCCGGGATTGTCGTGCGCGACGGGGCAGCTAACTCGCATGCTGCCATCATGGTGCGCGCGCTGGGGATCCCAACGGTTATGGGGGCAGACATCCAGCCTTCAGTACTGCATCGCCGTACGCTGGTGGTGGATGGCTATCGCGGAGAACTGCTGGTCGATCCTGAACCGGTAGTCCTGCAAGAATATCAAAAGCTTATTGTTGAAGAGAATGAGCTGAGTCGTCTGGCAGAAGACGATGTTAACCTGCCCGCTGCGCTGAAAAGCGGCGAGCGAATCAAAGTCATGCTCAACGCCGGCTTAAGCCCGGAGCATGAAGAAAAGCTGGGTAGCCGTATCGACGGCATTGGACTTTATCGCACCGAAATCCCCTTTATGTTGCAAAGCGGCTTCCCGTCGGAAGAGGAGCAAGTCGCGCAATATCAGGGCATGCTGCAGATGTTCAATGATAAACCTGTCACGCTGCGTACCCTTGATGTGGGGGCGGACAAGCAGCTCCCGTATATGCCGATCAGCGAAGAGAATCCCTGCCTCGGCTGGCGCGGGATCCGGATTACGCTCGATCAGCCTGAGATCTTCCTGATCCAGGTGCGGGCCATGCTACGAGCCAACGCCGCGACCGGCAATCTCAGTATTCTGCTGCCGATGGTTACCAGCATCGACGAGATTGACGAGGCGAAACGCCTGATCGAACGTGCCGGGCGCGAAGTGGAAGAGATGATCGGCTATGCGATCCCGAAACCGCGTATCGGGGTGATGCTTGAAGTACCGTCAATGGTGTTCATGCTGCCCCAGCTGGCTTCTCGCGTCGATTTTATCTCCGTGGGCACCAACGATCTCACGCAGTACATGCTGGCGGTCGATCGTAACAATACCCGTGTGGCGAGTATCTACGACAGCCTGCACCCGGCCATGCTGCGTGCGCTGGCGATGATTGCCCGGGAAGCAGAACAGCAGGGTCTCGACCTGCGGCTCTGCGGCGAAATGGCCGGTGATTCGATGTGCGTAGCGATTCTGGTCGGCCTGGGCTTCCGCCACCTCTCCATGAACGGGCGTTCCGTGGCGCGCGTCAAATACCTGTTACGCCATATTGAATATGAAGACGCGCAGCAGTTGGCCCAGCGCAGTCTCGAAGCCCAACTGGCGACAGAGGTACGTCATCAGGTTGCGGCCTTCATGGAGCGCCGTGGGATGGGTGGCCTGATTCGCGGCGGGCGTTAAAAAGCGATACCCTCCCGGTGACGAGAGGGTATACATATCTTTTACAACTTCACCACCGCGTCGCCGTCTCCCTTGTGCTATGATTCGCAACCCTGGAGCCCCCGATAAACACGGGCGGCATTTTTACCGCTGTCCACCTCTTTTCGGCGGAATAACAAGATCCTGTGGTGACAGATGAATAGTGGCTATCTGCATTTTCCGGAATTTGATCCGGTCATTTTCTCAATTGGACCCGTTGCGCTTCACTGGTACGGCCTGATGTATCTGGTTGGTTTCATCTTTGCCATGTGGCTGGCAGGCCGTCGCGCCTCCCGTCCCGGCAGTGGCTGGACCAAAAACGAAGTTGAAAATCTGCTCTATGCCGGCTTCCTCGGGGTATTCCTCGGCGGACGTATCGGCTATGTGCTGTTTTACAACTTCCCGGTGTTCCTCAGCGATCCGCTCTATCTGTTCCGCGTCTGGGATGGCGGCATGTCGTTCCACGGCGGCCTGATTGGCGTCATTCTGGTGATGGTGATCTTCGCTTATCGCACCAAACGTAACTTCTTCCAGGTGTCAGATTTCATCGCGCCGCTGATCCCGTTTGGCCTGGGTGCAGGTCGTCTCGGTAACTTTATCAACGGCGAGCTGTGGGGACGTGTCGATCCTAACGTCTCCTTCACCATGCTCTTCCCGGCTTCCCGCGCGGAAGATATGGCGCTGCTGCCCTCGCATCCTGAATGGCAATCGATTTTCGATACCTACGGCGTTCTGCCGCGACACATGTCTCAGCTGTATGAAATGGCGCTGGAAGGCATAGTGCTCTTTATCATTCTGAACATTTTTATCCGCAAACCGCGTCCAATGGGGGCCGTGTCGGGTCTGTTCCTGATAGGTTACGGGGCGTTCCGCATTATCGTGGAATTCTTCCGCCAACCGGATGCGCAGTTCACCGGCGAGTGGGTGCAGTACATCAGCATGGGGCAGATTCTCTCCATCCCGATGATTGTCGCGGGTATTATCATGATGATTTGGGCTTATCGTCGTCGCCCACAGCAACAGCTTTCCTGAGGTCTCATGAAACAGTATCTTGACCTGATGCAAAAAGTGCTCGATGAGGGCACGCCGAAAAACGACCGCACCGGCACCGGTACGCTCTCCATTTTTGGCCACCAGATGCGCTTCAATCTGCAAGAGGGCTTCCCGCTGGTCACCACCAAGCGTTGCCATTTGCGCTCGATTATCCATGAGCTGCTGTGGTTCCTGCAGGGTGATACTAACGTTGCGTATCTGCATGAAAACAATGTCTCCATCTGGGACGAATGGGCCGACGAGAACGGCGATCTGGGGCCGGTATACGGCAAGCAATGGCGCGCCTGGCCTACGCCAGATGGCCGTCACATTGACCAGATCACCACCGTGATGAACCAGTTGAAGAATGACCCGGATTCGCGCCGGATCATCGTTTCTGCCTGGAACGTCGGCGAGCTGGATAAGATGGCGTTGGCGCCATGCCACGCCTTCTTCCAGTTCTATGTGGCAGACGGTAAGCTCTCTTGCCAGCTCTACCAGCGTTCTTGCGATGTGTTCCTCGGTCTGCCGTTTAACATCGCCAGCTATGCGCTGCTGGTACATATGATGGCGCAGCAGTGCGATCTGGAAGTGGGTGACTTCGTCTGGACGGGGGGAGATACCCACCTGTACAGCAACCATATGGAGCAGACCCATCTGCAGCTCACCCGTGAACCGCGTGCCCTGCCGAAACTGGTGATCAAGCGTAAGCCCGACTCTATCTTCGATTATCGTTTTGATGACTTCGAAATCGAGGGCTACGACCCGCACCCTGGCATCAAGGCGCCGGTCGCGATCTGACCCGATCATGCTGACACAACCGGTGCCCCAGGGCGCCGGTTTTTTTTGCCTGTAAGCTCTCTTTGCGGCCCTGCTTCCGCCCTGTTTGCAACGGGCTGCAATGTCAAAAAAAGCGTGGAAACCGCCTCGTAAACCGCCGACTTGCCTGTCGCCAGTGCTACGCCGCTGCGCCACACTCCGCACATGAAAATCGCAAAGGGCTTTACGCTCATCGAAACGTTGGTGGCTATTTCGCTTGTCGTGACGCTAAGCGCGGCGGGGCTGTATGGCTGGCGAAGCTGGCAGCAACAGCAGCAACTCTGGCAGACCGCACGTCAGGTACGTGACTACCTGGTTATGCTGCGCAACGACGCCTGGCGTAATAACCGCGACCATAGGGTGGTACTCGGGCAGCGCGGTCAACAGTGGTGCCTGCGAAGGGAACAGGCAGTTGCGTGCCAGCAGCATGATCCCTGGGTGCTAATCCCCCTCTGGCCAGCCATCAGCGTCAAAGCGATCACGCCCGGGCTAGGCTTCTATGGGCTTCGGGATACGGCCTGGGCCGGGCGTATTTACCTTCAAAGCCCGGCGGGGGAGTGGCTGGTGATTGTCTCATCCTGGGGTCGCATCAGGATGTGCAGCGCAAAGGGAGAATTTGCATGCCGCTAAAACAGACAGGCTTTTCACTGACGGAAGTATTGATCGCGATGGCCATCAGCAGCCTGCTGCTGCTCAGTGCCGTCCGTTTCCTGCCGGGACTGCAGCGGGCGCTGCAAACGGAGACCGCGCAGCAGGAAATTGAAGAGGAGATCGGGCTGCGATTAGCAGGTATTGGTAAACATCTGCAGCGCGCGGGTTTCTGCGCCGGCACCTGTCAGGGGGCTGCGTTAGAGCTTAGCGCGCAGGGTGAGTGCGTCATTGTGCAATGGGATGAAAACAGTAATGGCCGCTGGGAAACCACCCCACAAACGGCGGCGGAGCAAACGGGATTTCGTCTGAATGCCGGGGCACTGGAAACGCTGCGCGGGGCCACATCCTGTCGGGGTAAAGGCTGGGAGCGGATAACGGATCCGGACAGGGTTACGGTTGTTCATTTTAAAGTAGAAAAGGTGCAGCGAGCGGGGTTTGCCCCGGAGCTTACCCTGGCACTTTCTGCCGCGTTTGCAGGTCGGCAGGGGCGGGTTTTCCAGGCCTATCACAGTGTGACGGGGTATAACCTGTGAAGCGGCAAAAAGGGATCTCTTCGCTGGCAATGGTATTGATGATCCTGATGCTGGGCTCGCTATTGCTGGCCGGGCACAACCAGCAACTGAATACCCTGTTGTTCATCGTCAATGCTGAACGTCATGCTATACAGCAGCAGGCCGGGGCGCAGTCAGCGATGGAGTGGGCGCGCACCCTTGGCTGGCAGCCTGTCGCTGAGCAGCAATGCCAAAAGCATCCCAGCCAGACGTGGTGGGCATGTCTGCGTCCTGTTGGGGATGACGAGCGTCTATTGATTGCCGGCAGCGAAGGCAGCACGCTGTGGCGGTTAGGGAGCATTACCTCCGGTGAGGTCGAATTTTCCCGCCACGGCTGGAGCGACTTTTGCCCCATAAAGGAGGCCGCACTGTGTCAGGCAAAATAATCAGCAGACAGCGTGGATTCAGTATTGTCGAGGTGTTACTGGCAATGGCGCTGATGATCATGGTCGTCACGATGCTGGCGGGCTATCATCGTGCCCTGGCCAGCCGGTTCATCATGCTGGATCACTATCGCCAGCTCTGGCGCCATGGCTGGAACCAGTCTCAGCTCCACGCCAGCACTCTCCCGGAAGGCTGGCAAATAAACCGGGGGCAGACAACGCACGCCGGATGTGTCAGCATCTCGGTCACACTTATTTCTCCACAAGGTCGACAGGGGCAGATGACACGCCTGCACTGTCCGATCAGTAAATAGTTGAGAGCAGTTATGTTAAGGGTCTACCACTCAAACCGCCTGGATGTGCTGGAAGCACTGATGGAGTTCATCGTCGAACAGCAACGGCTCGACGATCCCTTTGAACCCGAGATGATCCTGGTTCAAAGCACCGGTATGGCCCAATGGCTGCAGATGTCCCTGTCGCAAAAATTTGGTATCGCCGCCAATATTGATTTCCCGCTGCCCGCCAGCTTTATCTGGGATATGTTCGTCCGCGTGTTGCCAGAAATTCCAGAACAGAGCGCGTTCAATAAGCAGAGCATGAGCTGGAAGCTAATGTCGCTTCTGCCCGATATGTTACCCCGCGATGAGTTTGCCATGCTGCGGCACTATCTCAACGACGATACGGATAAGCGAAAACTCTTCCAGCTGGCCTCGCGGACGGCGGATCTCTATGACCAGTATCTGGTCTATCGCCCGGAATGGCTCACCCGCTGGGAAGCGGGCGAACTGATTGATGGCCTGGATCAGGCGCAAATCTGGCAGGCCCCGCTCTGGAAGGCACTGGTGGAACATACGCACGCGCTGGGGCAGCCCCGCTGGCACCGTGCCAATTTATATGAGCGTTTCATCGCCATGCTGGAGTCCGCAGACTCTGCACCAGAAGGCCTGCCTTCAAGGGTCTTTATTTGCGGTATTTCTGCTTTGCCGCCGGTCTACCTGAAGGCGCTTAATGCGCTGGGTAAACACATTGATATCCACATTCTCTTTACCAATCCCTGTCGTCACTACTGGGGTGATATTCAGGATGCCCGCTGGCTGGCACGCAGGCTGACCCGTCAGCGGCGGCGTCTTTTCGATGAGCGCAGTGTCCCGCTGTTCAAAGACAGCGAGACGGCGGCGCAACGCTTTAACGATGAAGGGATCCATGAGCTGGCGAATCCTTTGCTGGCCTCCTGGGGCAAGCTGGGACGCGACTATATCTACATGCTTTCGGAGATCACGGAAACGGGTGAAGGGGATGTGGATGCGTTTGTAGATATCACGCCCGACAGCCTGCTGCATAACGTTCAACTGGATATTCTGGATCTGGAAAACAGTGCCGTCGCGGGAATCACTGCCGATGAGTTTGCCCGCAGCGATAGAAAACGCCTGCTTGATCCCGAGGATCGCAGCGTGACCATCAATATCTGCCATAGTCCGCAGCGTGAAGTAGAAGTGCTGCATGACAGACTGCTGGCGATGCTTGAGGACGATCCGTCGCTCACTCCACGTGATATCGTGGTCATGGTGGCCGATATTGATAGCTACAGTCCTTTTATTCAGGCGGTGTTTGGCAGCGCGACGGGCGATCGCTATCTTCCTTATGCCGTATCTGACCGTCGTGCGCGCCAGTCTCATCCGGCCCTGCAGGCCTTTATCAGTCTGCTTACGCTACCAGACAGCCGCTTTGTGCCTGAAACCGTACTGGCGCTGCTGGACGTGCCGGTGCTGGCTGCCCGTTTCGATATTGATGAAGAGGGGCTACGTTACCTGCGCCAGTGGGTAAACGAATCGGGCGTGCGCTGGGGGATGGATGACGACAACGTGCAGGCGTTTGAACTGCCTGTGACGGGCCAGCACACCTGGCAATTCGGGCTGACCCGTATGCTGCTCGGCTATGCCATGGAGAGCAGCCAGGGGGAGTGGAACGACGTTCTGCCTTATGACGAATCAAGCGGCTTGATTGCCGAACTGGTTGGGCATCTTGCCTCGTTGCTGATGCAGCTTAATCGCTGGCGTAGCAGGCTGATGGAGAGCCGGGAGCTGGAAGCGTGGCTGCCAGTCGCCCGGGAAATGTTGAACGACTTTTTCCTGCCCGACCAGGAGACTGAAGCGGCAATGGCGCTGATTGAGCAGCAGTGGCAGGCGATCATCGAAGAGGGGGTAAATTCTCACTATGGCGAAGCGATTCCCCTCTCTCTGCTGCGCGACGAATTGACCCAGCGTCTGGATCAGGAGCGTATCAGCCAGCGCTTCCTCGCCGGGCCGGTTAACATCTGTACTCTGATGCCAATGCGCTCCATTCCGTTCAAGGTGGTCTGCCTGTTAGGGATGAACGACGGTGTCTATCCACGCGCGCTGGCCCCGCTCGGCTTCGATTTAATGAGCCAGAATCCCCAGCGTGGCGACCGTAGTCGTCGTGATGATGACCGCTATCTGTTCCTTGAAGCCTTGATCTCAGCTCAGCAAAAACTTTACATCAGCTATATCGGTCGCTCCATTCAGGATAACAGCGAACGTTTCCCCTCCGTGCTGGTGCAGGAGTTGGTGGACTATATCGGGCAGAGCCATTACCTGCCGGGCGATGAAGAACGTAACTGTGACGAGAGCGAGAAGCGGGTGAAAGCGCATATCACCTGCTATCACAGCCGCATGCCATTTGATCCAGCCAACTACGTGGCAAGCGAGCAGCAGAGCTATGCCCGCGAATGGTTACCGGCGGCGAAGAGAGAAGGCAAAGCCCATACCGACTTTATACAGCCGCTGCCCGCGCTGCCCATCACCGCCATTACCTTCGAGCAGTTACAGCGTTTCTGGGCGCACCCTGTGCGCGCTTTTTTCCAGATGCGCCTGCAGGTCAACTTCCGCTCTGAAGAGAGCGAAATCCCCGATGCGGAGCCCTTTACCCTGGAGGGACTAAGCCGTTATCAGCTTAATCAGCAACTGTTGAATGCGCTGGTTGATGAGCAAGATGCCGACATGCTGTTTCGTCGTTTTCGCGCTGCGGGGCAGCTACCCTATGGCGCCTTTGGCGAAATCGTCTGGGAGACTCAGTGTCAGGAGATGCAGACGCTGGCTTCCCGCGTGATTGAATGTCGCCAGCCGGGTATCAGTATGGAGATCGATCTCGAATGCAGCGGTATTCCGCTCACCGGTTGGCTACAGCATGTACAGCCGGATGGCCTGCTGCGCTGGCGCCCGGCGATGTTGAGTGTTTCACAAGGGTTGCAACTTTGGCTGGAACATCTTGTCTACTGTGCCAGTGGCGGTGAAGGCGAAAGCCGGCTCTTTGTGCGCAAGGATGGCGAGTGGCGCTTCCCGCCGCTTCCGGCGGAACAGGCTATGCACTATCTGGAACAGCTCGTTGCCGGTTATCTGCAAGGAATGAACCAACCGCTACTTCTGCTGCCAGAAAGTGGGGGGGCATGGGTAAAAACCTGTTACGACGCGACAAACAATGTCATGTTAACCGATGAGGCCACATTGCAAAAAGCGCGTAGCAAGTTCCTGCAGGCCTACGAGGGCAATATGATGGTGCGCGGCGAAGGGGATGATGTCTGGTATCAGCGTTTATGGCGCACCCTTGAACCGGAATACTTTGACGCTATCACGGAAGAGGCGCAGCGCTATCTGTTACCTTTGTTCAAATTTAATTAGTCCTGGCGGCTGTATAAAAATTGCGCGGTCATAAGCATTGAATTATGATGCCCATCGCGTCACGGACTGATGTACCACGATAAAGAGATGCCGGCGCGTTCGGCACGAAACACGTTAATGATGTCGTCCGTGATGATGAGGTAGTGAATGCCAGGCAGCACCATGTTGAAAGCGTTTGTTTTGTTTGTCGCCCTCTGGGCACCCTTCAGTCAGGCGAACACCGGTTGGCAACCCCTTCAGGAAACGATCCGCAAAAGCGACAAAGACACCCGTCAGTATCAGGCTATTCGGCTTGATAACGGGATGGTTGTGCTTTTGGTTTCCGATCCTCAGGCGGTAAAGTCGCTGTCGGCGCTGGTGGTGCCGGTTGGCTCGCTGGAAGATCCCGATGCGCATCCCGGGCTTGCACACTATCTTGAACATATGATCCTGATGGGCTCGAAAAAGTACCCGCAGCCCGACAGTCTCGCCGAATTTTTAAAAATGCACGGTGGCAGCCACAACGCCAGTACCGCGCCGTATCGCACCGCCTTCTACCTTGAAGTGGAAAATGACGCCCTGGAAGGGGCGGTAGATCGTCTTGCGGATGCGATAGCCTCGCCGTTACTGGATAAAAAGTATGCCGATCGCGAACGCAACGCCGTAAACGCAGAGCTGACGCTGGCCCGTACCCGTGACGGGATGCGTATGGCCCAGGTAAGCGCCGAGACCATCAACCCGGCGCACCCGGCTTCCCGTTTTTCTGGTGGGAACCTCGAAACCCTGAGCGACAAACCCGGCAGCCCGGTGCTGGATGCCCTGCATGCGTTTCGCGATAAATACTACTCCGCCAACCTGATGAAAGCGGTGGTGTACAGTAATAAGCCCTTGCCAGCACTGGCAAAAATCGCTGCTGAGACTTACGGCCGCGTGCCGAATAAAAACATTACTAAACCGCAAATTGACGTCCCGGTCGTGACCGATGCACAAAAAGGGGTGATCATTCATTACGTACCGGCGATGCCGCGTAAAGTCTTGCGCGTCGAGTTTCGTATTGACGACAACACCGCCCAGTTCCGCAGTAAAACCGACGAACTGGTGAACTACCTCATCGGCAACCGCAGCGCCGACACGCTGTCGGACTGGCTGCAAAAGCAGGGGCTGGCAGAAGGTATCCGCGCTGATTCCGATCCGGTAGTAAACGGCAACAGTGGCGTGCTCGCCATCTCCGCAACCTTAACCGATAAAGGCCTTGCCCATCGCGACGAGGTGGTGGCGGCGATTTTCAGCTACCTCAATCTGCTGCGCGAGAAAGGGGTCGATAAGCGCTACTTTGACGAACTGGCTCACGTGCTGGATCTCGACTTCCGTTACCCCTCTATCACCCGCGATATGGATTACGTCGAGTGGCTGGCCGATACCATGATCCGCGTGCCGGTTGAGCACACGCTTGACGCGGTCAATATTGCCGATCAATACGATGCTGCCGCGGTGAAAGCCCGTCTGGAGATGATGACGCCGCAGAATGCCCGCATCTGGTATATCAGCCCGGATGAACCGCACAACAAGACAGCCTATTTCGTCAATGCGCCTTATCAGGTCGATAAAATTAGCGATAAAACCTTTACCGACTGGCAGCAAAAATCGGCGGCCATCGCGCTCAAGTTGCCGGAGCTGAACCCTTACATTCCTGATGACTTCACCCTGATCAAGCCGCAGGGGGCTTATCCACAACCCAAACTGATTGTCGATGAGCCAACCCTGCGGGTGGTCTATACCCCAAGCCAGTACTTTGCTAACGAGCCGAAGGCCGACGTTAGCGTGATACTGCGTAATCCTGCGGCCATGAACAGTGCCCGCAACCAGGTGATGTTTGCCCTGAATGATTATCTGGCGGGGATCGCGCTGGACGAGCTCAGCAACCAGGCCGCCGTCGGCGGGATCAGCTTCTCGACCAATGCCAACAATGGCCTGATGCTCAATGCCAACGGTTATACCCAACGGCTGCCGCAGCTTTTCCAGGCCCTACTGGCGGGATATTTCAGCTATACGCCAACCGAGGATCAGCTGGAGCAGGCGAAGTCATGGTATGCCCAGATGATGGATTCGGCGGAAAAAGGCAAAGCCTTTGATCAGGCGATCATGCCGGTGCAAATGTTGTCTCAGATTCCGTACTTCCAGCGTGAAGAGCGCCGTGCATTGCTGCCCTCTATCAGTCTGAAAGAGGTGATGGCCTATCGCGATGCGCTGAAAGCGAATGCCCGTCCGGAGTTCCTGGTGGTCGGAAATATGACGGAAGAGCAGACGAAAACGCTGGCGAAAAATGTCCGTGACCAGCTGGATGCTCATGGTAACGAATGGTGTCGTAATCAGGATGTGCTGGTCGAAAAACAGCAGAACGTGATTTTCGATAAAGAGAGCAACACCTCTGACTCTGCGCTGGCGGCCGTTTTTGTCCCTACCGGATACGACGAGTTTGCCAGTTCGGCAAACAGCGCGGTGCTGGGACAGATCATTCAGCCATGGTTCTATAACCAGCTGCGTACTGAAGAACAGCTGGGTTATGCGGTCTTTGCCTTCTCGATGAACGTCGGGCGCCAGTGGGGGCTCGGCTTCCTGCTGCAAAGTAGCGATAAGCAGCCTGCCTATCTGTGGCAACGCTATCAGGCATTCTTCCCGCAGGCAGAGGCGAAGCTTCGCGCCATGAAGCCGGAAGAGTTTGCCCAAATCCAGCAAGCAGTGATTGCGCAGATCAACCAGGCGCCACAAACCCTGGGCGAAGAGGCCTCAAAAATCAGCAAAGATTTCGATCGGGGTAATATGCGCTTCGATTCGCGTGATAAAGTAGTGGCCGAAATTAAGCAGCTCACGCCGCAAAAAGTGGCCGACTTCTTCCACCAGGCGGTGGTTGATCCTAAAGGGATGGCCATCCTCTCCCAGGTGTCAGGTAGCCAGAACGGGAAGGTCGAATACCTCCACCCGGACGGCTGGAAAGTCTGGAAAAGCGTAAGTGAGCTGCAGCAATCACTACCATGGAGCAAGAAAGAATGACCGATACCGCTGAGTCTCTTAATCCCCTTCGTTTAGCACTCCAGGGCGAAAGGTTGATTGAAGCCTCAGCGGGAACCGGAAAGACCTTCACCATTGCCGCCCTGTACCTGCGACTACTGCTTGGCCTGGGCGGCAGTTCTGCTTTTAGCCGCCCCCTGAGCGTGGAAGAGTTGTTGGTGGTGACTTTCACCGAGGCCGCAACGGAAGAGTTGCGTGGCCGTATCCGCGCCAACATCCACGAACTACGCATCGCCTGCCTGCGAAACGCCACCGATAACCCGCTCTATGCCAGCCTGCTCGAAGAGATTGGCGATACCGAACAGGCGGCGCAATGGTTGCTGCTGGCAGAGCGGCAGATGGACGAAGCGGCGGTCTTTACTATCCACGGTTTTTGTCAGCGGATGCTCAGCCTCAATGCCTTTGAATCGGGCATGCTCTTTGAACAACAGCTGATCGAAGATGAATCTGAGCTGCGCTACCAGGCCTGCGCTGATTTCTGGCGTCGCCATTGTTACCCCTTGCCACGCGATATCGCCCAGGCTGTTCACGACCTGTGG